>JAFGPQ010000238.1 GCA_016936115.1 Spirochaetales bacterium | reverse complement strand
TCATATAGCCCTGATAATCGGGATTCTCATCATTCTGAAAGAAATCCTCCATCACTTCATGAAAGCGTACCGTTATATACACGGTGGCGGGAAGCTTGTACTTTCTCACATCCAGGGTCAGGGCCTGGGGCTCGTAAAGAAAGATAGGCCGTCCCTGACTGTCTATGGCAGCTCCGGGGTGCACGATAATGGCCGCCACCCCGCCTGAACCTTTGAGCCGCTGCACCTGAAAATTTTCCAGAACCCCGGGAATGACACCGCTTCCGTGAAACAGAGAGTTGTAAAAGGACTCCTTGCTGAAGTGATAATCCTGAATATCATTCCAGAACCGGGGCGATGCCATGAGCCCGTTAAAGAAATTCGCCCTTTTGAACCGTCCCAGTTCGGGGATAATTTTTTCGTCAACCATCGGTTTTCTCCTGATTGATAAACTGCTGATCCTCTTGAATAAGGATACCTCTGCTCTGCTTTTTCTCCCTCTTCTCAAAGGTGATGTAATACATGGTATGGGCCGGCTTCTCCTGCTCTACAATAGAAGCGATTCGCCCCTTGTCCGCCTGGGAGAACCGGTCCGCGGGAACGGGAAAATGAACCGTAAAGAAGGGGACCTGCCTTTCGCCGTGATTACGTATGACTCTACTCAGATTCTTCTCTCCCATAATGACGAAGTCTCCCTGGGGAAAAGTATTCTCCCGAATTATCGGCTTAACCCCGCCGCTAATCTCCAGATAGGCGGTCAGACCCTTGACGGTGCCCCTCCACTGAAAAAGACTCAACCCTTTCTGCAGGAGAGCCCGTACCGTTTCCTCATCGTAAGAATTCTTCTCAAGATCCATACCGAACCAGGAGGCCATCCAGTGGAGAAATTCCACGGGAGCTTCCCGGGGAGTAAAATACTCGTGCAAGGAGTCTAAGGTTCGGATCTGCTCATATTGGATATGCTGGAAAATCCACAGAAAATTCTCCAGAAAGAGATTCTCCCGGTAGAGGGAGGGAAGATGCTCCACCGGATTCCTTCCCGCCACGATAAGGGTAAGAAGGGCCTGCCCCATCCGGTCCTTACCCGGTTTGACCTCGAGTACGGTGAAACGGCGCTCTTCCGAATGGCGGTAGAAATGTCCGCCCCATCGGAGACCCGCTTCTTCTATCAGTTTTATCGCTCTGTTCAGACTCAGCCCTATCAGGGCGCTATATCCATCTTCTGACAACAATATGAAGGTTCTCCCCGCTATCCTGTTCTTCGGTTACCACCGAATAGCCGCCGGCGCTGATTTTGTCCATCACCGTCTCATAGGCGTACTGCTTCTGAATCTCACCGAGTATCTCATCCTGCTTCCGATCCGTGTAGGTTTCCACGCCCCACCAGTCGGCGGAGAGCTCCAATCCCTCTTCCCTGCGGTTCACCCCGATGGAAAAGGGTCCCTCCAGCCTTATTACCAAATCCGCTTCCAGGGTTTCCCCGTTCCACCCCTCAAGGGTAAGCTTTACCCCTTCCCGGGCTTCTTCGGTTTCGTACCCCAGATGAGAGAGAGCTCTGACAAGTGTCTGCATATCCTTCAATCGGGTTTCCACTTTACTTATATGGGACAACGCAGCCTCCTAACGGATTTGAATCTGAACCAGAGAAGACCGGTCGATTATGTAATTCAACCCTTCGATCTCGGCTCTGTAGATATCGTCGTACTGCTCAAGAAGCAGGAAGTCCCCGGCCTTCTCGGTGAAACGGGTATCCGAATAGATCTCTCCCGCCATGCCGGCTCGAAGTGTATAGGAACGGGGCTTATTGATGAGCCGCTCTTCTGAAACATTCCAGTCCCCTTCGGGAATCTTCCCCACTACGATATCGCTGTTGAATTTGAGGTAAAGAAATTTCTGAACCCCCTGTACCACTTCCACTTCCATAACCTTTCCCTGCACGTACAGGGGAACCACGGGAAGGGGCTTCTCCTTCTGAACCGCTTTCTCAGTGACGGGCTCATCGGTCTGTTCCGGCGGTACAAGTTCTGCCAGTATTAAAGGTTGCTTCTCAGACACTGTAGAACAGGAGGAGAACAGGAGCAGCAGAACCTGTAGAAAGAATCCTGTCCTACTCCTCGAACAATTTTTCTGCATAACGAATCTCCCTCTCCGTGTAAACTCCGAATACTTCTCCTCCGGGTCCGACAAGATGGGCTTCATTAAACCCGGATAGATCTACCGGCAGGAATTGATCCTCCTGTACCAGAAAACGGTTCAAACCCAACCGGGCAGGAAAAAGCGTTACCAGATCCCGTGGCCCCTGATACCCCTCTTTCGTATAAATAGCCGTAGATTCAAGGGGCTGATGGAAATCAGGCTTGAACAGGACCAGATCACGCTTGACTTCGTTTGAGAGAATCCTGTCATAAATAAAGGGCAGAACCGACTCTATCAGAGCGGATACGGCGGCCATATCCTGTCCTTCAAAGGGGAAATCATAGGATCCCACCGTTTCCTGGCGGCGGTAGTTAAATATATCTACGCGCAACAGGGAGAATACTTCTGAGATCTTCACCTGTCCCTTTATGCCCCAGGTACAGAAGGAGGGATGACCATCACCCTCTTTTGTCAGGTGGGGCTGATCGTCCATTACAACGGGAAAAATCCCGGAAAGGTGCAGACGAAGAGCCAGCCATTCGGAAAAAAGATCATCGTCACGGTGATAATCCTTCTTTTCCAAAATAATGAAAGGCATTTCAGTAAAACTGTAGTCCCCGCTGGAAAGCTCATAATAGTTGTAGTACTGTACCGTAAAGGACTCTACAAAAAGGGGGTCGGAAAGGTAGGTCCCTCTTTTTCCTGCTAGCCGGTAATCCAGTTCAGCCAGTATTCCCGGAAGCCGTCGCTCCCAATCCTCATCCAGATCGGCAAGAAGCCGATAAAGGTAAACGGAACGGGTATTTTTACCCGGGAGATAACAGGCCAGGCGGTACATATAACCCGTTCGGAAGGGTATGAGATTCCAGGTCATCGTATAGGTCAGAGGCATTTCGAGAGACAATAGTCTGTCATTTACTTCCAGAATATCTCCGGGACGTGACCCTTCATATTCCCCGTAGAACCAATCCGCCAGACTGGCCGGCTTCATGGTCCCATGCAGCACCATTGCCTCGGTCAGACTGCTGTACAGTCTTTTCATTTCCTCTTCATCAACACCTTCACGATGTCCCGGGGGGTAAAGTCCGACAACCGGGAGGTCTTCCGCCATTTCGGAGTAAAGATCCTGTATTAAAGGTTCCTCCTGTGCGTCTTTTTTAAATACTTCACCAATTCCCTCCGCGAAAGGAGTGATGAGGGTTAAGGATAAGAGACAAAAGAGGAGGAGATATTTTTTTTCAATCATAAAAATAATCTTTTAACCATGGGAGTGAATCCGAAAGCGGCATCCCGCTTTCGGATCTTTTTCTTAAGCCCAGTCCCCGTCTTCATAGACGAAGGAGATGCTTTCGGTGATGGATCCGGTCTCGGAACTGTTCAGATCGGACATATCCCAACCGCAGGGCACGCACTCAAAGAGGTTGCGTCTCGCGATCTCATCGACTCCGTTACGGTCGAACAGCACCACGGAAACGGCCTTTCTGAGGGGTGTGCCCCGTTCCACCGTTTTCCACCATTCCCTGAGGATGGTATCCTTGGGATCGCAGTTACGGGTCAGGGTTACCGTCTCGAATCTGACCTTTCCGGGAATCTTCCGGGCGTTACGGTCTACGCCGCCAATGTCATCGGTGACTTCCGCCGTAGCGCCAAGACCGCTGACGCCGGTGAAGTTGCCATAGTCCACACCGTCGATCTCTACTTTGAAGTTCGTCTTCATCGTGGGAGTGTAGTCAGCCATTTTTGTCTCCTTTAAAATAGGTTTTATCCGTGTTGATCTCCGGGGAAATCAACCTACTCAGTCAAAGTCTTCTGTGAAACGCGGAATACCACAAACTCCGCCGGCTTGGCGGGGGCGATACCCACTTCACAGACGACATAACCTGCATCAATTGATTCGGGGGGATTCAGCTCGTCGTCACAGCGGACGAAAAAAGCTTCCTCGGGAGTATCCCCGAATAGGGCTCCGTCCTTCCAGAGACGGAGGCAGAAGGCGGTCAGATTCCGTACGATCTGCTTCCAAAGGGCCCGGGTATTGGGTTCGAATACGACCCAGTTGGTCCCATCCATGATAGCCTTTTCCACCATGCAGAAGAGACGTCTCACATTAATGTATTTCCATTCCGCATCGGAGCTGAAGGTACGGGCTCCCCAGACACGGATACCCCTTCCCTCGAATTCCCTTATACAGTTGATCCCCTTGGGATTCAGCAGTTCCTGCTCCCCATCGGTCAAGTTGTATTTGAGCCCCGTGGCTCCTCTGAAGATTTCATTGGCCGGCGCCTTATGAACGCCCCGGGTACTGTCTACCCGTCCGTAAACACCAGCTACGCCTCCGCAGGGAGGAGCATAGACGTCCACATCGTTGTCGGCGTCGTACATTTTGACCCAGGGAAAATAGTAGGCTCCCATGGTTGAGTCCCGGGGCATAGGCATGGTGTCTATGCCCTTATCCAGGGTTTCCGGCGCATCGAGAACGGCCACGCGGAAACGGTTTTTCTCGCAGTGGGAAAGTATCGCATCCTGGGCGGCTGGCTCAGTGACTCCGGGAGCACAGATAAGGGAAATATCACCGATTTCATCAAAGGCGTACAGGCCGGTCCTTTTCCCGGGGCCCTCATCTTTCCCGATGATCAGCTTTGTGAGGTTATCGGGATTTTTTATAACAAAGCCCTCCTCGGCGGGAGCCGCTTTACCCTTGCCGTCCTTAGCCTCTTCCTTTGGCTGGGCATCTCTGGACGCTTCGGCAAGATTGTTTATGTAGCACTTGGTGCCGCCATTCTGGAAAAACTGGAAAACCGAATGACCCATCCAGCCGTTTTTGTGCATACCACCGAAAATCTTGGTATACTGGGTCCAGTTGGTGACCAGGGTTGCCTCGTTCACCGGGCCTTTCTGAGCCACTCCCAGGAAACCGACCACATTGGTGGCTCCCGCTTCCAAAGGTTTGGACCCGCTGGAAACTTCCTCGACATAAACTCCTGGCGTTAAATACTGGGGCATAACTGCATACTCCTTTTTTCTCTATGCTGAATATTCATTTGCTAACGGCAGTAAACTGGCGTTCTCTTACTTTAACTATCTTTTCTTCCCGGACCGAATTGATTCCCAAACGCAGGGAGAGTTCCCAACGGTAGGACTCAAAGGCGGTGTATGCCCCGGGCAGGGGCTGGGAAAAGGGGACGAACTCCATAACTGTCCGAGCGTCCCGGCAGCCATGCCAAAGGCATTTTTCAAGGGCCAGATAGGGATCATCGTGTATATTCCTCTTAATACGCGCCGCCCCGTCCAGAGCTTTGACAGGATCTCCAAAGCAGGATACCAGCGCCAGTTTAAGGGTCACCATCCGGGGACGGGGCACTTGAAAATCCCCTTTCTCAGTGGTTATGCGACAGGTCTCATGGGGATTGGCCGTATGTTCCTCTTCCAGGCCGGTTACGAATATCCTTATACCTTCCCCGGCTTCTCCCCTGTAAATCTCTACGGACTCACCGGGAAACCAGGAGGCCGCTTTGTCACGGAGACACTGCAGGGCATACCCCAGTATTCTGTCCTGATCCATCAAAACTCCGACCTCCTGTCCTCAAGCACTATCTCACCGGGATAGAGAAGCTCATCCGAACGGAGTGAAATCATATCCTGTTCCATTCCGGTTTCCCCATCGATAAGGCGAATATCCTCTAAATGATGAACCGAACGGATTCGTTCCAGAGTTCTCTGGATGAACTCCTTCTGAAGAGGCTCTCCGAACCCCCACCCTTTACCGTTTCCCCCGTTCAGAGGATGTAGTCCACTTTTGATAACGGCGGTAATCTCTTCCCTTGCCGTACGGGTTTCCACGATCTCCTTGCGGAAAACCAGACGGATATGCAGGGAGACCCGTTTATATAGGGGGCCGGAAACGCAAAGCCTCGTCCCCACCAGTTTCCGTTCGTCCAGATACTCTTTTACCCTTCGCACCAATTCCGAAGAGGGATAAAGCCTCTCATTCAGATCAACCTTCTCCCGGCGGGGAAGAATAATGACCACAATCTCACCCCTGTTATTAACCTTGGGAAGACAGACGGCACGCCCCACCGAACTGGACGCTTCGTGGGCCAGCCAGGCGTAATCCTCTGAAGTGACCGCCCTGTTTCGGCTGCGGAATACACCGGAGGCGCGCTTCTTGAGGTTTTCCATATCTTCCAGATTTGATCCGCCCCGGGCGGGAAGAGGGTTCTCGACACCGGCGAGAAAGGGAAGGCTCTGCCGCAGAATCCTTACGGTACCCTCACCCACATTCCCCCCGCTTCCGCCTCCGGTACGGTACTCTTTCATCAGAATGTTGTTTTTGCCCCGGGGGGGAATGACTCCCTTTTTTCCGTCTCCGAAGAGAATGCGGTTCTTTTCATAATCCAGGATGTAATGACGGGAACGGGCATCGGATTCATAAAAATTCTCTACCCGGTGGTAGCGGATCCACACATCCTCCCGGCCGGCCCGGGACTTTTCCGTTCGTATGGCGTCTTCCCCTTCTTCCCCCTCAATGATTTCCCTTTCATGTTGGGGGGGATAGGTTTCCTCCCGAACCTCTAGTACTGTACCGGGAAGAACCGGTGTCCGCAGCAGGGGGTATTCCTGGTAGGGGGAACCGCTTCCCGAACCGAGCACATCATCTCTGAAAGTCCGGGAATGGGTACCATAGACCGTATTTGTGAACACATTTTTCAGAAAGGGACTGGATTCGAAACTGCCGCTCAGAAAAACGACCCTGAGCCAGCAGAGATTCCTGCCGAATTGCTCCTGTATGTCCCAATCCCCGGGGAAATCGAATTCTACAAATCCGGAACGATGAAAGGAGTCGGTATAGTCATTTACATTGATTTTTATCCACTGCCCCTCGCAACAGCACTCCCATTGCAAAGATATTTGACGATTTGAGAGCGCCAGGGCCCGATCTTCATAAAAATCCTCCCGCCCGTCCGATTCGTCCAACTCAAAAAACAGGGAGGGGCGTCCTGGAGGCAGAGGGCCGGCAAAACCGAAATTGACAGTGGGAGCCCCGTCGTCATTGCGTGACAAAAGCCTTAAAAAGGGAGGCTCCTCTCCCCTTTCCCGGGCTTTGAAATTCTCACTAAGGGAATGGGAGAAGTCCTCAAAGGCGTAATCGGAATGAACAAGAACCTGTTCCAGAGCCCGGAAGCCCTCATCGTAACTGAATCGAAGACGGGAAACCAGGGGAGGAACTATCTTTTCGGAGAAGTACCAGGACCAGGACCCCCCTTTCTCACGGGAATAGCCACCCCCCTTTCCCATATCGTCCACACCGATTCTTATGCGGATCCACAGGCCTTCCTGGCCGTTAACAGTCCTGACCGTCAGATCGGCGGGACAGAGAAAGGAAACCGTTCCGGATCGGGAAAAAGCCAGAGTACTGTCCCGGAAATCCAATTCCCCGGTCGAAGCGGCCTGCCCTCCGGGTCGGGAGATCCCCAGGATCATCCAGTCACGGCCGTCCCAGTACTCATACCTCATGGTTAAAGTATCTGCGGGAAGAGAGGGGGTGACCGCTTCGTTAAGGAGCACGTGGAGAGATATACGGGCCCCTTTTCTCGAGAGGACTTCCCCGGCAGCGATATAGAGAATATCGTCAACGACGGGATTGTCTCCGAAGGGAAGGAAATCCTTATCCAGGTCCAGTTCGGAGAAACCGGTGGAGTTAAATAAGCAGTTATCCGGACTAAGTCCGTCACCGGAAAAAATCAGCTGCGAAGTGAGTGACCCCACATCCAGGGTGCGGGAATCTTCCGGCAGGGATTCGATTTTCCCCCGGATAAAGTATCCCTCATAATCCCCGACAGTACTGGGTTCCATATCAAGGGGGCCTTTGAAAAAAACCCGATTGGAACTCTTCTTCTCACCGGGAAGGTAATATTCCCCTTCCAGGGGATTCCATCGGCTGCCGTCCCAGAATTCCCACAGAAAGAGGCGGATAAACTCATTATCTGCGGACAGAACTTCGCTCTGCTGATTCGCAGCCAGGCAGATTGTATTGGGATCCCGGAGGAGACGGAATGAATCGGCCCCCAGATAAATATAGCGTTCCACCTCATCGGCAGCCTGAAAAAGATAAAACCCGCCGGCAGAGGATTTAAGACGATCCCAGTTGTCGGTTATTCTATTCCCGGTTCTGCTTATACAGGCAATGAGGGGATTATCCTGAATGGCCAGGCTTTTCTCCGTTTCAAAGACAACAGCCTCCTGCCCTTCGGACCTCGCCGTGGATACCTGGAAACCCCGGGGAATCTGAATGAGACCTTCGTATCCCGCCACAGGCTGAAACCTGAGGAGAACCCGGGAGGCCTGGGGCGGTGTCAGAGTCAGCCCCATCAGGTCAAGGAGAGCCAGATAGGTTTTCTGGGGAACACGGTTCAGACGGTAGAGTACCATCTCGGTCATCCATGAAAACAGCTCCACCAGTGTCATTCCCGGATCGGAGGGGTTGTGGTTCGTCCACTCAGGAGTATAATGGGGAATCAGGGAACGGGCTTCTTCAAGAATATCCCTGTATGTCTTATCATCCAAATTGGGACTGGGTATCAATCTCGCCTCGCTCAAGATAAAAGGGATAAACCATGTTGAAATAGGTATTGACCGAACGGAGCAGATAATCGATGCTCACGTGAAAACGGGTTTCATCAACCTCATCGGGGCGGACATCCACCCCCTTGATGACGATACGGTGTTCCCATTTGGTAAGTGCTTCCTCTACATAGTACTGGGCCAATGACCGGGTTCGACTGTTGTTAGGCGCAAAAACCAGAGAATTGAGATCGCATCCGAAATCGGGACGCATCACCCGTTCCCCTTTGGAAGTGCCGAGAATTATGCGAATGGACTCTTCCACGGACGCCCTGCCCCCGGCCATGGCCATACAGCCACAGGAGTCCGGTCCGAAGTCCAGGGAGAATCCTTTTCCCAGAAACGAATCAATCAAGCCATACCTCATTCACTAATAGTTTAATTTTATGAGAATAATATTTCTCAATTGAACCGTTTTGCCCAGAGTATACCCGACTCAACCCAATAGGTAGTTTTAACTACTCTTTTCTTGTCTATATTCCCTTTATGTACTATCCCATTCAATTGATAAGGGTAGTTTCTACTATTTTTTACATAAACACACATACACTTATTGGATAAACTTTATTTTATTTTTTAAGTGAATTATATTTTGTTATTATGAAGATTTAAAAAGCCTTTGATTTTTTCTTCATTCCGTGATAATCAGTATACCGTCTTATATTATTACAAAAGGATTCATATGAAGATTCTTCTTGTTGGGAGGTATGAAATGTTCTCCCGATTTATCGAAAGCCATATTCTTATGCAGAATATTTTCGCTGAAGTTCACATTACTACCCCCTGGGAGTTACAAACCTTTACCGGGACCTATGATCTGGTAATTCTAAACAATATTCATTTAAAAGAGCATTTAAGTAGTATTACCAAACTGCTTAGAAACTTTGTTCAAGATCCCTCCCGACTGATTTTTCTGGACGCCACCTATTTCTTCAAAACGGGAGAAGATTTCACATTCCTCTCCCCCGAAGAGGATTTGGAAAATTTCAATCGACTTCTGACCAGGGCCGCTTCGGAGAGTACCGGTGAATCCCGCTTTCTGAGTACTGAGGAGTTTTTGGGGCAATTCACCCTGGTCAGCAGAGACCGGGAAACTCTGAACAGATTAACTATGAGACAGATAAACATCATTAAGCTGCTCCTGGCCGGATTAAGCTATCAGGACGCGGCGGATCGGATGGGAGTTTCCATTAACACCATAAAGAAGCATATGGGGTCGGTCTATAAAAAGACCGGTCTGAAGAACCGGGCCGAACTGATCCAGCTTTTCCGGAACGTCAGGCTGGGCCGCCGCAAAGAGGACTGGCCGATGGAAAATACCACGGATAAGGCGCAATGAAAGCAATCGGACAGGACACCGGTGCTCCTGGGCTTCGTGACATTGACAGACAACACTGGGTATGGCGATCTCCGGACCGGATTCACCCCTCCCCGTACAGCCCCAACTCCACGCTATTATCAATAACCTCCAGGGCATATTCCCATAGCTCTGTCGAATAATCCTTAATGAAACTTTTCTTTTCAATGATCTGCGATCTGTTCAGTTTCTTTCCGGCGATATTTTCGTTCTCCGTGGTGTAGTGGTTCATGATGGGCTGCAGATTGTCCAGGACCAGAGCGAACCGGGCCTCCTGCGTTTGGCGATCTTCGAATTCATTCCACAGGCGGTTGAACTCCTCCTCCTGTTCTTCGGGCAGCATGGCAAAAAGCTTCTCAGCCGCCTTCTTCTCCGGCTCCTTGACTTTCTCCCTTCCCTTTTCATCGTAAAGAAAGGTATCCCCCGTATATATCTCAACCAGGTCATGAATCAACAGCATTTTCATCACTTTTGCGATATCCGTGCCGGCCGGGGCGTATTCCTGCAGGGTAAGGGCCATCAGAGCCACATGCCAGGAGTGCTCGGCGCTGTTTTCCCGGCGGGTTCCCCCTATGGTGCCGTTCTGCCTGTAAACCACTTTCAGCTTTTCGATCTCATTCAGAAAATCCATCTGAGCTCTGAGTTTATCCCTAATCATCATGCCCTCCCCGATTCAAACCGGTTTTGCTCTGTCCGTAACTGTACTTTCTGTTTCTCCTTGGTTTCCTTCCAGGGTATGCCCTTCTCGATACCGGAAATCCGTTCCTCATACTTGCGGCAGGCCCGGGCCAGGACAGAGCCCGCATCGATTCCCTTCTCCTGTTCGAGCGCCAGCAGGATATTCAGATAGTCCCAGAGTACGTCGCCCAGTTCGTCTTCCAGATAACAGACCCGGTTCAGAGGCAGTTCTTCCCGCACTTCCTCTATCTCTTTGCCGATCTCTTCGAAATAGGTTTCCGAACCCTGAGCCCAGGGATTGGTTGCATCATAGTTGTTTTTGCGCCGGGCGATCGCCAGCAGTTCATCAAAAAGTTCCATAATAGTCTTTTATTGTATCACAAAATGATAAATAACAATTAGAAACAAAGATTCATCTTTTCATGAAGAATTTCAGATGATACTATACTTAAATGGAAGAGATATTAGCAACCCTGGATTCCCATTACGGCAAGATTGTTGAAGGAGACAGGCTCTTCTCATCAAAGGCTAACTCCGTCGAATTCTTCACCACCTGCCGCTTTATCGAGAATTACCTCCAGCCCAACAGCCGCATTATTGAACTCGGTGCGGGACACGGTACCTATTCCCTCCATTTCTCTCTAAAAGGGCATAGTGTTCTGGCAACCGATATGGTGCAGGAGAATATTAATGCGATCCAAAAGCTTATTGAACGTGAAAAGACAGGAGATTTACATTGCCGTCTCCTTGATGCAACCGATATGAGCTCCCTTGATGATAACCAATTTGATCTGACATTATGCCTGGGGCCGATATATCATCTCAGGGACAGGGAATCCAGAAAGAGGTGTTATAAAGAGTCCATCAGGATAACGGAGGAAGGCGGGGTTGTCGCTTTTGCCTATATAAATAGGGTCTTTGGGATAGCCTATATGCAGTCTATGGGAGTCCTGTTCGGAAAGGATGATTATCAGGCCGTGCAAAATGAAAATTGGAACTCCCATACCTTCCCCGATGATTTCATGAATATCAGCCATTTTGCCTATCCCGAACAGATAGAAGAGGAATTGTCCGAATATAATCTATCGATTCTCTCCCACATAGCAGCCGACGGCCCCTACACAATGTTCAAGGATAATATGGAAAAGATGTCCGATGAGGAATTCTCTGAGCTGCTGTCATTCCACTACCATATGGCAGCGATCCCCTCAAGCCGGGGAGCCAGCGGTCATAATCTTGTTATCTGCAGGAAAAAATGAGAAATCCCCTCCGGGCGCTCAGCTATCGCCCTTCTCTTCCTGTTCATGAAAGTCCCGAACGCTCAGAACCACCTGATACCGGCCCGGCTCCGGTTCGATTCTGACGGTAGAGATCCGGCTGACCGTATCCTTCAGTTCCGCCTTATGCTCCACTCTCAGGGTTGCCGGCACATCGATATGGGGGATTCCCGTACTGTAGGTATCCTCCACGCTGTTTCTGAGGGTACAGCCCAGGCAGTGAATCGACTCGCCGCAACCTCCCGGCCCGTGGGAATTGACACAGGCGAAAATCTCTCCCCCCTTCCTGTCCAGGATTTCCCGGCTCTCCTTCTGAAGAAGGCTTTCCGTTTTATTGTTGGACAGGGCGGCTCTGACATCGTCGTCTACCACCAGAATGGGAACATCTAGACCCTCAACAAATTCCTTTAAGCTGATGCTGTCCTGGGAAAGCAAATCGGAGAAACAGGAATGGCAGATCCCGTGTGAGATAGGATGATCATCCCCGCCCTGTATGGTTTGGCCGCACCAGGCGCAAATGGTCTTTATTCCCGGCTTATCCCCGGGAAGCAGATCAGAATCTCCCTCCATAACACTCTCCTTATGTAATAATATACGATGTGGGGATAGGCGAATTCAAACTTTTTCTACAAAACCCTTCCTGGCGGGGGGTGTCCCCCGGGGTGAATCCCAGCCGGATCCTGTCAGGATGGGAGGATTTGGGAAGGGGGATGATACCCCGCTGCAAATGCCAACGCAGGGTAACCTGTACGGGATTTTTTGCGTACTTTTTTCTCAGCTCCATCAGCAACTCACTCTTCCCGCTCTGCCCTTTCATGAGGGGGGACCAGGGAGAGGCGGCTCATCAGGTCATCGAGCATGGCCGAGGTATAATTGCACACACCGATTGTTTTGCCCCTCCCTTCCTTCACATAGGCTTCCATCAGTTCCCAGGATTCATCGGCAGGAGGCGGGGGTCTTTTCCTTTCCCACACCCTCTTCATTCCCATAGTAGGAAGCCGTATCGATGTAACGGTATCCGGCTGACAGGGCTTTCTGACAGATGTCGCATGTTTCATCCGCTTCCATTTAAAAGTACCGAAACCGATTTCGGGCAGGGGGTATCCATTATTCAATCTGATATTCTTCATATTCACATCCTTGGCAAGTTGTTATGTCTGACAATAGGATATGTCACACACTTTGACAACACCGGGGATTGCCTTTTTACGGGGATTCGCTATAATCGGATTATGGAATATATTACCATGACGGACAATGACTACGACGATGCCTACGCCCTGTGGACATCCACACCGGGGATGGGACTCCGTTCTCTGGACGATTCCCGTGAGGGGATAGGAACTTTTCTTTCCCGGAACCGACGAACCTGCTTTGTCTGTCGGGAACAGGATCGATTAGCGGGAATCATCCTCTGCGGCCATGACGGGCGAAGAGGCTATATTTACCATGCGGCGGTCCACCCCGATTACCGCCGCCGGGGCATAGGATCGGAACTGGTCCGTCTGACCCTGGAAGCCCTGCAGAAAGAGGGTATCAAAAAGGCGGCACTCGTTGTCTTTGCCTCAAATGAGCAGGGGAATCAATTCTGGGAGTCCCAGGGGTTTATCCAGCGGGAAGATCTGTGTTATCGGAACAGAACGATAGATGTGAACAACCAGTAAGGAGCATGAATAGTGGGAACGAAACATTTTGATGAAGCAGCGGCAGACTGGGATAAACAGGAGTACCGCCACAAGAGATTACTCACCGTATCCGATGCCATTGCCGGGGAGATCCCCCTTTCGGATAGTATGAATGGCCTGGATTTCGGCTGCGGCACGGGTCTTTTGGGGTTCAGCCTTATTGACAGAATCGGCCATATGACCTTTGTGGATACCTCCCCTGGAATGATAGATCAGGTACGCCTCAAGGGCCGGGAGGGCTATGAAAACAAAGCTTCCTGGGAGGTACGGGACATAAACGGGGGAGACTGGAGCGCAGCATTCGATCTGATCGTTTCCATGATGGCCCTTCACCATGTCCCCGATGCCCTGGGCGCTCTGGAACAGCTGGCAAAGGTTCTGGAACCGGGGGGCTATCTGGGATTGTGCGATCTGGAAGAGGAGGACGGCAGTTTCCATCCCCCCCATATGGAATACATCCACAGGGGCTTCAATGTGAAACTGTTGGAAGATCATCTGACCGCTCTGGGACTGGAAAAGGTGTCCCGAACCACTCCCTTTGTTAACAGAAAGGAAGTGGAGGGTAAGGTGAAAGAGTATCCCCTATTTCTACTGGTTTATCGAAAGAAGTCGTAAAGCCATTTATGCATAGACCTCTTTCCCGAAGGGAATCTTTTTCATTTCCAGGATTTTAAAGAAATGGCGCAGGGCCATAGTGTAAGCCCGGGCCTGTATCAAAGTGCCCCTTTTTATGAACAGGGCGGGTATGGTGCAGGAGAGCAGAACCGCCACCCCGTAAATCGCATGCTCCGGAATGCAGAAGCAGATATAGGCCAGATTCCAGATATCATAGGCGATAATCCGGAATGTGGTCATGTCCTTCCATATCAGATCCCTTTTCCCTTCCTTCTCCGCATAGATTCCCATATAGCGGGCAATGTATTTACCGGGAACCCTCCTCATCAGTTCCCGGTTATTGTCGTACATATAGCGGTAAAGCTCTGCCGCAGAAAAGATAATCCCCGCTTCACCGCTGCCGTTTATCATGGGTTGTCGGCCCTGTGCCGCTCCCTGGTATTGATGATCAGCATCTGCAGGCGGTTCTCCACGTTAGCGAAACTCGTATCCGGATCGTAATCAAGGGCAAGCACCTGTATATGGGGCATCTCCTTCTTGATCGCCTTCACAAGCCCCCGGCCCGTAACATGGTTGGGCAGACAGCCGAAGGGCTGCAGGATCAGAAAGGAGTTGACCCCCAGTTCCGCATTATGAAGGATTTCTCCGGCGATCATCCACCCTTCCCCGGCGGTGAAAGTCTTGTCTATGATGTGCTGGGACTTTTCGGCGATATGCCTCAGATCGGACTTGTCCTGCCACAGGGGGTGGCGCGTTGCGATACGACCCACCCGGCGCAGGACATGGCTCACATACTTCTCCGTGGCCTTGGTAAAGAACAGCTTCACCGCCGGAACGGAGACGTGATATTCCGAACTCTGATCGATTTCCAGGAGGTACTCCCGATGAATATTGTAAAAGAGATTGGGCATGACCACCTCTATGCCGTTATCCTCCAGGTAGGCTTCGATGTGGTTGTTCGATCCGGGATGAAAGTTCAGCAGGAACTCCCCGATCATGAAAACCCGAGGCTTTCTGTCGGAACGGTCGTACTCCATCTCGGCCAACCGCTCCACTCCCCTTTCGAAGGCTCTGATGGCGCTCTTGAGGGATTTGTCAAAGGCGGCGGCCATATCAAGGACGGTCTCTTCGAAGATTCTATTTGTCTCCCCTGGATTTTTCTCATAGGGGCGAATCTTCCGGCGCAGATCCTCCAGGACGTCATTCATGGTCAGCCCCCAGAGCATATTCAGCTCAAAGAGGGGATTCAGGGAAAAACCGGGATGCAGATTCTTATAATCCTTATCCAGGGTGGTCAGCAGGGTCTTCTCATAGCCCGCGTCGTCCAGGGCCTGGCGGGCCATCATGGCGTAGTGGGCCAGACGGCAGTCGCACTGATCCTTGGCCAGGATAAGGACACAGTCGTCCGGATCGTACTTTTTCGTATCCAGCAGAGCCAGAAACTCCCCTATGTTGATCTGGGCGGGAAAGCACATATCGTTATGGACGTACTTCTTACCCAGGGCGATGGCCCTCTCCCCGGCCATGGGCAGGGGTTCCACCTTATAGCCCTGCCCTCTTATGGCCGCCGTGGCTATCTGGGAAAAAGCCCAAGAGACGTTGGGGACGAAGATGGTCTTGTCCCGGTCCTTCTTCTCGTAGGGCCGGTCGTAGGCTTTCACCTCCTGCACCGGGGGCATGACTCCCGTGGCGCGTCGGGCCTTCACCGTTTCGATAAAGGATTTGACCCGGATATTTAAAGGTCCCGTCACATCGCTCTCATCCATTTTAAGGGAGAGAGGGCTCTTTCCCGCTCCCTGAACGAGAATTCGGTTGAGTTCATCGGTGATGACCGCGTCATGGCCGCAGCCGAAGCTGACGATCTGCACATACTCCAGGCGGGGGTCCTCTATGACTTTCTGGGCCGCCGCGAACATACGCACGTGATAGTTGACGGTAAGCTCCGCCCTGATCGAATCGAGACGGGTCTCATGCAGCCCGGGCAGGGCGTCCAGGGGAAGCACGGCGATATTGTCCCGGGTAAAGTAATCGGACAGGTTGTGATTGATCAGGGGATCCGAGTGATAGGGCCGTCCCGCCATGACCACGGCGAATTCGTCCTTGCCCAGGGAATCCAGAATTTTGAGACCCTCCTCCTGCATATTGTGATGGAACTCCGCCAGAGCGGCGCTTCCCTGATCGATAGCGTCGATGATGACGTTCTCGGGCAGGCCGAAGGTTCCCTTGAAAAAGGCTATGATCGATTTCTGCCGGGAGCTCTTGTCCACCCAGTGAAAAACGGGGGTATCGAAGGGAATGCCGTGCTTCTCCTCCGGCTCCTGACTGGCCTGAAGGACCATGGGATAGCCCTTGAGAACGGCGCAGGCGTGCTGGCTCGTGGGTACGTGTCTGTTCTCGGGCACCATGCGGTTCATGATGGGCATGAATATTCGGTCCACCTTCCTGTCGATCAGATCGTTCAGGTGTCCGTGGGAGAGCTTGGCGGGAAAACAAACCGTGTCGGACGGTACCGAAGCCAGCCCTTCTTCAAACATTTTCCTGGTGGAGCGGGACGAGAGCTGCACCTTGAAGCCCAGGGCGGTGAAGATGGTATTCCAGAAGGGATAGCTCTCCCAGAAGTCCAGAGTACGGGGGAAGCCGATGGTGATGTCCTTTTTGGGGGAGATCACTTTCACGGGGTAGTCCTTCATGAGAAAAGACTCCCGGGCTTTGAAAAGGTCCCGGTTCTGTTTGCTGCCGCGGTTGAGCTTTTTCAGTTTCTCCCGGGTGGATTCGTCTTTCATATCTCCCAGGATTTCCCCTCTTTCGCAGCGGTTTCCGGTGATATGGCTCTCCCCGTTTGAGAAGAGGATACGGGTTCTGTTGCAGTTATTGGAACAGAAGGGGCACACCAGCCCCGTCTCCCGGGAATAGGAGAAGTTTTCCAGTTCCTCCCAGCTCAGGAAGCGGCTTCGGGGAGATTCCTCTCCCCGGTCCATCTGTTTTTTCGTCAGCAGGGCAATGCCGATGGCTCCCATCTCTCCGGGATAGGGAGCCCGGATGACTTCCCGGCCTGTGAATTTTTCCAGGGCCCGGAGCACGGCGTTATTCCGAAAAGTACCTCCCTGTACGACGATTCGCTCGCCCAGGGCTTTCATGTTGGTCAGGCGTATCACCTTAGTGAACACATTCTCCACGATGGAATTGCAGAGCCCCGCCATGATATCCGAAGGGGTCTTGCCGTTTTTCTGCTCCGTGATGATGGAGGAGTTCATGAAGACGGTGCACCGGGAACCCAGAACGGAGGGGCTCTTCGACTGGAAGGCCAAAGGGGCTATCTCCGTCACGGGAATATTCAGGGAATCGGCGAAGTTTTCCAGAAAGGAGCCGCATCCGGCGGAACAGGCCTCGTTCAGAGTGATGCCCGTGACGATGCCCTCTCCCAGAAAGATAGCCTTCATATCCTGGCCGCCTATGTCCAGAATAAAGGAGGCCCCGGGGGCGTATTTCAGGGCCGCTTCGGTATGGGCCACCGTCTCTACCGTGTGATAGTCCCCCCTAAAGGCCTTATTAAAGAGGAGTTCCCCGTAACCGGTGGTTCCCATGCCTCTGATATTCAAGGTGATATTCAGTTCATCCGCTTTTTTCTTCAGATCCAGCAGGGCTTCCTTGACCACCCGCAGGGGTTCCCCGTGGTTCTTCCCGTAATAAGTGTATACCAGATTCTCCTCGTCATCGAGCAGGACGAACTTACTGGTGGTGGAGCCCGCATCCAACCCGAGCCAGACATTCAGATTCCGTCCGGCATAATCGGCGAACTCCGGGACACGGGGCAGCTCATACCTCTCGTTGAAGGCTTCCAGCTCCTCCTGCCCCGAGAAATAGGGTTCCGCCAAATCGCTTCCCTCCCCCTTGTCCGGGTGGGAAAAGGCGCTGTGCTTCAAAAACTCTTTCAGAGCCAGGGGCGGGGCTTCGGCGAACATGGCCGGAATCCCCAGAGCCGCTCCGTAGGCGATCATAACCTGGGGATTGTCGGGAATAATGACCTGATCCTCCGTAAGATTGAGCCGCTCGGCGAAGACATCCACCAGGCGGGGATTGAAATGAAGGGGCCCCCCTTCGAAGATGACCGGGGGATGGATCTCCAGGCCCTGGGCCAGCCCCCCGATGGTCTGCTTGGCGATGGCGTGATAACAGGAGAGTGCCAGATCTTCCTTGCCTATGCCCGCATTGAGCAGGGGCTGGATATCGGTCTTGGCGAAAACGCCGCACCGTCCCGAGATATCGTAGACCGTGCTGCCACGCCGGGCGTACTCATTCAGATCATCGATGGGCAGTTTAAGGATGCCCGCCACCTCGTCCAGGAAGGCTCCCGTACCGCCGGCGCAGCTGCCGTTCATGCGCATGTCCGAAGCGATCAGCTGGCCGCTCTTCTCATCCCTGTGGAAAAAGGTGACCTTCGCATCCTGTCCTCCCAGTTCCACCGCGACCCGGGATTGGGGATAGAATTCCCGAACGGCCAAAGAGTTGGCCACCACTTCCTGTATGTAGGAAGCCCCCAGTTCCCGGGACAGCTCCCGTGAGCCGGAACCGCAGAATACGGGAACCACATGGACACCGGGAAATTTATCGGAGATATCCGAGAGAAGGCGCAGGGCAGCCTGTCTCTGTTCGGCGCCGTGGCGGCGGTAATCATGGTAAACCAGATTCTTGTTACTATCCACCAGGGCGGCTTTTACGGTGGTGGATCCTATATCTATGCCTAACCAGTAGGTACTCTTATCATCAGTCTTTGTCATGGATTGTAATAATAGAGCTTTTCCTATGTTTATTCCAGAGGAAACAAAGGTTTATATTTTTCCTTGATTTCTGTTTTTTTTTTAATAATAATTTGATCAGAGAACCATGAAAAAAAAACCGAGTTTCATATCCTCCATCCATCTCTTCACGCTTCTATCAATTTTCATGCTCTCCATTTCATTCCTTCTCTTGGAAATTGTGTTTTCCATAAACAGTTCGCGAAAGAGAGAAGAGGAACTGGAAAGGTCTTTCTATGAGGAGCAGAAACTCCATCTTAAGAGCGAGATAGATCGTATAAGCCGCCGGCAGGAGTACCAGAACCTTACCGCGATAGACAATGCCCACCGGATGGTGGAAACCCGGACAGGAGAGGCCTATGCCATTGTGGCCCGGTATTACGATAGAATGGAAGGGGAACTTCCCCGGGATGAGATAGGGGCATCTCTGACAGATATTCTCCGATCGGTAAGTTATCGTAAAGGGAGCAGTTACTACTTCATTCTTGACAGCAGCGGCCTGGTCCATTTGAACAGGGAATTCCCCCGTTTCGAAGGACTGTCGATTGAGTCCCTTCAGGACAGGGAGGGGAAATACTTCGTAAGGGAGATGATTGATCTCGCCATGAGTGCGGGGGAGGGACACTATTCCTACCTGTGGTTCCGGAATGGAGAGGATAGTGACCAGACACAGAAAAAGATATGCCATATCCGTTATCTCGCTCCACTGGATTGGATTATTGGATCTTCGATCTTTCAGGAGAATATGGTGAGGGAGATCCAGAACTCCCTTCTTGCCAATATTGATTACGTCTATTCGAAAAATCCGGAATACATCTTCATAAGGAAAAGGGACGGTTCCATACTAAACGGTCCGGAAAAAGGCCGGAACGTCTTCGCCGATCTGGGGGAGGCGCAGTGTGATGTGTTTCGTCGCATGGTGGAAACTGTGGATCGGGGTGACGGTTTTCTGCAGTTTGACTGCCCCCAGGGAGGCGATCTGGAATATCTGGCCTATGTCGGGGAATTTCCCGAATGGGAGTGGCTGATCGGCGCCCGGGTAACCACGGAGGAGCTCCAGAAGAAGATACTGGCCCAGAAGATAAACCTGAACGAAACTGTGAAAAGGGAGTTTGCGAGGATTTCCCTGTTGATCGTCATTTTCGGTTTGCTCTCCTTTCTGCTCTTAAAGCGGCTGAGTCTTTATCTGACGGGGGACCTTTCCCTCTTCTCCGATTTTTTTCAGGATGCGGCCAGCCGCAATCTACTCATGGATAAGAGCCGTCTGCGTTTCAGGGAATTCACAGAACTGGGGACACTGGCCAATATCATGACGAGAGAGAATATCCGTGCCGAAGGGGAGAGGCAGAGAAACCGCAATCTGGAGTCCCTGGGATATCTTGCAGGGGGGATTGCCCACGATTTCAATAACTGTCTTATGGGGATATACGGGAATATCGAGCTGGCCCAGGTTAGTCTGGATAACCCGGCTGAGGTGCAGTCCTACCTGGAGAACTCCCTGAACAGCATGGAAAGGGCGAGAAAGCTAACCGGGCGGCTCCTGACCTTCTCCCACGGGGGTAATCTCTCTCCCGCGGTTATACCTCTTCTGCCCCTGCTGAAAAAAACTATCCTCCCCTATCAGAAACGCGAAGGGATTCAGATTATCCTGACCGAACCGGATGAGGAGTATTTCCTGAAGGGGGACGAAAAACAGATCTCCCTTATTCTTGAACAGATAATGGCGAACGCCAGCGAGGCCATTACCGGTAAGGGGGGGGAAATAAGAGTCAAAGCGGGTAGGGAATTACTGGACGACCGCTTTCCCGGCCGTCTTACCGGGGAGTTCATCCGCCTGGATGTGGAAGATAACGGAAGGGGCATCAAAGAGGAGGACCTGCCCCGGATATTCGATCCCTACTTCACCACCAAACGGATGGGCCGGGGCCTGGGTCTGGCCGTGGTCTTCAGCATTATGCATCAGCACGGAGGCCATGTGGAGGCCGACCAGGCCCCCGGGGGAGGAACGGTTATCTCCCTCTATTTTCCTATAGCAGCTGATTCAGCCGATCCCGTATAAACTCGGACTTCTCCTTTAGTCCTATGTTGCCCGTCTCAAGCATAAGCGCGTCGGGCCGGGCCGGATTCAGTTTCACCT
>JAFGPQ010000237.1 GCA_016936115.1 Spirochaetales bacterium | reverse complement strand
CTCGAGGGGGAGCGGAACAGGTCTTTTTTCCTTAATTCTGCGGGGGATTTTTCCTTATCCATAAACGGGCATACTCCTTTGGATCGAAGATGAATAACAGTACATCATAGGGGCTTATTCATAGGCTGGTCAACATGGACCCGGGAATATTTACTAAAAAACAACACAAATGCTTAAAATTGTCTTTACCTAATTCAATCTATCGTTGATAATGTTGCAATGAATAGGGGAGAATTTATTTTCTCCTTACTCAAAAAATAAGGAGTGTGTCTCTATGAAGAAAGTACTTTTATTTGTACTAATTACAGCTACTATGGTTTCATTTTACAGCTGTAACAAGAGCAGTGAAGCACCTGAAGCCAAAGCTGCGACACCTAAGGAACCGGTTGAATTCATCATCAACAACGGCGCCGAGCCGGAATCTCTGGACCCCAACAAAATCGAGGGTGTACCGGAGCACAGAATCTACATGGCCCTTTTCGAGGGTCTCGTTGCCTACGATCCCAAATCGGGCCGCGCCGTTCCCGGCATGGCTGAAAGCTGGGATATTACCAACGGCGGAAAAACCTATACCTTTCATCTGCGCGATGCGGTATGGTCCGACGGCGTGAAAATCACTGCCCAGACCTTTGTGGATTCCTGGCTGAGAGAATGTAATCCCGAAACGGCTTCTCCCTACTCCTGGTTCCCCGCCATGTTCATCGAAGGCGCCGATGCCTATGTGAACGGCGAAGCCGGTCCCGAAGCTGTCAATATCAAAGCCGTAGACGATAAGACCTTCCAGATCAATCTGGTAGGACCCCTTCCCTACGTAATCGACGCCCTGGCCCACTACGCCTTCGCCGTCGTTCCCATCCACGCTATCGAAAAGTACGGCGACGACTGGATCAAACCGGAGAATTTCGTTTCCAACGGTCCCTTCGTTCTGGAAGAGTGGCTTCCCCGCCAGCAGCTGTCCGTTGTTCCCAACGAGAAGTACTGGGACAGAAAGTCCGTCAAGCTCGACCGGGTGATCTACCTTTCCAACGACGACAACAACACCGCCCATAATATGTATCTGAACGGCGAAGCCGACTGGAACGTCACCGTTCCCCTGGATCAGATGGACGCCGTACAGGATGAACCCTGGTACGTAAACGCTCCCTACCTGGGAACCTACTACTACATCATCGAGAACAAGACCGCCCCCTTTGACGACGTGCGCGTCAGAAAGGCTCTGACCCTGGCTATCGACAGGGAAACCATTGTCAAGAAGATCACCAAGGGCGGTCAGATCCCCGCCTACTCCATGGTTCCCGATATGGACGGCTATCCCGTACTGGATGATCCCAAGTCCCATAACTTTGCCAAGGACGTGGAAACCGCCAAGAAGCTTCTCGCCGATGCGGGTTATGCCGGCGGCGCCGGATTCCCCGATGATGTTGTTATTCTTTACAACACCAGCGAAGCTCACAAGAAAATCGCCGAGTTCATCCAGGAACAGTGGAAGCAGAATCTGGGCATTAACGTGACCCTCCAGAACATGGAGTGGGCCACCTACCTGCAGCAGAGACGGGAGCACAACTTCACCGTTGCCCGTGCCGGCTGGATCGGAGACTATCCCGACCCCAACACCTTCCTGGATATGTTCCTGGCCCCCGAATCCCTTGACGGAGCCTGGGGCGGCAACGACGGCCGCTACGACAATCCCAAGTACGATGCGCTTATCGAGAAGGCCGCCACCATGGAAGCCGGCGCCGCCCGGTTTTCCACCCTCAAGGAAGCGGAGAAGTATTTCATCACCGAAGATCAAGGCGTTCTGCCTATCTACTTCTACACCTCCAACAACCTGATCGACATGGACAAGTGGGGCGGCTGGTATCCCAACGTTATGGATAACCATCCCCCCAAGACTATCTACCTTAAATAGTACCGACCTTTTGACGGGACCCCGTTCCGTCCGGGGGAGGGGAGCGATCTCCTCCCCCTTGCTTTCTCCTCTCATTTTGGGAAATCTCTTACAGGATTTAATATGAAACGTTATTTACTAAAAAGCTTTCTGGGTATGATTCTTACCCTTTTCATCACTATCACTCTGACCTTTTTCATCGTCAGAGCCGCCCCGGGCGGTCCCTTCGACAGGGAACGGGTTCTTCCTCCCGCGGTACAGGCCAATATCGAGGCCAAATATCACCTGAATGATCCACTGATCAAACAATATATCGATTATATGACCGACATCATCTTTCGTTTTGATCTGGGCGATTCCTTCACCTACAACGATCACGATGTCAATTATTATATAGCCACATCGCTTCCCCATTCCATGCTTCTGGGCTTCATCTCCCTGACTCTGGCCACGGTGATGGGCGTGGGCGTGGGTATCATTTCGGCGCTCAAGCAGAACCGGTGGCCCGATTATACGGCCATGTCCGTAGCGGTCATAGGCATCTCGGTGCCCCTCTTCGTTATCGGGCCCCTTCTCATGTACGTTCTGGCCCTGAAGCTCAAGTGGCTTCCCACTTCGGGGTGGATCAACGGGCGGAACGGCTGGGTCACTCTGATCATGCCGGTTATCACACTATCCTTTCCCTACTTCGCCCGCATCGCCCGTCTGGGCCGGGCAAGCGTGCTGGAAGTGCTCAAAAGCGACTATATCCGTACCGCCCGGGCGAAGGGACTCTCCTCTGCGGTCATCGTGTTCAAGCATGTCCTTAAGGGATCGCTCCTGCCCGTGGTCAGTTATCTGGGGCCGGCCTTCGCCGCCATCATGACCGGATCGGTGGTGGTGGAGCAGATATTCCGGGTGCCCGGTATGGGAACCTACTTCGTCAAGTCCGCCCTGAACCGGGATTACACCCTGCTCATGGGGGCGATGATCGTCTACTCCATCATTCTTATTGTCATGAACTTCCTTGTGGACGTTCTCTATTCCGTACTGGATCCGAGGGTTAGCTATGAGTGATTTAAAAAACGAATTCGACCAGCCCTTAAAGGGCAACAGCCTGGGCGCGGACGCCTGGAGACGGCTCAGAAAAAACCGCATGGCCTTCATCAGTTTCTTCATCGTGGTTTTTTATGTCCTCGTCTCCCTTTTCGCTCCGATCCTTCCCATCTACTCCTATACGGCCCAGGACCTGGACCATCAGAATCTTCCCCCCTCCTTTCAGACCGCCGACGCGGTCATGGTGAACCAGGAGATCAAAAAGATCGAGAAAAAAATGAAGCGGGACGAGCGGACCGAGATGACCGCCGACGAGAAGGCCCAGATAGAGGAATTCCGTGAGTATGTGGCCAATGAAAAGGTCGTGGTAGACGGGAAAGAGATCAATCCCAACAAGAAGCGCTACCTCTTCGGCACCGACGATCTGGGCCGGGACATGCTGGCCCGCGTTATCTACGGGGGGCAGATTTCCATCGCCATAGGTTTCGTGGGAACTCTCACCGCCGTGCTGATAGGCATACTGGTGGGAGCCGTGGCCGGCTATATCGGGGGAAAACTGGATTTTTATCTCATGCGCCTGGTGGATATTCTCTACGGCATGCCCTACATTTTCATCGTCATCATCATTCTGGCCCTTTTCGGAGGGAATATCATGGCCCTTTTCTTCGCCCTCTCCTTCGTGAGCTGGCTTACCACGTCACGGGTCGTGCGGGGGCAGGTAATCTCCCTCAAGAACTCCCTCTTCGTAGAAGCGGCCCGATCCATGGGAGCCTCATCGGGACGGATTATCCTGCAGCATCTGCTGCCCAACAGCATGGGCATCATTATTGTTTTCGCCACCCTGCAGATCCCCTCGTTCATCATGCAGGAGTCCTTTCTCTCCTTTCTGGGACTGGGTATTTCCGCTCCCTTCGCATCCTGGGGTTCCCTCATAAGCGACGGGGTGGGGGGCATGACCAGCTATCCCTGGAGGCTGTTCTTCCCGGCCATGGCCATGACCATTTTTCTATTTGCCATGAACTTCCTGGGCGACGGCCTGCGGGACGCCTTTGACCCGCAGAGTAAGAACGAGCTTTAGGAGAAGTAAAAATGGCAGAAGATAAAGCAATTTTAGAGGTGAAGAACCTCAAGACATATTTCAAGACCGACGCGGGGATCGTAAAAGCGGTGGACGGTGTGAATTTTTCCCTTAAGAAAGGGGAGACCCTGGGCATCGTGGGTGAGTCCGGTTCGGGCAAGTCGGTGACCAACCTTTCGGTTATGAAGCTGATTCCTTCCCCTCCCGGGAAAATCGTGGACGGGGAAGTGCTCATTCACGGCGAGAACATCCTGAACATGAACAATAAACAGCTCTCCCGCATCAGGGGAAACAAGATTTCCATGATCTTTCAGGATCCCATGACCTCTCTGAATCCCTTTCTGAAGATTTCCACCCAGATGATCGAGACGATTATGCTGCATCAGAAGATGGATAAGGCGGACGCCCGGGAGCGGGCGATCGAGATGCTCAAGCTGGTGGGGATTCCCGCGCCGGAAAAACGCATCGACGCCTACCCCCATCAGTTTTCCGGCGGTATGAGGCAGCGGGTTATGATCGCCATGGCTCTGAGCTGCAATCCGGAGGTGCTGATCGCCGACGAACCCACCACCGCCCTTGACGTAACGATTCAGGCTCAGATACTGGAACTGATAAACGAGCTCTCCGACAGAATGGGCACCGCCGTGATCATGATTACCCATGACCTGGGCGTGGTGGCGG
>JAFGPQ010000236.1 GCA_016936115.1 Spirochaetales bacterium | reverse complement strand
TCACCCCCGGATCGGCAATGGTCAGGACCAGAGACCCTGTGGCCAGAGTAGGTTCGGCAGGCTGCACCGGATTTACCGGATTGCTCGGAGACGTCCCCGTATCGCACCCGGTAAAGGGCAGGAGCAGGAATCCCGCTATCAATAGAATCAGAACCTTCTTCATCACTCTTTCTCCCATTTTTGGTAAATAGATATTTCCTAATTAATAGCACACACTTACGATTGCATCCACATTATTTGCAAATAAACAACAATTACTTCATAATCTTCACATATTTCACATAAAAAAAGAATGGGAATGAGCCGAACTGGCGATCAGACCTGGGGAAAATAGAGCAGAAAGGCGGTGCCCTTTCCCTCTTCGCTGATGACGGAAATACAGCCCCTGTGCTCTTTGACAGTCCCGTATACAGCGGCCAGTCCCAGACCTGAGCCCTTTCTCTTTGTGGTAAAGAAGGGTTCGAAGATCTTCTCCAGCTGATCCTGGGGGATCCCCGTACCCTGGTCGCTGATGCCCACTTCCAGATATTTTCCCGGGACAATGTCAAAGTCGCTGCTGCTGCACATCTGCTCGTCCAGAAAAAGGCTGGAAGTGTCGATCCGTATATCCCCTCCCCCGGGCATGGCTTGGGCCCCGTTGATGCACAGGTTCATGATCACATTCTGCAGGGCGGGCTTGTTTCCCATGACCATGCTGTTCGCGGCGGAGAGCCTGGTGGAAAAGGAGATATTCCGGTTCAGGGTCTGCTTGAGAATGAACAGGGTGTCCTTGATCACCCGGTGCATGTCCAGCCGTTCGGACTGGTTTTTGCTCTTCCTTCCAAAGGCGAGAAGCTGATAGGTCAGATCCGCCGCCTGCCGGGAGGAGGAGATAATCATATCCAGATACTCCTCTCCCTGCTCGGACAGGTGTTCCTCGTCATGAATGAGATCGGCGGCTCCCAGAATTCCGGTGAGGATATTGTTAAAGTCGTGGGCCACCCCTCCGGCGAGCTGTCCGATGGCGTCCATCTTCCGGCTCTGGGCCAGCTGTTCCCGGCTTTGAATGAGCTGCTCCTCCGCCCTCTTCCGGCGTCCGATATCCCAGACGAGCAGGATAATGATGATCAGCAGAGCCGTAATAAAGAGGAAAATCGTCCCGAAGAGCAGTTTGTTCTCCCTGAGCAGGGCAAACGGCCTGTTTATGACCAGGCTGCCCGGGGGCAGACCGGACAGGCGGATACCGTAATCCCCCATTACGGCGTAGTCGAAGTAATCCACCAGATGAGCCCGGGCTACGGGAATGTCCCCCACGTCCGTTCCGTCCAGTATCTCACCGACCATGGTGGCGGCCACCCGGCCCTGCTCCTCCGGCCGGGAGACCCGCCCCCCCACGACGCCGAAGCCCACCACGTCCCAGATGGAATAGACCGGGGCGTCTGTGGCCGCCCGTATCAGATCCAGGCTCTCTTTGACGGTGTAGAACTCCCCTTCCCTCCCCCTCAGATGAATCCCCCACAGGATGATGGTGTTCTCACCCAGCCGGCTCAGGGTGTGGGTGAGTTCCTGCGTGGAGAGGCCCGAATAGTAGGTGACTTTGAAACGGGATGTATTGATGATCTCCGCCTCCTGAACCAGGCGCAGCAGGGATTCGCTGGACAGGGTGGAATCCATGATCACCGCTATTTCGTCCCTGTCCGGATGGAGCCGGGAGATCAGCCGGAAGAGGCCCGGCACGTCATAGGACTCCCCTATTCCCGTGTAATTGGCATGCCCGGCGATCCGGCGGGGTTCGTACATATTGATGCCGCAAAAGACAACCGGCACTCCGGGAAAGAGATCATCCCCGTATTTGAGCATGAAATCCAGGGCGTGGTCGTCCGCGGAAAGAACCGCGTCAAAGGGGATATCCCGGTATTTGACCTTATATTCCTTATAAAGAAGGTCCAGATAATCCGGATCGGAATTCCGCTTCGTGTCCATATAGACGATGTGGATCTCCGTATCCTCCCGCCCCCCCAAAACGGCATCAATAGAGTCCTGGGTCCGGTCGGTCCAGTGATATCCCCTGTGGTAGGAGTGGATGACCAGGATATTCCTGTCCTTTCCCGTCAGACTCGAAAGGCTTGCCAGAAGGAATAGGAGAAAAAGACAGGAGCCTTTCATCAATTGGGCACGTGAAGGATGTCCCGGGGCTTGGATCCGTTCGCCGGACCGACGATGCCCCGCATCTCCATTTCTTCCACAAGGCGGGCGGCCCGGTTATAGCCGATTTTGAGCCGTCTCTGCAGGTAGCTGGCCGACGCCTTTCCCGTCTGCAGGACAATATCCAGGGCTTCGTCGAAGAGGGCGTCCGAACCGTCGTCGGCGGTCAGTTCGAAATCGTCGTCCGGCTCATCCACGAAAATCTCGTCATCGATATATTCCGGCTCTCCCAGGGTTTTGACATAGCTGACCACCCGTTCCACCTCCTCTTCCGAGAGGAAGGCTCCCTGTACGCGGGAGGGGAAGGGATCCCAGGAGCTGGTGAAGAGCATGTCCCCCCGGCCCAGAAGTTTTTCCGCCCCCGCCGAATCGATGATGATCCGGGAGTCGGTCATACTGGCCACCATGAAGGCGACCCGGGAGGGGAAGTTGGCCTTGATCAGACCGGTGATAACGTCCGTGGAGGGGCGTTGGGTCGCCAGGACCAGATGGATACCCACGGCCCGGGACATGGCGGCCAGCCGGGCGATGATCCCTTCCAGCTCCTTGCCGCTGGTGGCCATGAGGTCGGCGAATTCATCGATGACCAGAACGATATAGGGCAGTTTGAGGGTGGCTATTTCCCTTTCCAGAATTCTCTTGTTGTAGGTCTTGATGTCCCGAACCCCCATGCCGTCCAGCAGGGAGTAGCGCCTCTCCATTTCGGAAAGGGCCCACTGAATCGCCTGAAAGGCCCGCTTGGGTTCGGTAATGACCGGCGTGAGCAGGTGGGGAATGTCGTTGTAGAGCTTCAGTTCCACAATCTTGGGGTCTACCAGAATCATCTTCACGTCATCCGGATCCCTATGGTACAGGATGGAACAGATGAGGGAGTTCACGCAGACCGACTTACCGGCTCCGGTGGCTCCGGCAATGAGAAGATGGGGGGTCCGGGCCAGATCGATGACCTGGCTGTCCCCGGAGATATCCTCTCCCAGCACGATGGGAACGGCGATGTCCTTTTTCTTCATATCCCGGCACATGACCAGATCGGAAAAAGCCACAATGGACCGTTTCTTATTGGGGATTTCGATGCCCACCGCATGCTTGCCCGGTATGGGCGCCACGATGCGTACCCGGGAAGCGGCCAGACGCAAAGCGATGTTATCCTGAAGGGCCACGATACGGTTCAGCTTCACCCCCGGTGCGGGCAACAGCTCGAACATGGTAATGACCGGCCCCCGGGAGATACCCGTGACTTCCGCTTCTATCTTGAATTCCCGCAGGGTCTCCTCAAGTATCCGGGCGGCCCGGCGGGTCTCGTCGTCTATATCCTTATTCCCCTCGTCCGGGTATTCCGCCAGAATTCCCTCCACGGGAACCTTGTAGGCCCCCTTCTTGCGGCGGGAACGGGGGGGCACTGCGGCGGAACCGGTGAAAACACCCTCCTCCTGCTCGGGAGCCAGTTTTTCCGAAACGGACAGGGGCCGCTCCTCTTCCTCCAGGGATTCCGGTTCAACGACGAAATCCGGTTCTACCGCATAATCCGATTCCCCGGCAACCTCCTCTAGGTGTTCGACTTCCCCTTCGTAGTCCCAATCCTGCCGGGCATGGGATATGGTTTCATCCAGATTACTGATCAGGTCGTTCAAATGCTGCACTTCCGGATCCCCTTCGACCGGTTCCGGCTCTACCGGAGTTAACCGGTCAATGGCAGGAGCTTCGTATTCTTCATCCATCACCGGAGGGGGGGGAACCACGGGAAATCTCGGTTCCCTTCTGTTCTGACCGGTAAGAACCTGACGGATCATCTCCTGAACCGGATCGTCCTCTTTCCCATAGAGATCTTCCGGAACCGGCTCTACCGGATCGGGAAAGTCGGGTACATTCAGGGGTTCCAGGCTCACATCTTCCCACTCCAACGACTCATCCTCTTCGAAGGACTCCTCCTCCCACTGCCGGGTGTCCCGGTTTTCGGGAATCGGCTCATCCTCCAACTCTTCCTTAAGGGAGAAACCCAAAGCTTCCACCAGGCTGTCTTTCCAGCGGGACAGATTTGGCCGGGTTTTGACAGGGGATTCCTCCTTCGCAAAAAAGAATTCTCCCCCTTTGAAAATGATCAGTACCTCTATCATGGTCAGAAGTAAAAGTAGAATGAGCCCCATAGGCAGGCCGAAGGCCATGCGCAGTGACTGGGCGGCGGGACCGGAATTACGGATGAGCGCCTCACCCAGGGCGATCGTAAAAAAGGGCAGCGGGGAAAGGGCCAGGGAGAAGAAAAGGCGCCGGGAGAGGGTCTCCCTCGATGCGATCCAGGCAAAGGCCCCCAGCAGAAGGGGGACGTAGAATCCGGAAAAATGGTAGCACCGGTAGAGAAATTCCCCGGGACGGAGCAGAAGGAATGTCCTTCCCCCCAGGGATAATACGAGAGAGACCGCCAGATAGGCGGACATAGCGATCAGAGCTATTACGGTTATCTTCTTCAGTTCCTGTGTTTTCACCTTGGACCTCATGATTGGATTATCGGAAAAGTTTCCTTCCCGGTTTAGGCCGGGATTGATCAATCCGGGGCAAATCCCTAGAATAGGCCCATGTTCGATACGGATACATTTTATAATAGCAATTACGAAAAGACCCTGGCCCATTTAGAGCAACAGAAAAAAACCCCCAGCTACAGCCGGGAGGATATTGAGAAAGAACTGGAAGCCCTTTACATTTATGAGGGACAGGCCTGGAGCGGGCGGGGCGAAATCAAGGATGCGGAGATTTCCTCTTCCATTGCCGCCTATCAGGTTTTTCTCTCCCGAAATTAAGATCTCCCGGTCTTTTTTTTAGGGAACAAATTAGCAATAACTAACCAACGTTTCATTTTCGCCGGCTTCGAAGCCTCTAGCCGTCCTTTCCCCGGAGAGAAGGGCGGCACGGTTCTTGCATTAAACACCTCCCAGGAGGTATGCCATGTATGGAAAAGAACTGTCCGAAGAGGTCAGGAGTTATCAGAAAACCGGGGAAGGATGGGAGGAGCTTCGGAACCGTATCGTCCTCTTCATCTACGGCTGGGGATTGAAAAAGAGAAATCTGGGAGAGGACGGGGCGGCCGATTTTCTCCTGAGCTTTCTCCCCCGCATCAAATCCCTGGTTCGCAATTACGCCGATGAAAATTGCCCCTTCGAGCACTATGTCAAAGTCTGCCTGGAGTGGCACATGGTGAAGTTCCATACGGACCGGCACCGGGAGGAGAAAAAGGAGGAGCTCTACTGGCAGATAGAGGGGAAGCGGGAGTCCCTTCTGCTGGCCCAGACCGCACCGCCCTATCCCCGCACCGACGGGAGAAGGGGGTGTTCCCTGCCCGCTCTCCTTCAAGAGCCCCGTTTCAAACGACATCTCCTTGCCTATTTATTGTACCATGTGGAATACGTGACTCCCGATCTGATCGATCCCTTCGCCCGTTTTCTGGGAATGCCCCGGGATGAGCTCCACTCCCGCCTGGCCCGGGCGGAGGCGTTTCTGGGCCCCAAAAGAGAGAAGAGGGAAGCCATGAGGGAGAAACGG
>JAFGPQ010000235.1 GCA_016936115.1 Spirochaetales bacterium | reverse complement strand
GTCACCGAGCCGTCCTCGTGGACCATTTTCTTGAACTGGTGGCCCGCCTCGTCGCAATGGGGCAGGCCCGGAGGGGAACCGACGTAACCGGTCACCAGCAGCTGATTGTCCCTGGCAATGACGCAGCCGCTCCGGCCTCTGTCGCAGGTGGCCCTCTTGGCGATGGCATCGCAGACTTCCATGAAATAGTCGTCCCAGGTAGGTCTTACATAATCGGACAAAACAGCGCTCCCCCTATTCTCCAAATAGTCCTATAACTGCTATCATACCATGGGTGATAGATATGAACAATGAATTCTTAAGACAATATAAGCGCATAAGCAAATCCTGCCAGGGGCAGCTGGATCAGAAAGGTGACGAGCTCAGAGAGATTCTGGCGCGGCTCATGAACCGCTTCCCCGCGGGTATGGCCAGGGAAGGGGCCGAGTTTTTTCTGAAAGGGGAAGCCTGGGATGGGGAAGTGCAGAAGGGTGCGGATCTGATCGATCTTCATAACGAGGAGCTGAACGGTGAGTCCTGCACCTTTGACCGGGTGGACTGGGTTTTCATCAAAGAGCTGGTTAATTCCTACGCCGACGACCTGGATATGGACTGGCTTACCTATTCCATGCAGTTTTTCCTGGATATGGGAATAATCTGACCGGAATTCCCAGCGAAAAGATTCTTTAAAAAAAACTTTGACATTTTTACGCTGCAACTCTAAACTGAAGATGAACAGGACCTTTTTTTTTCCTGTGAATTTTCAGGGGGAGGGCAATCATGAAAAGAGTTATGACAATTATTTTAGGCGGCGGCAAGGGTTCCCGATTATATCCTTTGACCAAGGAACGGGCCAAACCGGCTGTGCCTTTCGGCGGAAAATTCCGTTTGATCGACATACCCATTTCCAACAGTATCAATTCCGGTCTCAATAAAATTTACATACTGACCCAGTTCGAATCGGCGTCGCTTAATACCCATATCAGCAAATCCTATCGCTTCGACACTTTTTCCGGAGGATTCGTTGAAATACTGGCGGCTTCTCAGAATTATGATAATAACGGCTGGTACGAAGGAACCGCCGACGCGGTAAGAAAGAACATGGTGCGCTTTCACTCCCATCGGCCTGACACCTATCTGATCCTCTCCGGGGATCAGCTCTATAAAATGGATATCGTGGATTTTCTTAAAAAGCACCATGCCAGCGGAGCCGACATCAGTATCGCCGCCACACCCGTTTCCCGGGCCGATGCGGAGGGCCTGGGTATTCTTAAAATCAACGACAAGGACAGGATTACCGATTTTGTGGAGAAACCCGCCGCCGACGAGGATATCTCCGCTCTGCGGGTCCCGGGCAAGTCCTCCGATCCCTCCAAGGAGTATCTCGCCTCCATGGGTATCTACATTTTTAATGCGGATGCCATGGAAAAATGCCTTGATAACGATTTCACCGACTTCGGCCATCAGATAATTCCCGAAGCCATAGGCACCCAGAAGGTCCAGTCCTACGTGTACAACGGATACTGGGAGGATATCGGAACCATCAGGAGTTTCTACGAGGCCAACCTGAATCTGGCTTCCCCCCTTCCCAACTACAATCTTTATGACGAAGAGAATCCGGTCTACACCCATATGAGAAATCTCCCTCCTTCCAAGATGCTTGCCTGTAATTTCAATAATGCCATGGCGGCGGAGGGTTCCATCATCAGCAACGCCTTCATTAGCCACTCCCTGATCGGCATCAGAACGATTATTCAGCAGGGGGCGTCCCTGGACGGGGTCTACATCATGGGAGCGGACCATTACGAGACGGAAAAGGACCTGGAAGAAAACCGCTCCCTGGGAATTCCTCCCATCGGAATCGGTGCGGGTTCTCTGATCAAGGGCGCCATCGTCGATAAAAACGCCCGCATCGGCAGCAACTGCCGTATCGGCATCGATAACCATATCGAGAGAAAGGACGGAGATTACGGAAATTACCACATCGTGGACGGAATCATTGTGATTCACAAAGATGCGGTGCTTTCCGACGGCAGCGTGATCTGATGAAGAGCACCATGATCCATGAGGATCCCTATCTCTCTCCCTACAGGCATCAGCTGCGCGACCGGGTGCATCGGTTCCGACACTGGAAAAAGGAACTGACCGGCCGGCACGGTTCTCTTGAAGAATTTGCTCAGGGATATCTGTACTACGGTCTTCATCGCACCGAAACGGGCTGGGTCCTGCGGGAATGGCTCCCGAATGCCCGGGAAGTTTTTCTGCTCTTTCAGGGTTCCGAATGGAGCACCCGGGATGAGTGGCGCCTGAACAGGCTGGAAGGTAAGGACGACTGGGAGATTCACCTGGAGAAGGACAGATTTTCTGTGGGGGACCATTTCAAGCTGCTCGTCCGCTGGGACGGTGGAGAGGGAGTGCGCCTTCCCGCCTACTGCTTTCAGACCAGCCAGGATTCTCAGACCCATGAATTCACCGCCCGCGTTTATGAACCGGGCAGGTACGAATGGAAGATACCCCAATTCATCCCTTCTTCTCCCCTGGAAATCTATGAGACCCATGTGGGCATGGCCCCCGAGGAGGGCAAGGTCGGGTCCTTTGAGGAGTTCCGCCTTAATACTTTGCCCCGCATAGAGAAAGCAGGCTATAACGCCATACAGATTATGGCTCTGATGGAGCATCCCTATTACGGATCCTTCGGTTATCAGGTTTCCAGTTTTTTTGCCCTCTCCTTCCGGTTCGGACCCCCGGACGATTTCAAACGTCTTGTGGACGAGTGCCACAAGAGGGGCATCGCCGTGATTATGGACCTGGTACACAGCCACGCGGTGAAAAACCATGTGGAGGGCATCGGCTATCAGGACGGTTCGGACCATGCCTATTTTCACGGGGGCGCCAAGGGGAATCATCCCGCCTGGGACTCCCGGTGCTTC
>JAFGPQ010000027.1 GCA_016936115.1 Spirochaetales bacterium | reverse complement strand
GATGAGCAGGCGTGTTCCATACATTTCACGCAGCAGAGGTATATCCCTGTCCGAGGCGGTGGTGCAGACAATTCCCCCTTCGGCCAGGTATTCGGGAGAGGCGGCCCCCCGCCTTTCAAGGGCGCTTATCCGGGCCAGGCACCCTTCGCCCCTCTCCTCTCCCTCAAGCAGGAAGCTCTCTTCACCTACCAGGACAAGGAGCTGTGATTCCGGGTAATCCCTTCGGATGGTGGATATTATCGTTTCGGCAAGGGATTTGAGTCCCAGCATCAGAGCCCCGGCGATCGGTTCTTCCACTCCCAGGGTTCCCTCGCTTCTGACAATCAGGGCCATGCGGGTCACGGACCGTTCCAGATCCGGGGCGATTCGCGTATAGATGCTGGTGAACTTTCCGCTGGCCTTCCAGTTGATATCCCGCACCAGATCCCCGGGCTGATAATCCCGCATGAGGATCTTCTCCGGCTGGGAAGGGCTGTTTCTGATAGTCTCCTCGTCCCGTTCCGCCGAAGAGGGGGGAGGGAAATTCCTGTCAGCCAGCAGAGGGGGATGGTACAGGGCGGTACGGTTTTCCCGGGGGATCAGGGGATAACGGACGAATCCCAAAAAATCGGTGCCAAAGAGACGGCCGGAGCAGCGGGCTTCCCCGGGCAGGGGCAGGACCACCTCATCCTTCGCCTCTTCGGTGAAAGGGATTTCCCTCATAAAAGAGTAGAGCCTCTCCTTTCCGCAGAAAAGGGATCCCCGGCAGATGAAAAGATAGCGCGTCCCCAGGGGAGCTTTTTGGGGAGCGGCAAGGATAAGGTTACGTCTCTTTCCCTCCGATGCGGCGTAATTCCAAATAAAGCGCCACTGAAAGAGATCCCCCCTGAAGGAGAAGGCCAGAATGATAATCCTGATAAGGGAAACGGCAAGATAGAGCAGGAAAAAAACGCCCAGAAATATCCCGTAACCCTGTCCCCGGGGCGCCGCCGTGCCTATCAGGAAAAGGGAGGCGAGGAACAGAAAGGAACCCGCCGCAGATAGGGGCCAGAACTTCATAGGATCAGCTTGTCACCGGAACGGGAACGGATTTGAGAATATCCTCCAGAACCTCTTCGGGCCGGGCTTCGGGATCCTTCAATTCCAGGCGGTGGGCCGTGGCGGGAAGGAAAATCTCCTTGATCGTGTCATGGGTAACATAGGATTCTCCCCGGATGAGGGCCAGGGAACGGGCCATGCGGGAGAGCTTGACCCCCGTGCGGGGACTGGCGCCGGTTTCCACGGCCCCGTGTTCCCGGGTAGCTCTGACCAGGGAGACGATGTACCGGATCATATCGGGGTGGATGGAGACCGAATCCACGCTCTTCTGCCAGGCAATCAGCTCGCTCGCCTTTATTGCCGGACCGAAACGGTTCCAACCGTCCTGCCTGCCGTGCTGGCTTACGATAGCCATCTCATCCTCGTCCCGGGGATATCCCAGGGAGAGGCGCAGCATGAACCGGTCCAGCTGGGGCGCGGGAAGGGGAAAAAGGTGGGCCCCCTTGAGATTCATGGTGGAGATAATGAAAAAGGGCGAAGGCAGATGGTAGGTATTTCCCTCGATACTGACGCTTTGCTCTTCCATGACCTGAAAAAAACTCCCCTGGGTTTTCGGGGTAAGAAGATTGATTTCATCGCATAAAAGAAAATGGGAAAAGATCGGCCCCTTGGTAAAGCTGAGCTCATAACCGGTACCGGTGATGCGGGAGTACCCCAGGATGTCCTGGGGAAGCAGATCCACCGTACACTGGACCCGGTTGAAGTGATCTATTTCGATGCCCTCTTCGGTCTTTTCGGTCATATCCCATTCGATGGATCCGGCCAGGGCCCGGGCCAGGGAGGTCTTTCCCACCCCGTGGGTATCGGCAAGCATGACATGTCCGCCGGCGATAAGGGAGGCGAGCAGATATTCCAATTTGAGGTCATCCATATAAATGACCGACCGGATATTGTCTTTCAGGGATTCCAGTTTATCCGCAGTTAATAGGGCTTCCACAGGTATCAGTATAAAAGACAATCGCCTAAAAGGCAATCGAAAGCCCCTCCGGTGTAAAATCTCGGTGAGTTTATAAATGGCTCATTGACTTTAGCTTAAGCTGCGATTAGAATTAACCTATGGTTCAGAATGAAAGAAAATTTATGAGGACCGACTTCTATGTGAACGGATACTTCAACGAAGCCGGAAAGACGATGACCTTCAAGGTGGTGAATCTCTCTCTTAAGGGTGCTCTGATACATCCGGATGAAGAACTTATCCTTCAGTTGAACAAGGAATTAGAAATTTCCATTCTTCTGACCCATTCGGACGTGAAGATCCATGCCCAGTGCCATGTGGTGCATATCAGCACCGAAGGGCTGTACGGATTGAAATTCGATACCATCGACCTGGACAGCATGATCCATCTCAGGAGACTGCTTGAGCTCAACACCATTCCGGAAGGGGAAATCGAAAGGGAACTTTCCTTTCTCAAAGACTAAAAACCGGACCGGTCATCTCATCAGACAGAATCGTTCATCTCCTGCAGGCGCCATTTGGAGCTGACGAACCGCTTCATCTCATTAATATTCTTAATCTTGATAGTGGTATGGGTAAGTTCTATTTTTCTCGTATCCTGAAAACGGTGTATGATTCTGGTGCACTCGTCCGTGGCGATCCCCGCCCAGTGGGCGATATCGTTTATGGTGGCTTCCAGAACCCGTTCTCCCGTATCATCAAAGTTGTCCACCGTGACCAGCATTTCGCTCAGGAGCAGAAAAACATCGGCGATTTTTCCCTCCAGATCATTCAGAGTCAGTATCTGAAAGCGCCGTTTCTGATCATAGATCCGGCGGGCGAATATCTTCAGAAGACTTATGCCGATCTGGGGATTCCCCTCAACCAGGGAAGCAAAGTTCTCCTTGTTGAACTCCAACAGGGTACACTCTTCAAGGGCAATGATCGTGGCTGTGCGGGGAGCCTCTTCAAGGATCGCCATTTCACCGAAGAACTCCCCCGGATTCAGAATATCAATGATCTTCTCCAGGTTTCCCATAATCTTGACGATTTTGACCCGGCCCTTCTGAATCAGGTAGAACCGGTCCCCAGGCTCGTGCTCGAAGAAGATGACCTCTTCCTTCTGAAAGGTGCAGGCGAAGCGGTTGAAAACGGACAGATCCTCAAACATGGGGTTCCTCGTTCAGTTCCTTAAGGATTTCCGATGCCCGGCCTTTTTTCTGGTTATCCTTGAGCATGGCCACGGATTTCTTCAGGAATCCCGCCGCCTTCTCCCGGTCCCCCAGCTCATGGTAAGAGAGTCCCAGGTAGTAACAGATATCGTCCAGCCGGCCGTGGCGGGGATATTTTTTCACAAGCGCGGTAAATTGGGTCGCCGCATCTTTATACATGCTCAGCTGATAGAGACAGACTCCCAGAAGCATCTCCGTCTCCGGCTTTTCCTCGTCGGAGAGGGAGGGACTGTGATAAAGAAGGGTCAGGCCCTTGTAGGCGTCCTGATACTCCCCCCGGTCCATTTTTTTACGGCAGATGAAGAGGGAAGGAATGTCCCCCACGGGAGCGGTCTGCTTACGGGAAGAAGCGGCGGTCAGCTCATTCAGGGACTTCTGCACTCCCGCCACGTAGGTTCCCCCGGGATAGTAGGTCAGGTATTTCTCGAAAGCCGCCCGGGCTTTGAGGGGATCCCCTTCCTTCTGATAGTAGCGGCCCACCTCGAAAAGACCCAGTTCCGGATCGGTGGAAGCGTCGCTGGCCATGAGATTCTGTACCTGATTATGTATCCGCCTCAGCTGGGTGGAAAAAACACGGAGCATTTTGGAAAGGATCCTCTGATTGCCAGTGATCAGTTGTTCGAACTCCCCCACGGAGAACTGAAGAACCTGGGATTCCACGAGAACCGTGGCGGTCTCGTCATGGATATACCCGCCCAAGGCCGCTTTCACCCCGAAGAATTCCCCGGTTTTGATAAGGTCCTGCACCTCCTGGCCCGTCTGAAGATCCGTATAATTCAGACTGATCTTTCCCGATTTGAGAACATAGACGGAATTGGAGCGGTCACCTTTGAAATATACGATGGAATTGGCATTATAAGTTATAGATTTGGGGGGCATTGATCCTCTTTCACCTTCATCATATCACTCATTATATTATCTATTCAGCTATTTTTCTTGAATAACTGAATAAATTATGTCTATTCTATACGGTAATGATAGATTTGCATACCCACACTACCTGCTCGGACGGGACTTTGTCCCCGGCGGAACTGGTCAGAAAAGCCGTAGACACGGGACTTTCCGCACTGGCCGTAACCGATCACGATACTACGGACGGGCTGGACGAAGCCCTGGAGGAAGCCCGGGGCGGATCCCTTCGCATCATTCCCGGTATTGAAATAGAGGTGCAGTTCCATCCCGGAGAATTCCACCTTCTGGGGCTGGGGCTCAGTGACTGGAAGGGTCCCCTGGCAGTGGCCATGGAAGAGATAAAGCAGAGGCGGCACGAACGCAATCTCTGGATACTTGATAGGATGAGAGAGGAAGGCTGGGACATCAGCTACGAAGACGTGAGAAATCAGGCCGATTCCGATCTGATCGCCCGGCCCCATTTCGCCGCGGCCCTGGTGGAGAAGAGAATCGTGCGCAACACCAAGCAGGCCTTCGAGAAATATCTTGCCACGGGCCGACCCTTTTACACCAGAAAGGAGGCTCTTCCCCTGGATGAAGCGGTCGGACTCATCAAATCCGCCGGGGGACGGCCGGTTATCGCCCATCCCCTCTCCCTCTATCTCTCATGGGGCAAGCTGCCCGCCAAACTGGAGGAGTTCCGGGAAATCGGCCTGGAGGGGCTGGAAGCCTTTCATCCGGGGGCCAATAAGAGAAAAGCGGAAAGACTGGTCCAGCTGGCGGATAAACTGGGGCTTTTCGTAACCGGGGGATCGGATTACCACGGGGATATGAGAAAGGACAGGCAGCTTGGAAAAAGCAGCGACGGAAGGACAGTTCCCGATGAGTATCTGGCGCCCTTTCTTTAGGGTTCTTCTTTTTCTCATACCCCTTACGGCCGGGGCTCAGGCATCCTATCCCGAAATTAAGGAAACCTATATCTACGGGGATCCCCTCTTTCGGCAGCAGCAGGAGTCTCTGGACCGTTCCCAGCAGATCCTGGCCCTTCTGACCTCATCCCCTGAGGAGGACAGTAAAAGAGAAATCCTTCTTGAGAAACTGATGGGGGAACTCTTCTTTTTCTCCTATAAGCCCTCGTCAGAGGAAACAATTTACGCCACGGCGGCGGACTTCTCCCTCTCCGCGGATACCCTGGCTTCTCTCAACGGTCTGGAAAGGGCAGCCTATGCTGATCGGAAGGACAGGCTCATCATCCCCTCAATCCCCGGCCTGTACATCAGAAAGGAGGGGGGTACGGAACTGGACAGAAGGCTGAGGGAAAATCACCGGAACGATCCCCTCGTGCTGCCCCTTGTTATTATTGAAAATGGGATGAAAGTGGAGTTTCTCTTTTACCCCAATGTGATTTTCACCGGAGCTGAAAGGCTCTATTTCGTGTCCCTGCCCTTCCGGAGCCCTCTCGATCACTACTGGGAGATAACCTCACCCTACGGCTACCGAACCCATCCGGTTACCGGTGAGTGGGAGTTTCATAAGGGACTGGATGTGAGAGCTCCCATAGGGACGCCCCTCTACGCAGCAGAAAAGGGTGTGATTTCCGAGACGGCGGAGCTGGACAATTACGGAATTATTATTATACTTAAGCACAGAGGGGGGTATGAAACCAGATATGCCCACCTGGATGAGATCTATGTGAAAGAGGGTGATTCGGTGGAGAGGGGATTCATGATCGGCCGGTCCGGTAATACGGGCATTTCAACGGGCCCCCATCTTCATTTCGAAATACGCCGGAACGGGGAAACGGTAGATCCGGTAAAGCTTGTATCCCAGGGGAGCCGCTGATTGGTGAAGAAAACATTCCTGCTTATTTTACTCCTTTTCCCCTTCATAACCCTGTACAGTGAGAATGTGGTTGGTTCCATGAACGGTCTTCTGATTGTGCAGAACGATCAGGAAACCTCCACCGTAGAGGTGGGTCTGGAAGATCTCGCGTCGGTGGATTACCTTTACGACAATCCCTTCGTCCAGGGGGTGGAGCTGATTTTTTCCATTCCCGAGGATACCCGGAATTTCCGAAACAGTTTCGCCCTTTACCTTTACCGCTCCGTGTCCCCCCGTCCCGCGGGAGATCAGTCCCAGTACAGGGGCAGCCAGTTTTTTATGCAGATTCTCCCCTATACGGCGGAATTCTCCCTTAAGGTTCCCTTTACGAAGGACCATACCCTGCGCAAGGATGCGGACTCGGTGGTAACCGCTCCGGTGGACCGGGAGGCTTTTCCCCTGTTGCTTACCCTTCTTCCCATTTCAAAAGGGCTTCCCGATATCGCCCGAAGCGCTTCCGTTTCCCTGAAGGCAATTCCCCTTTATGAAAACCGGGGAGGCCTGAAAATTGAGATTGAAAGCCGTGACGAACTATCGGCGGATGAAACGAAAATACGCATAGACGGTTCGGAAAAGAGCTGGCCCGAGGAGTATTATCCCCTCTCTCCCGGGTTCCATACGGTGGAGATAGAGAATCCCGCCACCGGGAGAAGGGAGTTCACCATCGCCGTGGAAGCGGGTAAATTCACGAAGATCCATCATGTGCTGCAATCCGCCGTTTCAAGGCTATTCTTCGCCCCCCGGGAAGGGGTCAGCTATCTGCTTGACGGTGAGGAAATCCCCCCGGGATCGGACGGAATCAGCCGCAGCTGCGAACCGGGAATCCACCTTATAGGGATTCGGTTGAACGAGAAGCTGATCCTCACCGAGGAGTATAATATTCAGCCCGGTGAAAATCTGACTATTTCCCTTGATGCGCGAATTTTATTTGAAAAAAACTAAACCTGTGCCCTCTGAAGGTCGATGATGTAATTGTTAGCGTCACCAGGATAGTACCCCTCCCAGTTAACTATGCTGGCAACTAACCCCATCATTTTGGGAAGGCCGGTGCGAACCGGCCTTTTTTGTGCCCTTGACAAAAGGGTGTCAGACACGTACTGTAATTCTCATGTTTTTCACAGGTAAACGCAGGGTCATAATCTCCCTTTTGATAGCTTTTCTTTTCCTTTCATCCCTTCTGCTTTCCCTGGGTATGGGCCTTGCCGTCGCCAAGACGGTAAACCTGAGAAGCAATGAGGAATTCGGGGAAGTGACCACCGCCCTGCCCTCGGTCCTGCTGGATGTGAACGGCCGTGTTATCACGGAGTTCTTTTCCGATGAGAAACGGGAGAATATCTCCGTAACCGATCTTCCCAAAAATCTTATCTATGCCATCATTACCCGTGAAGACGCCTCCTATTTTTACCATAACGGCATCTCGGTCATAGGTACTCTTAAAGCGGTCATACAGAATGTCATCACCGGTTCCATGCGTGGCGCCAGCACCATAACCCAGCAGCTCGCCGGCAATATCTATGCGGACAGAACCGATCTTTCAGTAACGAGAAAGCTTAAGGAACTCTGGTACTCCTTTCAAATGGAAAGGCAGTATACCAAGGGCGAGATTCTGGAAAAATACCTGAACCGGGTCGGCTTCGGCCATAATACCTACGGTGTGGAAACCGCTTCGGAGTACTATTTCAACCACACCGCCTCGGAGAATACCATCGCCGAATCGGCCATGCTGGTCATTCAGGTGGCTAACCCCACAGGCCGCTTCAGCCCTTACAAAAATCCCGACTTTGCCAAGGACCGGCAGACCTTCGTCATCAACGAGATGGCCGACAACGGCTATATAGACAGGGAGAAGGGACTCCTTTCCCTGGACCGGTACTGGCTCACCTTCGACTGGTCCAAGGATAACTACTCCTCCGCCTTTTACGAGAGGGACGACAAGGCCCCCTGGTTCAGCGAGTACATTCGTAATCAACTGGACGAAATGCTATTCGGTCAGAAGAATATCTACCGGGACGGCTATATCGTCCATTCCACCCTGGACCTTGACGCCCAGGCCGCGGCGGACAGGATTCTGGCCGAGGGCCGAAAGAAGTGGACCTCTGTTTATGAAGAGAATCTGAACAAGAAGATGGACCTGACCAATCAGGCCTATACCAGTGTTATCGATCTTCTCTCCCTCGCATTCAACATCGAGGATATCCGCGTCGCCGGTAAGCAGGAGCTGAAGCAGGCCAAGGACCAGTACTATACGGAACTGACCCCCATCATGGATGTGGTCTCCCTCATGCTGGGCATTGACGATGTCAAATACGCGGTGAATCTCTCCTATGCGAAGTACCTGAACCAGAAGAAGCTCTCCACCATTCAGACCGCTCTGCTGACTCTGGGAAATCTCGACGAGAACGAAGGCTACATCACAGCCATGATCGGCGGGAACCAGTACGACAGGGACAATAAGTATAACCGCGCCCTGCAGGGGACCCTGCAGCCCGGGTCCAGTTTCAAACCCCTCTACTACTCCGCAGCCATTGCCTCCCGCCAGTTTACTCCGGCCACAAGGCTCTGGGACGGGCCTATCGCCTTTACCAACCCGGACGGCACCTACTACACCCCTCTGAACTATAAGGGGACCTGGGAGGGCCACGTCCTTCTGAGGCGGGCGCTGGCCACTAGTATGAACGTTCCCTCCCTGCAGGTCCTGGACGGCATCGGTTTCGTAAAAGCCATCAATATGGCTTCCGCCCTGATGGGTATCGACGATGAGGAGGAGAAACTGCGTGTTTTCCCCCGGCTCTATCCTTTGGGTCTGGGCATCATAGAAGCCGCTCCCATACAAATGGCCCAGGCCTACGCCACCATCAGCAATGAGGGCCGCCGGGTCACTCCCCTGGCCATACGCTACGTGGAAGACAGAAAGGGCAGCATTATCCTGAATCCTGAGAAAGAGCTCAGGGAGGAACAGAAAAAGAATCCCATGCAGATTCTCACCCCCCAGGAAGCCTATATCATGACATCGATCCTGCACTCTACCACCCGAATAGGAACCTTGCGGGCCGGTACGAAATGGGGAACCATTATCCCCGGGATTGAACTTGCGGGTAAGACGGGAACAACCCAGAACTGGTCCGATGCGTGGACCTGCGGCTTCTCTCCCTACTTCACCACGGTCATGTGGGCGGGTTTTGACAGAAAGGGAGCTACTCTTGGTGTGGAACTGACCGGTTCCACCGCCACCGGTATGTACTGGGGACCCTATATGGCCGCCATTCACGAAGGGCTCGCCCCGAAATCCTTTGAGAGACCGGAAACGGGAATTGTGGAGATAGAAATCTGTACCGAATCGGGTAAGATTCCTACTGACGCCTGTCCCGACACGGCCACGGAAATCTTCCTTGCCGGCACGGAGCCGACCGACTTCTGCGATTACCATATCTACACCAACGACACCAAGGAACAGAGTGTGGACAAGCTGTTGGGTTCCATTGACCTGATCGGTGATGAGGTGTTCTCCCAGTCCAATCCCTTAGAGAAGAGCCTGCAGGATGTGGGATCCGCCCTCGATTCCTATGCCCGTTCCCTGGGACTGGATCCGAATCAGACCGGTGATTCCTCTTCCGGAGGAAGCGGCACGGCCTTTCCGGGAAGTACCACCACCGACAGTAATACGCCGGTCAGCGGCCTCCTCCTGGATTAAAACAGCAACCGGCTAGCGGTTCCAGATCTCCTTAAAGGTATACTTCTTCTGACAGTAATGGCAGACAAAAGACTCCCCTTCCCGGGTAAAGAGGGTATTGATATGCTGGTGCCCCAGAGGATGGGAGATACAGTTCTCATTCTTGCAGGAAATCTCTTCGAAGTTATAGATACGGGGCGGCATGTGCAGCCTGTACTTCCTGTCCACGGACTGATCCTTTATGAAATTCAGGGTACATCCCGGTGATACGGCGGCCAGCTTTTTAATGTCCTTCTGCTCCAGGGTAAGAATATCGGGCAAAGAGATAATTCCCTTGAACTGACGGGGATCGCTGGTATGGTAGACACCGTGGGAACTGCGGTAGTTCAGCTTGAGGATATGTCTGATCCGGTTGATCTGGTCCCAGATCTCTTCGATGCTCTCCCCCACGGCGATATGGTCGATGACGATACCCTCGTCAACGGGCTTGATGCCCACCTTGTACCTGTCCTGGACGAGACTCTTCCGGGTTACCGGAACATCGATGATATAGTCATCCGGCGCGGGAGCTACGGGAGGATGCTCTCCTGTGAAATCGTCACCGATCTTTCCTCCCACCATGGCTATTTCCACAATTCGGGTATAATATCCGTTGATTGACTGCTCATCCCACCCGTTCAGGGGCGTTTTATCCAGAAAGGAGGGAATGACCGGATGCTCCCTGTGCCGGGGAAGGGGATGATAAAAGCGGCAGCCATGGGGCAACAGCCCCATAAAGCGCTCCTGAAAAGTAACCGCTTCCCTCAGGGAATCGGCCTTATCCAGGATTTTATCTCCCATCCGCTCAAGCTGCAGCCGGGTGAAATACCAGATATCGGCCACATCCTTCTGATTCAGATACTCCTCTATACTGGAGAATTTCCTGACCTGAAAACCGTTCTGTATCATACGGTCCTCATAATAATCGGGAAGGGCCAGTTCGGGAGGGGCTACAAGATCAACCTTGACCTCCTTGAAGATTCCCAGGCCGTCCGTTTTAGAATGTACCGTTCTCCCGTGATACAGATCTCCCGTCAGGACAATATGGATCTTGCTGTGATCCCAGTTTTTCTGTTCCAGGAAAGAGAACTCGTCGAGAAATTCCTGGGTGGGGTGCTCATGCTTACCGTCGCCCCCGTTGATGAAACCCGGTTTCTGCCATCCCAGTTTCCGGGCATAATCCCCCAGCTCCTCGTCAAGGGCCCGGCAGACCCCCTCTTCGGGAGTTCTGAGAATAAAAAGGGAATCCTTGCTGTAACCGTAAAGCATCCTCACCGTATCGGCGAAACTTTCCGCCTTCTTGAAAGATGAAGTAGAGGCATCAAAATTATTCATTCTCACATTATGAAAAAGTGCGGCATTGCGGAAGGATTCCTTCGTACGGGTGCTGTTCTCCAAAAACATGAGATAGACGGAAAAATCGGGATCGTTCAGTTTGAATTCCAGGCAGTCCTCGCCCCGAAGATATTTCTCTTTCAATTCCGCCGTTTTGCGGTAGAGATATAACTGCTCATCCCGGGAAAGATCATTGACAACGGCGATAGACCGTCCTTTGAAAATCCCTCTGTTCTTCATTATTTAAGCTCCTTTTCCGCGATGAGTGTATCGCTGTTCAACACAAGGATTTTTCCCTCCGGACTCTGGACGAATATCTTCCCGTTGTAGAAAAGGATATCCGTCATGGGTTCTACCGTACCGGAAGAGGATCCGATGAGTTTCAATCCCTTATCGAAACGACCGAGTCGCCAGCCGCTTCCTTCTTTGTAAACCATGTAAATCTGATTACTCTTATCCACGGTTACCATGGTTCCCGGGAAGATCTCCGATTCTCCCTTGAGGATAATAGCAAGATTCTCCTTATCGATAATCATGGGAACGACCTGATCGGTTTTCCGATCCCTGCCTATGGCCAGAAATCCCCCGGCATACTCCTTGCTGGTTCTGCCGTAGATAGTGGTGACGGTGGCTTCCTTTTCCTTGCTGCCGCTTGTCAAGTCATACAGGGAGATCGTTCCGTAGGAGTACCCCTCCTCTATACCGGTCTGGGAAAAGAAGAAGAGGGGCACCCGGCCCTCCTCGGCGGGGGAGACGAAAACGGATTCCTTTTTCTCCACCTGCGGATCACCTTCTGATATGCGTTTGTTCTCGTCAACGGCGATATCATCCCTCATATCCAGAACTTCCTCGGTTTTCTTATCCAGTTCCTGCTGTTTCTCCTCAAGGACGGCTTTCTCTTCCTGAATGGCTTCCTCTTCCTTTTTCAGCTCCTCCAGCTTCTTCTCCTCCTGCGGCGTCAGGGGTTCCTGTTTCTCTTCCAGAGCCTTCTTCTCTTCCACGAAGGCGCTTTCCTTCTGATCCAGGTTATCCTGTTCCACCTTGAGGGCAGCCTCTTCCTGACGGTTCTCATCGTCCCGAATCTCAACCATATCCTTGCGCTCTTCTATGCGCTTGTCCTCTTCTTCCTTCATGACATTAACCACTTCCTCCTGGGAAATGGCCGCCGTATCCACCCCGGTGACCGCCGATCCGGATCCCCGCAGGGGTATGACGATGCGTGCTTTACCCGGCCAGTCACTCCAGACACGGGCCAGTCCGCACCTATCAGGCTCCAGATTTCTGGTGACTCCCTCTTTATACCGGGAAGAGAAATGCTCTATTTTCTGATACCAGTAGGCGTTATAGTAGGTGATGAATACGGCGAGGGTAAAGGCTTTGTCCCTATCATAACCGTAGGCGGATTCCAGATAGCCGCCGATGATATGGCGCAGGTTTGTCACCGAATCGACCTGGCTCGAAGCCCCCATCAAAAGGATATCCCCGTCAAGACCGTCGGCAATCTCCGGCTGGTAGGAATGGATGATGCGGTAGGGCCCATAGGCAGCGGTCAGAGGTACGGCCGGATCCACATCCTGCCCCAGAACTTCACCGATCCCCCGTATCTGATCCAGCGTGTTAATGACATCGTAGGGCCCCGTGTAATTTATGAACTCAATGGGTTCCGCATTTAGAAACTCATCCTCAGCCACTTCCTGGGCGAAGCCCCGGGAAAAGAGTACTGTCAGCAGTACCAGAAGAATCCTGTGCTTTCTCATAGAATTTATTTTAGCACAAAGTGAGCCGTAATAGTAGTTCCCGGCTGTTTTTTATAGGAGATTGTCAGATCTGTGGAATTTATACAAGTTGGTACTATGGGGGATGTTATTTAATGAGAAAAGAGCGGCCGCAACGTTCGCATAGCCTGTTTTCCGCCATAGGAAAATCTGGTTCATCCGTTTGATGTAGAATCATGTTATTTATTCATATTTATAATAGTACGTCCTTTTAGTTTCCCTTGAAGCATCAATAATATTTTTTCATCTATATCATCAAGGGAGATCTCATCGCAAGTATCTAGTAACATAATAGGCTTCCAATCTGATGCTATTTTTTTCCAAACTTTTTCTCTGTAGATCATTGGTAAGTTCTGAGAGTCAATTCCAATCAAGGTTATCCCTCGTAAAATAAAAGGGAAAACGGTTAATTCTAATCGTGGTGAGGAAACATTTCCACAGCAAGTGACTGCGCCATTTGGTTTAGTGGATTTAATTATATTTTCCAAAATAATTCCACCAACAGTATCAATTGCTCCTGCATATATTGGCTTTAGCAATGGCTTTTTTTCTAAATTTTGAAAATCTTTTCTTAGAATTATTTCTTTTGCACCGAGGTCCAATAAATACTTTTTTTCATTTTCTTTTCCTGTAATAGCTGTGACCGAGTAGCCTAATTTATTGAGTATAGCTATACTTATGGTACCGACGCCTCCTGTAGCGCCGGAAACTAAAATATTCCCATCTTCCGGTTTAACTAATTCTGTAAGTCGTAATACTGATATACCAGCAGTTAAACCAGCAGTTCCAAAAATCATAGATTCCTTCATTGATAAATTATCAGGTAATTTCAAAGCCCATTGTGAAGGGACTTGTATGTATTCACCAAACCCTCCATCAGTATTCATGCCAAGGTCGTAACTTGTAACGATGACTTTATCATCTATGCTAAAGAGTTTGTTTCCCGATTTTACGACTACTCCAACAGCATCTATACCTGGTGTGTGTGGGTAATTTTTTGTTACACCTCTATTTCCAGAAGCAGATAATGCATCTTTATAATTTAAAGAGGAATAATATACTCTTACTAAAAGATCTCCTTTAGGGAGATTATCAATGTTTCTTCTGGTAATTTTTCCTATGTAATTATTCTCTTTTT
>JAFGPQ010000026.1 GCA_016936115.1 Spirochaetales bacterium | reverse complement strand
TGCGGCGGTAGGCGCCCCAATCCTTTCCCCCGTGCCCCGGATCCAGGAGAATGACAGTTACCCGGGAGCCCTTGTCCTGCCGGCGGGAGGCGAAGAAGTCGTAGATAAGGCGGGCGGTCTCGTCCGTAAAGGAAACAACTCCCTTCTCGTACAGGGCGGGAGAGGCGGATTGGGTCAGTTCATAATTCATGATCAGGTCGGGGGATTCGGTCGAGAAAAGAACCCGGTCGTTCTCCCTGTAGAGGATGCCGGCCTGAAAGGTACTGTCCCAGGTCAGGCGGGTACCGGTCTCTCGCATGAGATCGTTCAGCGTGACCTGTCCGTAGAGGGAAAAGGAGGCCAGTAGGAGAAGGAGTGCCTTTCTTAACATCTCTCTCTATTTTACACAGGGGCTGCGCCCTTGTTCAATAGGAGTCACAGGGAGGTCCCTTCAATCCTGTCCATAAACGCCAGAATCTCTCTCTCCTGATCCTCGGAGTAGGGGTATCCCAGTCCCTTTCCCACCAGACGGGCGAGTTTTCCAAAGAGAATCACCATTTTTTTCATGGCCTCCCGATTCTCTGCCGATTCGGGGCCGGGGAAGGTTTTTTCACACAGGAGCCAGATATCCCCAGGAAGATAGGGTTTGATCCATCGTCCCGCCTTATTGGTTCCCACCTTCCAGCTATTTTTCATCCCTATGTACCACTCGATCATGGGGAGCAGGCAGGAGTAGCGGACCACATGATCCAGCATATACCGGGCATGGAAGAGCTCGTCCCTTCTCAGGCTTTTCGCCACATAGAGGATATCCCAGAAGAACGCGTTGATCCGTTCGGCAAACTCCTCCTCTGTCGGCTTTGAGATGAGCAGCCGTTCCGACCGGGCCGGGAGCAGTGTCGAACCGGCTCCGTCCTTATCAATCAGGATACGGTAACCCGCGTCAAAATTTTCATGGTAGGCCAGGGGGCCGTCGGTAATCTGGAAGTCGATGCGGGTACCTTCGGTGTACTGCACAAGCCGGGTTATCCACCGGGGAGAAAAAGTCGTTCCCGGCGTCCGCGGCCAACGGACCAGAACTTCTCCAAAGCGTTCGAACCAGGAATCGCCGGAAGAGAAAGGGGCCAGATCCTTTACGTAGAGTTCCAGATCGTAGTCGGAGAGGGCATCGGCGGTGCCGTCCTCCCGAGCCCGGGAACTTGTCAGCACCGCGGCGCGGACGTTTTCATTTTCCCCGCACCAGGTCATCACCATATCAAAGATTCTGCTATCCATGGACAGGATTATAGCACAGCAGATTCGGATGGGGGGAGGAAAAAAAACCAAGAAGAATTAGGAAGAGGTTCTCTCACGAAGGGGGCGAAGGCCACGAAGGAATAGGGAGTTCTCCTATCATTTTAATTCTTTATTCAGCATATAAATTTGCTATACCATAGGATATTTGTTTTGCCTTCAAAAACTTCGTGCTCTTCGCATCACTGCGGGCCTCCTCCTATTGAAAAGATCAATCCCCTTCTGATAAAATACGTCCCATTCAGGAGTCTGTCGTCGGATGGACTCTTCGCTCATTATAATTAGAGGAACCCATGGACAAAATCATTATTCTGGATTTCGGCAGTCAGACAACTCAGCTGATCGGAAGAAGAATCAGAGATTTCGGCGTTTACAGCGAAATATATCACGGCGACATAGAGCTGACCAAGGATATTCTCACCGACGAGGTGAAGGGTGTCATTCTCTCCGGTTCTCCCTATTCGGTCTATGAAGAGGGAGCCCCCAAACCGGACAGTACCGTTTACGATCTGGACGTACCCCTCCTGGGAATCTGCTACGGGTTCCAGAGAATGACCGAGGATCACGGCGGAAAGGTGGCTCCCCTCGATAAGAAAGAGTACGGCCGGTCCCGCATAACCCTCAAACAGGAAAACCCCCTGCTGAAAGGGATCCCCGACGGATTCGTCTCATGGATGAGTCACGGGGATTCACTGGACAGGCTGGCTCCCGGTTTCGAACTCATCGGCATCAGCGAACACGGTCTGCCCGCCGTGGGATACAGCAAAGAGAAAGACATGTACGGCCTCCAGTTCCATCCCGAGGTGACCCACTGCGAACGGGGCGTGGATATTCTGGAGAACTTCGTCTGCACCATCTGCGGAGCTAAGAAGGAGTGGTCCATGGACCGCTATATCGAAGAGGAAGGCGCCAAGATCAGAGCCCGGGTCGGTTCGGAAAAAGTGCTGCTTCTCATTTCCGGCGGGGTGGACTCCACCGTGGCCGGCGGCCTGCTTCTCAAAACCCTGGATCCGGATCAGGTTTACCTCATGTATATCGATACGGGCATGATGAGAAAGGGCGAGTCCGATGAAGTGGCCCAGAACCTGAAACAGCTAGGGGCGAAGCATCTCTTCCTCATAGATGCTCGGGAGCGTTTTCTCAAAGCCCTGGAAGGGCATTCGGAACCGGAAAAAAAACGCAAGATCATCGGCGACATGTTTATCCGGGTTCAGGAAGAGGAGATCAACTCCCACATCGCGGGGGATTACTTCCTGGCTCAGGGAACACTCTATACGGATCTCATCGAATCGGGGAAGGGCGTGGGCAATAAGGCCAACGTGATCAAGTCGCACCACAATGTGGGAACCCCCCTGGTGGAAGCCAAGAGGGAGAAAGGGCTAATCGTGGAACCCCTTGAGATGCTCTACAAGGACGAGGTCAGAAGACTGGGGACCCTTTTGGGCATTGACGATAAAATCGTTCACCGCCATCCCTTTCCCGGACCGGGCCTGGGCATCCGGATCATCGGCGATGTGTCGGAAGACAAGTGCCGGATTCTGAGAGATGCGGATTATATCTACATTCAGGAACTGCATAAGAGAGGGCTCTATAACCGGATCTGGCAGGCCTTCAGCGTTCTGACAACAGTCCGTTCCGTGGGAGTCGCCGGTGATGCCCGGGATTACGGATACGTTCTGGCCCTCAGGGCCGTGGTCTCCCTGGACGGTATGACCGCGGATGTCTTCGAATTCCCCATGAAGGATCTGCTGGAAATATCCTCGCTTATCACCAACTCCGTACCGGAAATCGGAAGGGTTGTCTACGATATATCTTCCAAGCCACCCGCCACTATTGAGTGGGAGTAGGATTCTCCTCCACAAACAGGGATCGGGAGTAGAGATTGTCCATGAAACGGGCCGTCTCCTCCCGATTTTTTTCTGCGGTGAGCGTCTCCCTGATAAGGCCTCTGACTTCTCTCAGAGGCAGCAAGCCATATTCTGCGGTATAGATGCTTTCATGGGCATGATAGTACTCTTCGATCTCCCTGTCTTCAATGACTATTTTGTCCCGGACCTCTCTTTTCAGGACCCTGTCCACGATGAGAGATTCCTCCATGGTTCGGCGGAAACTTTCCGGAGTGAAGAGCTGCTGTTTCAGAAGGGCGACCCACTCCTCCTCGGGATATTCGCCCCTGGCCCTGTTCACGGCCTGATCCACCTCATCCTGTGAAACGGTAATATCCCGGTACGCTGCCAGAGAAATGAGGAGCTTTCGCATAATAATGCCCTTGCGTATGTCCTCTTTCAGGGCAGCCGCCTCTTCTTCGCTGTGTTCCGTTCCCCGGCCTGTTTCCAGGAGGAGATACCGATTCCACTCCGCATCCACCTCCTCGTCGCTGATCCTGACACGGGCCAGTTTCTCCTGTGAGAAAAGTGAGACTGTCAGGGTGATAACCAAAAGGAGCAGGGCTGATCGTTTTTTCATGAATTATCCTTTTTTCTGAAGTTGATGAGGTAGAGCGCCCCCAGGGAAAGGGTTCCCCCGGCCAGAGTAAAGAGCCGGGGGATCTCTCCCAGAAAGAACCAGCTCAGGAAGAGGGCCAGAAAAGGTATGAGCAGGGTGAAGGAACCGGCCCTGTGAGCTCCCAGTTTGCGGGTTCCCAGAAAATAGAGGGACGTGGCGAGGGAGCTGACCACCAGGGCAAGGTAAATGATATTTATCCAGAATCCCGGGGTAAGCCGGGTAAAGTCAAAGGGGTGATGGGGCAGGGCAAGGGGGAGGGACAGGAGAGAGGCAAAGAGGTAGAGGAACAGATTGTACCGCCTCAGGCCAATATGCTCCTGAGCTTTGCCGGAGAAGACCGTAAGGAGTGCCCAGCAGAAGGCGGCGGCCAGAAAATAGGGAACTGCCCCGCTCTTCATCCCCTCTCCCCCCAGAAATTCCGGTTCAGAGAGGAGAATTCCACCGATGAGACCGAGAGCCAGACCTGTGAGCAGCGCTTTCTCCGGTTTCTTTCCCCGGGGAATGAGCACTAGGGCAGCTGTAATTAGCGGATTCAGTGTTGTGACAATGACCCCGCCCTTTCCCGCAGCCCCCCGGGAGAGTCCTGCAAAAAACAGAAGATTGAAGAGAACGAGGAACAGAGCGGAAAGCAGAGTATAGGCCGAACTGCCGCCGTGGAATCGGAAGGCATCCTTCTTAAGGGTAAAGGGAAGAAAGGGCAGCAGGGAGAAACAGAAGCGCCAGAACACCAGCACGGGAAAGGGGGCCTCCGAGGAGACATACTTTCCCGATATCCAGCTGGATGCCATAAGCACCATGGAAAGGATCATCAGGAGATAAAGCATCACACCCCGGCGCTTTCTTTCTGCGGTCGAACTGTATTTCTGCCTTTTGAAGGGGGGGAGGATGACGATCTCGGGGGAGTAGTCCTCCTGTGTTGTCAGCCATTCCCTGAGACTCTCTTCCATCAGGTGTTGGTCGTGGCCGAGACAGATGATTTGAGGCCTTACCGATTGAATGACCCCCCAGGATCCCCTGTCCTTGTCGGAGGGCAGGATATCTCTTACCAGTCCGGTTTTCCGAAGTTTCGCCACCCGGCTGTTGAAATTATGGTAGGGGGTCCGTCCCTTGAGTTCTCCCACGGTTCTGTCCCGGGCTACCACCGCAGTCAGCTCGTCCCCCAGACCGGCTGCCCTGGTGAGAAAAAAAAGGTGTCCCTTGTGCAGGGTATCGAACGTCCCGAATACCATCACTTTTTTCATAGTTTTCCATTACAGCACAGACTGTGAAAAATGTCACTATACCGCTTTTTTCCCAAAACTTTGTGAAAAAATTGAAAAAATAACATCCGATTCCTTGCAATTTGATATAAACTCTCGTATATTTTTTTTAGAGGGATTCATTTTAAAATAAGATTATAAAAAGAACGGAGGAATTTAATGCAAGTTTTAAAAGAAGAAGTAAGGCAAAGAATTATCAAATCGGCTAAGAAGGAATTCAAAAACAACGGGTTTGATAAGGCGTCCATGAGAGACATTGCCGATTCCGCCAAGATGACCGTGGGCAATCTTTATCGCTATTACAAGAATAAAGAGGATATGTTCGGTGCCATCATTGGCGATCTGTACGGTGAAATCAAAGATCTGAGAAGCAGTCTCCCCGAAGGTGAAGTGAAGGTTTCCCTCCTTCTGAACCGGCTGGTGGAACTTCAGAGAGCGAATAAAGCGGAATGGCTTATCCTTTTCAATACGACTAAGGGTTCCAAATACGGACGCGCCGTAGAGGATATTTACAATCTGCTTACCGAGGCCCTTGTTGAGCAGTTTGCCGAAAAGAGGGAAGGTTTCGATGAGACCATAGCTAAACCGGTGGCTTACGCTATTATCAACGGTCTCAATACGATTCTCCAGAACGAGAGAAAATACTCCAGCGATGCGACAGAGCATTTCCTGGAATATATGATCAAGACAGCCTAATTCCCTCTTCCCTGTCCTGACATCCCACCCCCTGTCCCAGCGGCGGGGGGATTATTTTTTATAAATCAATTCATTTTTCAGCTCGAATTCCTCACGGCCCAGCTCAATCAGTTCCCTGATGAGATCCGGTCCTTCAAGGCCTTCCGCCGCACAGAGCATGGGGAACATGCTGATGCTCGTGAACCCTGGCATGGTATTCACTTCATTGATATAGAATCTCTCGCTGTCCTTTTCAAGGAAAATATCCAGCCGGGCCAATCCGTTCAGTTTCAGGGAGGAGTAGGCTTTGCGGGCCGTATCCCTGATTTTCTCTTTTAATGTCTCATCCAGGGGGGCCGGGATGAGAAGGGCCGCCCCGTCGGGATCGATGTATTTTGCCTCGTAATCGTAGAAATCGTGGGAAGGGGCGATCTCCCCGGGCCCGAAAATCCGGGCGTCCCGATTTCCCAACAGGGAGCACTCAATCTCTCTGGCGGCAATACTCTTCTCTATCAGGATTTCCCTGTCGTATTTCAGGGCGTTCTCCACCCCTTCGTAGAAGGATGCCTCATTGACAGCTTTGGTTACTCCCACCGATGATCCGGCCCGGGAAGGCTTGATAAAAAGGGGAAGCCCCAGTGCTTCGGAACACTCACCGAAGAAATCACGCTCCTTCCAGGCGGGACTGTTTTTTTCGGCCCGGGACAATGATCTGTAGGGAACCACTGGAAGACCGTCGCTCTCCCATATCTGCTTGGCGCATATCTTGTCCATTCCCAGAACGCTGCTCTGAATGCCCGCGCCCACATAGGGAAGATTCAGCATCTCCAGAAGCCCCTGCAGGGTTCCGTCTTCCCCAAAGGTTCCGTGAATAACGGGAAAAACCATATCGCAGGGTACGGGAGTCCCGTCCGCCGTCGTAAGGCCTTCTCCGGGAGTGAGGGAGATCCGGTCCCGGGTTTCTTCGGCCAGGGGCAGTATGTCGGCCGGTTCTTCGGCAAAGTGCTGGAGAAACCAGTTCCCTTCCCGGCTGATCCCCACGGGAATCGGGAGAAAACCGCCTTTTTTAAGATTACGGTAGATAAAAGCACCGGAGCGTAGGGACACTTCGTGCTCTCCCGAGCGGCCGCCATAGATTAATACGATATGCTTCATAATAGGCATTATTTACCATGGTTGCGTCAAAATTACAACAATAGTGAGGCGAAAGTGCATTTTTTGGCAATGAACCCCGTCCCTGAGGGTATGGACGATTTTTATAACAGTAAGGCCTCTGAGCTATTCGGGCTGGATTATGTCTTTCCCTGGCAGCGTCTGGTCATCGGGAACATACTTGAGGGAATGGGTTATTACGGATTGGAAAGACAGGAGGAAGCTCCCCGCCGGAATCTGGTCATCCTGCCCACGGGAGCGGGAAAATCCCTCTGCTTTCTCATGCCCGCCCTCCTGGGAGAGGGGATCACGGTGATTCTCTATCCCCTGCTGGCCCTGATGAATGATCAGGCCAGAAGATTACGGGAGAGAGGGCATGCGCCGGTTCTCTTTCGAGGAGGTCAGACCCGATCGGAGAGGGAGTCCCTGTGGAAGGTCCTGGAAGAAGGGGGCAGCCGGTTCATTCTCACCAATCCGGAAACGGCCTGCCGAAAGGAATTCATGGAACGTCTGGCCCGGTTGCCTTTGTCCCATCTTGTGATTGATGAGGCCCATACGATCCCCCAGTGGGGTTTGACCTTTCGGCAGGGATTGCTTGGGACAGGGGAACTGGCAGAAAGGGGGATCTTTCCCGTGGTGACCGCCTTTACGGCTACCGCATCTCCCCGGATGCAGGAAGACATCGGCAGGCTTCTCTTCGGAGGGAAAGATTTTCACCGGATCGCAGCCCATCCGGACAGACCTAACATCGCCTATCACGTCCTGTATACACCGATCGCGGAACCGGCCCTGGAAGAACTGTGCCGAAGGGAGATGAAGCCCATACTGATATTCTGCCGCACCCGGGCCGGAGCAGAGGATACAGCCCGGTTTCTGGACCGGCGAATCGGCGGTCCCCGGGGCTCCGTACAGATCAGATTCTACCATGCCGGTCTCGAAAGAGAAGAGAAACAGGAGACGGAACGCTGGTTTCTACGGGAGGAACAGGCCATATTGTGTTCCACTTCGGCTTACGGAATGGGGGTCGATGCCCGGTCTCTGCGAACGGTGATCCACAGGGACATTCCCTACTCGGTGGAATCCTATATACAGGAGGCGGGCCGGGCCGGCAGGAGCGGTGACGAATCCCGGGCGATACTTCTGGCCCCGCCCCGTCAGGAGAGGGAAGCGGCCCGGGGAATGGACGGCTATGTCTATGAGCGGGCAACCTGCCGGCGGAGCCTCCTTATGGAAGCTATGGGATGGAAGAGCGAATACTGCGGCGGCTGCGATTTCTGCACTCCCCATAATCCTCTCCCGGAGACGAAAGAGTATTTGAATCAGCTGAATCATCTTTTCTCCCGCTATAGGGGTATCTTCACAAGAAAGGAGTGGATCGATTTTCTCAAAGGATATGCATCGGGGGGACAATTCCTCAGAGGGCTGAAGGGGTTTTCCCTGCTGGAAAAGTGGGAGAGGGGAAGCATAAGAAGTCTCTTTGATTATTGTGAGCAGGGGGGAATCCTGCAAATTCCCCGAAGAGGTCTTAGAAAAAAACAGGTTTTTGTGAAGGGTCGATTATAATTTACTTTTTTTTATCAAAAAAATTTGCAATTCAATTTGAAATGTCTTAGCCTAGTAATGAGAGGTGTAGTAGAAACCTCTTACAAAGATGGATGCAGCATGATGCTGTTTTCATAATCTCTCCTATTCCCCCCTTCCGGCTTCCATTTAATGGGAGCCGGTTTCTTTTTTCATGAGCAGTGCTTCCACTTCATTTTTTGTTTTGCAGCCTATAAAATCCTTAACCCCTCCCTTTTTCATCAATCCGGTCAGACGGGAGAGTATTCTCAGGTGTATGGTTTCACTATTCGTATGAACGAGGACGAAAAGGTGAACCGGCTTGCTGTCGATAGCCTGAAAATCCAGTCCTTTGGGAGAGATACCCACCACAATGTGGGGTTCTCCCTGATCATTTTCCCGGGGATTTCTTATATGGGGGATAGCGATCCCCTCGCCGATGGCTGTGGAGATCATATTCTCCCGGTCTTCCAGTTTATTGAGATAGCCGTCGGGATTCTTGATAAAACCGTTATCGATAAGGGGGGCGGCCAGCTGATTCAGAATCTCCCGGCGGTTGCCCGGCTTGAGGGGGATGACAGTATCAAAAAGCATGCGGGAAAGACGGACTTCCACTTCACCGGTTTCCATCAGATGGGAAAGGTCACCCTTCAGCTCTTCCTTGTCCTGCATGGACTCGAGGAGCCAGTCGTCCAGTATGGATTTGATAAATCTCCACTGGTTTCCCACCCGGGTGCAGGGTATTTTGTGGGCGGCGATCATCCTCTGGATCGTTTTCTCCGCCACCTTGAGATACTCCGCCGTCTCGGCAAGAGTTAAAATTTCATCATTTAACATAAAAGTCCTCTAAAGTCCATGATCGTCCCAGTTTGAAATATAAATTTTCGTCCCTTCTTAGTCAATATGGCAGAGTCTCCATACTTCCCAAATCCTCCCTCATCGTCTATACTTTTTCGCAAAAGGAGATATCCGGTGGGTTTTTATCGAGTATATGTAGAGAAAAAAGAGGGTTTTGATCAGGAAGCGGCCAGCCTGAAACAGGATTTTCGGGAGACCTTGCGCATTGAGGGGCTGGAGAAAGTCCGGCTCATTAATATATATGATGCGGACCAGCTGAACGAAGCGGACTTCCGGGAAGCGGTGGACAGCGTTTTTTCCGAAAAGAATGTGGACCGTGTTTCCTATGACTTCGATATTCCTGCCGACGGGATTGCCGTGGAAGCTCTGCCCGGTCAGTTCGATCAGAGGGCCGATTCCGCCGCCCAGTGCCTGAAACTTCTCCATCCCCATTGGGAGGGTCGGGTCAAATCGGGGAAACTCCTCCTTTTAGAAGGCTCCCTGAGTCGGAATGAGAGAAAGCAGATTGAGGATTACTTTATCAATCCCCTCGAAATGCGTCTCAAGGATCTCTCCCTGCATAAAATAGAGGATATCCCCGCCGATATTGTCCCTGTGAACAGGGTGGAGGGATTTGCCTCCTGGGACAGGGAAACTCTGGAATCCTATCGGAAGGATCTGGCTATGGCCATGACCCTGGGGGATCTGGAATTCGTGCAGAACTATTTTCGGGAGACCGAAGAGAGGGATCCCTCCGAGACGGAGTTGAAGGTTCTGGATACCTACTGGTCCGATCACTGTCGACATACCACCTTCGAGACTGAGCTGACGAACATAGAGCTTCCCCCGGGACGCTACGAAGCCCTTTTTCAGAAGGCTTATGACGATTATCTGACCGCCCGGGAGAATGTCCACGGGGGAAAGAAGCCCATGACCCTGATGGATCTGGCCACCCTGGCCGGCAAGGAGCTGCGCCGGGCGGGCAAACTGGACGATATGGAGGTCTCCGAGGAGATCAACGCCTGCAGTGTTTTCATCGATGTGGATGTAACCGAAGGGGACAGGACGGATGAGCAGAAGTGGCTTCTCATGTTCAAGAACGAAACACACAACCATCCCACGGAGATCGAACCCTTCGGCGGGGCGTCCACCTGTATCGGCGGCGCCATCCGGGATCCCCTTTCCGGCCGTTCCTATGTTTATCAGGCCATGCGCGTCACCGGTTCCGGGGATCCCCGGGTACCCGTGGAACAGACCATGGCGGGAAAGCTCCCCCAGAAAGTCATCACACGGGGGGCCGCCCACGGTTACAGCTCCTACGGTAATCAGATAGGACTGGCCACCAGCTTCGTCAAGGAGATTTACCATCCCGGTTACCGGGCGAAGAGAATGGAAGTGGGCGCCGTGGTGGGTGCGGTGCCGGCGGACTGGGTCAGACGGGAATCCCCCGTCCCCGGGGACGTCATCATCCTTCTCGGCGGAAAAACAGGACGGGACGGCTGCGGAGGTGCCACCGGTTCCAGCAAGGCCCATACCGCCGAATCCCTTGTCAGCTGCGGGGCGGAGGTTCAGAAGGGCAACGCCCCGGAAGAGCGTAAGATTCAGCGTCTCTTCAGAAACCGGGAAGTCACTCACCTTATCAAGAAATGCAATGATTTCGGCGCCGGCGGGGTATCCGTGGCCATCGGGGAGTTGAGCGACGGCCTCAAAATAGACCTGGACCGGGTTCCTGTCAAGTATCTCGGACTGAACGGCACGGAGCTGGCCATCAGCGAGTCCCAGGAAAGGATGGCCGTGGTAGTGGAACTGAAGGACCGGGAGCGCTTCCTGAAGCTGGCGGACGGGGAGAACCTGGAAGCGGTGGAAGTGGCCCAGGTCACCGGTGATAACCGCTTGCGGATGACCTGGCGGGGCGAGGAGATCGTCAATATCGACAGGTCATTCCTGGATACGAACGGGGTCCGCTCCGAAGCCCGGGTCAAAGTGGCTCCCGCCGAAGAAATGAAGGACCCCTTTGGAAAAATGCCGGAGGGGAAGGACGGAAAAGAGAAATTCCTGAACCATCTGGCATCCCTTGAGGTGGCCTCCCAGAAAGGGCTGGTGGAGATGTTCGACTCCACCATAGGCGCCGGAACGGTGCAGATGCCCTACGGGGGAAAGCATCAGATGTCCGAAAGCGAATGTTCCGTTCACAAACTGCCCCTCATGAAGGGGGAGACCGATACGGCCAGTTTTCTCTCCTGCGGATTCAATCCGCTCCTGTCCGGATGGAGCCCCTTTCACGGGGCCGTCTGGGCTGTGGTGGAGTCCCTGGCCCGTCTGGTGGCCGCCGGCGGTAAGTGGCGGCAGACCCGTTTCTCCTTTCAGGAGTATTTCCGCCGTTTAGGTACGGAAGAGGAGAACTGGGGTCTGCCCTTTGCGGCTCTTCTGGGGGCACTGAAAATCCAGAGGGATCTGGAGCTGCCCGCCATCGGTGGCAAGGACAGCATGTCCGGTTCCTTCGGCGAGCTGAACGTACCCCCCACGCTCATCTCCTTTGCAGTAACCACCGGCAAGGCCTCTCAAACCGTCTCCACCGATTTCAAAGCTGCCGGAAACAGGCTTTTTCTGCTCAGAAATCTTCCCGACGGGGACCATATGCCCCCTATGAAGGAGATGGGAGAGCTCTTCGATACCCTGGCCCGGTGGATAGGGGAGGGACGGATTCTCTCCGCCCAGTCCCTGAAGGCGGGCGGTGCGGCGGAGGCCCTGTTCAAGGGAGCCGTTGGCAATGGGATAGGCGCTTCGGTTGATATGAACCAGGATGAACTTTACCGCCTCTCCTACGGCTCTTTTCTAGTGGAAT
>JAFGPQ010000234.1 GCA_016936115.1 Spirochaetales bacterium | reverse complement strand
GACCCGGGGGGGATAGACCCGCACCGAATCGCTGCCGCACAGAACCAGGTCCCCCTCTTTCAGATCCCTCAGTTTGGTGCAGACAAGGGTGTCCCCTTTCCTGACAATCGCCGCATCCATCCGCTGGTGGGTTACGGGAAGCCAGCGCCCGGTCAGAAAGACTTCGCTTTTATGATTGGTGGTGGAATAGAACCCCTCCGGGGCGTGCCTGTTCCGGTTGACCCGCTGGAACTCCCCCTCCCGGGCGCCCTTCTCGTAAACGCCCAGAGGAATCAGCTTGGAAAGGAGCAGCTCCATGGGACCGTTACCGCTGATGGTCACCTCCACCCGGGAGATGTCCTCCTTGCGCTTGCCGAACTGAAAATTATCGATGAGATAATCAAATCCCTCGGTGATGATAAGATTCAGAATCTCCGACAACAGGCCGTTATCGACCAGATGCCCCTCACAGACAATCGTCCGGTTTTCCATGCAGTTCCTCCAGATAGCCCTTTATGTCGAATCGTTCCGGGATAAGCCCTCTCTTAAGGTAGAGAGGATGATGGGGATGGCTCTCCTTCGTCCGCCGACCGATAGAATACCAATCTAAACCGAAAGGCTCCAGCTGGCAAGAAATATCTTCAAGGCAGGGTAAAAGATACTCCCGCTTTCTGATAAGCGCCCCCCAGGCGGCCCAGATATGAATACCACCTCTCTCCCGGAACCCTTCGACGAAAAGCCGGATCTCTTCCAGGTTCCGCCGGTGGAGTTCCTCGTTCCTTTCCCGGTCCATACCGTTGGGATCGGTGGACCTCTGGGGATAGACGTTGATAGTGCACCATCCGCCGTATCCCAGAGCTTCGGCCCGGTTCTGCACAGTGGATACGGTGTTGTCCAGTTTTTCCGGTTCGGCAGTGCTGGGATTGATGCCCACGGTCAGCAGCAGTGTTCCCCTTTCGCCCCCGGGAAAGAACCGGCCCAGCAGAAACCGGGCGCTGTTATCGCCGTTCCGGGAGTAGATCCAGGGAGAAACGGTCACGGCCGGTTGATCTCTTCCAGAATCTTCTGCAGTCCGGAGAGGCCGATCTCCTCGGCCCGGACGGGAGGAGGAGACAGAACGAAGATATGGTCGGACAGGGCCCGGGCGGTATAGTAATCGTGGGTAACGAAAACCACGGTCTTGCCGGCCAGGCGCTCTTTGAAGAGGGAGATAAGCTTTTCCTTGAGCTCCTGATCCAGGGAGGCGAGGGGCTCGTCCATGAGAAGGATATCGAAATCGGACAGAAGAGCCCGGGCCACCCCCACCCGGCGGGCCATGCCTCCGGAAAGCTCCCGGGGGAATTTCTTCCCCTCCTCCTTCAATCCCACCAGAGCGAGCATCTCCTTCGCCCGGGCTTTTCGCTCGTGCCGGCTCAGTTCCCCGTCCATGGCGTAAACCAGATTTCCGGTCACGGTGAGCCAGGGCAGCAGGCGGGGCTCCTGAAAGACATAGGAGAACCGGGGCTCCGATCCGGCGGGGATCCGCTCAAAGAGGATCTCCCCTCCCTCATGGGGCAGGAGCCCGGCTATCATGTTCAGAAGGGAAGTCTTTCCGCAGCCGGAAGGTCCCAGGATACAGGAGATTTTCCCCGCGGGCAGGGTCAGATCAAAATTGTCGTAAAGGGGCCCCTGGCCGAAGTGCTTAGTCAGTCCGCTTATTTTCAAGGGCGTACCTCCTTTCGAGCAGGGACAGGAGCTTGTCCAGCCCGGCGGTCATGAGAATGACCAGAAGGGACCAGGCGAACACCCCCTCCGTATTCAGGCGGGCCCGTTCTATCTGAAACATGGTCCCGATCCCCCGGTCCGGTTGGCTCAGCACCTCCGCCGAGATCATCACCTTGATAGACAGGCCCAGGGCCGACACGATGCCGGTCAGCAGAGAAGGTTTGAGGGAGGGCAGATAGAAATGAAAAAAGCGGCGGAGCCAGGGAATACGAAAGACCCGGTTCATTTCAACCGACAGGGGATCGATGGTCTCAACGCCCCCCACCACGGCCTGATAGAGGATGGGAAAAACGATGAGGGAGCTGACGAAAACCGCTGCCGTCTCCGAGGAAAACCAGATAAGGGACAAAAGGATGACCCCCATGGTGGGCACCGCCTTCAGAACGGTCACCAGGGGGGACAGGAAGAGTTTAAATCCCCGGGAAAAACCGGAGGCCATCCCCAGGATTCCGGCGGCCAGCAGATTAATGGCGAAGGATGTCATAGTCCGTTTCAGGGTCCAGAGAAGAGCGGTCCACACCTCCCGTTCTCCCAGGAGAAGGAAAGCGTATTTCACAGTCGCATCGGGAGAGGGCAGGATGATCGCCCGGCCTATGACGGCGGAGGCGATCTTCCAGAAAAGGAGGATCAGCAGAACCGATCCCCACAGGAACCACCTTCTATTCGAGGTAGAAATCGTCACCGGGCAGAGCCCCCCCGATCGTATTAGCGTTAAAATCCAAAAGAACCCCGTAGTAATCTTCCAGGCTCTTTCTCGCCTCGCCTATGGGGGTGTAGATCATGTTGCAGCCGGGCAGGGACTTGGTCAAAACAGGAGCGGGAAGCTCGGGCATGAGAGTGGCTCCCATGGCCCCCGCTTCGCCGGGATTCTCCCCCATCCAGGCCACGGAGGCGGCGAACTCCTTCAGAAAGGCCTGCACGTAATCCCCATGGTCCCGGGCCAGAGCGCCGGAAACGACCAGGGTCACCTGGGGATAGCCCATCTGAGTACCGTACAGGGCGGACCACTCTTTCTGCAGATCAATCATCACATTTGTATCGGGCTTCTTACTCTTCACCACGGTCAGCATGGGCTCGGGCATAATAGAGAATCGGCTCTTACCCGTAATAAAGGAGGGAGCCAGTTCGGAGGAGGCGCCCACATAGTGCAGAGTCATATCCGTTTCCGGGTCCAGTCCGTTTTTGGTCATCAGGTGGCGCAGGACGATATCCGGAGTCAGGCCCCGGCCCAGCATGTAGATCTCCTGCCCCTTCATATCCTCCCAGGTCGCATCGGAATCGGCGGAGACCAGATACAGGTTTCCCCAAATAACGATGCCGGCCACCTTGATGTCCACGCCCTTGCTGTATAGGACCGAAGCCAGATTGGAGGGGATGACGGCGATATCCGCCTCTCCCTTTATCATTTTGGAAGCCACCAGATCGGCGGCCTTTACCACTTCGATCTCATGGGTATAGCCGGGAAAAATCTCTTTGTCCGAGGCGGCGAAACCGGACATGGCCAGGGCGGGCGTTCCGGAGGGGGCCATAATGTGAACTGTCACTGGCTCCCGTGCAGGCGCGGCAGCGGGCTCTTGTGCCATGGCAGGGGCGGGGGCCGTTTCCTTCTGGCCTATGGCGAACAGGCCGCCGAAGGACATCAGAACAATCAGAATCAGAAAAAACCTTTTCATCGAACGATACTCCTAATAATAATTTCGTAAGTCCTTCGAATTTATCAGTCCCGCAGGGAAAAGTAAAGGGAAGCTGACCCGAACCGATAGTTTTTTATTGATTTACCCTTTTCGGTTCTATAGAAAACTCAGAAACAGAAGAACATTCAAGACCGTTATGATCAGAGCTATGGCCCATAGCAGAATATTGTCCAGGAGGGAATTCCTGAACTTCCCCATAACCTTTTCCGATGCCGTAAGATAGAGCTGGACAAAGACGGTTATGGGCAATTGAATGCTTAACAGCATTTGGGAATAAATCAAACCCTTGAAGGGATCACCGATAAAAAAGATTAGCAGAGTGGCGAACCCGAGAATACCCGCCACCCCCACCCTGGTATGAAAGTCTTTAATATCATAGGGCTCATGGAAGATTCCTGCGAAAATACTGCCGCCGGCCATGCCCGCCGTGGTGGTAGAGGAGATTCCGGAAAAAAGAAGGGCTATGCCGAATACGACCGCCGCCCCGTTACCGAGCAGAGGCGTCAGCAAGTGCTGGGCCTGCTCCAGCTCCGTCACCTGGATTCTGTAAGTGAAGAAAGCGGAAGCCGCCAGGATTATCATAGCACTGTTAATAGCCCATCCGATGACCATGGAGATAAGGGTATCGGCAAACTCGAATTTCAGCTGCGTTCGAATGATCTTCTCATCTTCCCTGTTCCACTCCCGGCTCTGGATGATTTCGGAGTGCAGGAACAGATTATGGGGCATAACGACGGCCCCCAGCACAGACATGACGATGGGCAGCGATCCCCGGGGAATGCTTACGGAGAACCAGCCGTGGACAGCCTGGGACCAGCTGACGTCTATAATCGTCAGTTCATAGAGGAAGGCGAAGCCTATGATGGAAACGAAGCCGATAATCAGCTTTTCCAGCTTCCTGTAGGAATTGGAGAAGAGCATCCAAAGGACAAGGGCCAGGATAAGTACAGCTCCCAATTTCATGGGAATCCGAAAAAGCATATTCAGGGCGATGGCACCCCCGAGGATTTCCGCTAAAGCGGTGGAAACAGCAGCCAGGACGGCCGTGACCAGGATGGATCTGCTGGCCCAGGATTTCAGGTGTTTGCTGGCTGCTTCTGAGAGACAGTCCCCTGTAACAATGCCCAGGTGGGCCACATTGTGCTGAAGAATAATCAGCATAATCGTAGACAGGGTGACCATCCACAGCAGCTTGTAGCCGTAATCGGATCCGGCCGCCATATTGGAAGCCCAGTTACCCGGATCGATGAAACCCACAGTTACCAGAAGACCGGGTCCGATATACTTGAGAATATCCTTCGCCCCTTTCCTGGGATTATGCCTCTCCGTTTTAAATCTTTCCTTAAGCAGTCCCATGTTCATCCCTCTCAATCATAATATACCCCACTGCGAATAGGGTCTGCGCCGCGATGAAGAAGGGATGAATTATATTCTCTCCGAAGAAGAGGTTGGCCATATAGTGGTTCGCCGTGTACAGTCCGTTCTCCCCTATGTAGCAGAGGGAACCGAGGAACATGATCCAGCTCCCCCGGCTGCGGGGATGACTCATCAGCTGGGCCAGGGCGGTCAGGCTGATGAGCCCGATGAGGCTCATATACAGGGCGATGGGCAGGAGCATGGGTCCCAGAGCGTCCTTCATGAGAATGACGAAGAAGGCGCAGAGCCAGACGAGGGGAATCTGCAGCAGGATGAAGGGATAGGCCAGACGGCCCGTGTTCCGTCCCATGATGTAGATATAGCCCAGGAACCCCAGAATGGTGGCGGCCGATCCCAGAGCAAAGAGGAGCTTCGACTCCTCCCCCCGTATCAGGCACAGGTTGCCCAGCCACAGCCCGGCCTGGGCCCAGAGGATGGGAAAGCCTCTCCTTTTATCCCGTACGGTGAGAGCGTAAAAAAGGGCCAGGGATGGCATGAGCAGGGTTTTGGTGTAGTTGAAGTATCCCCCGGGCCTGTTGGTCAGGACGATGTGAACGCAGGCGATCACGGCGAAAAAAAGGAAAGACAGGGTCGAAAGGGTTTTGCGGTTTATCGGATTCATTTTCCTGACCTGTATATGGGATAGGCCCATTTTATCCCGATTGCCTCGGGGAGTCAAACATGCTATTCTTTTTTCATGGACTGGAAAATGTTTTTCTCTACCTTCGCACTGATATTTCTCGCCGAACTGGGTGATAAGACCCAGCTCACAGCACTGGCCCGGAGCGCCGCCGGGGGCCGTTGGATCGTCTTCTTCGCCGCCTCCCTGGCCCTGGTCTGCTCCACCCTGGTGGCGGTTCTCTTCGGTTCGGTTATAAAAAAGTACATCCCCGAAATGTATATAAAACTGGTGGCGGGAGCCCTGTTTCTCATATTCGGAACTATCACCCTGATTTCCGCCTTCCGGGGGGAGGAAATGCCTCCCGCCACGGTGGAAGGGGTCCCCTCGCCCTGGGTCTACCGTCTGGCCGCCGGTTTCGAAGAAGCCGCCTGGAAGGATTACCTGGCCCTGGCCGCCCGGACCACCGGAGATATTCAGCAGCTTTTTCTGGATCTCGCCGAAGAGGAGAGAGAACATCTGACCCAGCTGAAGAAGGGATACCCGGAGATCGGCGATCCTTTGGATGGGAAAGGCCACAAAGAGCTGTTCCATGACGCCGCCGAGGGGGACCGCCCCCTGCTGATCCACGCGGCGGAGCATGAGAAAGCCACCGCCGAGTTCTACGGGGAACTGGCCCGTCAGACCACCATCCCGGCTATCAGAAAACTGTTCACCAGGCTGGCTTCGGAGGAGCGGTCTCACCAGGAGCGGCTGGAAGCCCTTGTGTAAACCGGCTTAAATCCGGTTTCCCTTTCTCTCCAGTTCCAGGACGATCGTCTCCAGATTTTCTATCCGCCTTCTGAGCTCATTAATCTCCGCCTTATGGGCTTCGTTCTGCTCATTGCTCAGGGCTCTGCCCGCATAGCGCATCTTGAAAATGGATTTAATCGTGGACATGATAATGGGAAGACCTACGACGAT
>JAFGPQ010000233.1 GCA_016936115.1 Spirochaetales bacterium | reverse complement strand
GAGAAATTCCGGGAGAGATCCCTTTCGAAATCCCGGGTACGGAATCGGTCGTAGCCGTAGCCCCGGTACCAGGAGGGGGGCTCCACGGCGATGCCCTCGAAGTGGGAGGACCACTTGCTGCTGAGCCCCAGAACCATGGCGTAGGGCAGAATATCGTAAAAGTAGGAGGGGTTGGACTCGAAAAGAGTTTCCAGCTTATCCTTTTCCGCTTCCTTGATGAATTCCCGGAAACCCAATACCTTGCCCAGGAGCTCATCCCCGTGGGGGGTCCTTTTTGACATAAGGGCTGCGAACAGAGCGCAGAGGAAAGCCGCCGCCGCCGCTGCCAGATACTTGTACAGGACGATTTTCCAGAAAAGTACGGAGAGGACTCCTAATCCGCCGGTAAAGACGAGGGAAAGGACGATGCCCACTCCCAGGGCGCCGCTGCCGTCTCTCCCCTTGTTGTTGATGCCCCTGCCCACGATCATATAGAACACCATGATCACCGCGGAAAGTACCGCTGCGAGAATGGTCATAGGTCCCTTTCCCTGGATGCCGTGAAAGGCTTCCAGGAGTATCATGAAAAAAGAGAGAAAACCCATAAGACCGGCCAGAAAGGCTGGTCCGCCGGTGTTTTTGGCGTAAATGGCTCTCTCCTTGCTCTCGGTGAACCACTTGGTTATATTGACGGTTCCCCACTGGACGGTCTTGTAGAATCTGTTGGTCAGGTCCTTGGTGGAGACCCGGTCGCCCGTCCCCGCAGCGAAGAGTTCCTTGAATATCTTCTTTTCGTAGGATCGGGAATCGGGATCGGGGTCGGCCAGTTTTACCATTTCCAGTCCGGAGGTCCTGTCTTTTTTGTCCCGTTCCGTCTCTATGGCCAGGTAGCCCTTCTGGGCCCAGTAGATTATGAGGGATGTCACGTCCTTGTTGTCCACCGATCCGTCAATCACATACCCGATTTCCGCAGGGGTCAACCCCTCAGGCGGATCGAACTGAACCGTGGGGAACACCTGATTGTCCCGGCCTTTGGTGAACCAGAGGAAGAAGGCGAGCAGGACCACGACTGCATAGAGGGGATAGCCCAGGATCATAAAGACGAAACTGCCCTGGGGACGGAGTTCCTTTGCCTCCGACCAGTAGCCTTCGGGCAGGGGCAGGGCCACGGTCAGCCCTTCGTAATTATTCAGGGGCCTTGTGGTATGTCCCGTGACGACCGTTCCATCTACGGACCAGGCGACTCCCGTGTTATCCGTCGATCCGTAGGGGCCGGAGGTGCAGTTCAGCCTTGTCTCATCGAAGGCCTGGGGCAGGGTGATGCGGAACTCGGCGTTCTTAATGACCGTATCCCACTGCAGGCCGATAACATTATGGTTGAATTCATCCATTTCGGGAAGATTGTCCTTACCCACACTGTAGCGGTAGGAGATCACATACTGCACCTTTCCGTTTACATAGGTATCGGCGGACCCGATGCGGATCGAAACGTTCTCCCGGCCGAAATCGACCTTGGAATCATAGCCCTTCACCTGAATCTTACTGATATTGACGGGCATGCCGTCGAAAGAGAGGGGAATATCACGGATGATTCCATGCCTGTCGGCGGAGAAATCCATATCCAGGGTTTCGGTGACATCGTAGGCGTTATCAAGTCCCGCCGTCATTTCCACCTTATAGTTGTCGATGACAAAGGCTTCATCCGCCATCAGGGGCAGAACCCCCGCCAGTAATAGTAATAGAGAGAAGAGGAGAGTTTTTTTCATAGCCCTCTCCCTAAAAGGATACCTTGACGTTTTCCCTCTGGGTATCGTCAATTTCGAAGTACTCCTTCTTCTCCAGGTTCATCATGCCCGCCACCAGGGAGGAGGGGAAGAGCTCCCGCTTCGTATTGAAGGATTTAACAACCGCATTGTAATACTTGCGGGACTGAAGAATATCATTTTCCAGGCTCTGGAGCTGATTCTGAAGGGTGACGAAGCCCTGGTTGGCCTTCAGATCCGGGTAGGATTCACTCAGGGCGAAGACGCTTTTCAGGCCTGCGGCCAGGGCGTTTTCGTTCTTCTGCAGCTCCCCCATGTTCTGGGAGCCCATGGCCATATTTCTGGCCTGGATGACTCTCTCCAGGGTCTCCTTTTCATGGGAGGCATAGCCCTTGACCGTTTCCACCAGGTTGGGGATGAGATCCCATCTTTTTTTCAGATAGGCATCCATGGTGGCAAATGACTCTTCGCACTTATTGCGAAGCTTGACGAAGCCGTTGTAGGTGGAAATGAAGAAAACCGCAATAAGGGCAATGGCGACCAGAGCGATAATTAATCCCATAATAAAGAACTCCTTAGACTTTATGACTTATGTATCAAGTATAACGCATTACGCCGGGAAATCCCTGAAACGATGGTTTATATGTGAACCTGAAGTCTCCCATGCTATAATAGGTAAACATGCTTTTCATCCGAGGAGAAAATATGAAAGGTTTTATTATAACGGGGGTGCTCTCTTCTATCCTGTTTCTGTCCTGTACCACCATGGAGTATTCAAATGTGAGAGTGGGGGATGAAAAACTCCTCTACCGTAACGATTTTTCAGATTCCCTGGATGATTTCTCTTTCGAAATCCAAGAGGGGGAGATTGTCGAAATTCAGGAGGGAACCCTGCACCTGAACGCTTACGGAAGGGAAAAGAAAGCCATCAAATTGCTGCTGAACCGGGATTTCCCCCGAAGAGCCATATTGTCATTCCGCCTGAAATTATTCCGCGGTGTGACTACGGGGCAGTATACGGCACCGAGAAGGGCAACTCTCTTTCTGGGCGGGACCTACCCCGATCATGAGATACAGATAATGTTTCACCCCGATTCCATCTCCTTCAGGCAGAGCAGGAATGGGGAGCTTCTCTCCAGTGACGATTATTCCACATTAGTAAAAGCCAATGTCTGGTATGATGTCAAGATTGTATTCGAAGATGACTTCATTACCGTTTTTCTGAATGGGATTGCCAAAAAGAGTTTTGCTCTTCAGCCTCTTCAGAGGGAGACGAATAATCTTACCTTCTATACAAACAAGGAATACTGGATCGATGATCTTGAGATAAGCAGCTACGGCAGTTATGAGTATATAGAGCCGGAGTGAGCTAACGCGGGGTTTATTGGTTCCCGTCCAGAACCTCTCGCACTTTCATCGTCAATGACTGGAGGGTAAAGGGTTTCTGAAGAAAATGGACGTCCCCGGCCATCAGCTCCTGCCGGGTTATGATATCCGCCGTATAGCCGCTCATGAAAAGACACTGGGCTGACGGCTGATAGGGGACAAGCCGTTCCAGAAGCTCTCGGCCGTTCATACCGGGCATCACCACATCGCTGATGATCAGGTCCAGCTTCGTTGTTTCGTCCTTCCCCCTTTCCAGGGCGTCTTCGGGGGAGCTGGCCGTGAGTATCCGGTATCCGCAGGAGGAGAGCATAGACTCGGCCATGGAGAGAATCATCATCTCGTCTTCCACAATCAGTATTGTTTCGTTTCCCCCTCTGACCGGAGTTGCTGTCCCCGGGGCGATCGGCTGGGCTATGCCCTCCTTAGCGGGGAAGTAGACCCTCATGGTAGTACCCATACCCGGCCGGCTGAATACTTCGACAAAGCCGTTGTTCTGCTTCACTATGCCGTACACGGTGGACAGTCCCAGACCGGTTCCCTTCCCCACTTCCTTCGTGGTGAAAAAGGGCTCGAAGATCTTTTTTCTCGTCTCTTCGTCCATTCCGCAGCCGGTGTCGCTCACCGAAAGAACGGCATGCCTTCCGGAGCGGCATTCGGAATGGAGAGCGCAGTAGAAGGGATCGAGAGACACATTCTCCGTCTTTATGGTAATCACGCCCCTTCCTTCGATGGCGTCCCGGGCGTTAACACAGAGATTGGCGATAATCTGATCCACCTGGGCCGGATCCAGCTCTACGGAATACAGTTCCTCCTCCGGCTCCCACCGCAGTTCTATCTGTTCGCCGATGAGACTCTGCAGAATCTTGAGCATAGCCGTAAGGGAGGAATTCAGATTCAACAGCATGGGTTTGATATTCTGTTTCCGGGCGAAGGCCAGCAGCTGACTGGTCAACCGGGCCGACCGTCTCGAAGCTTTCATAATCTGACTCAGATGCTCGTGAATTTCCTCATCCTCCCCAGTCTGGGCAAGGGCGATCTCGGTATATCCCATGATGATGCTGAGCATATTGTTAAAGTCATGGGCGACTCCTCCCGCCAGCCGGCCGATGGACTCGATCTTCTGCACTTGTAACAGCTGTTCCTCGAGCAGTTTCATCTCCGATATGTCGCTGATGATAAATCCGATTCCCCCGTCGGAAGGGAAGAGGCGGAATGAGAGCCAGAGACTGCGGTTGTTCACCCGGTTCCGGGATTCGAAGTAAACCGGCTCCCCCAGTTCCGTTACCCGCCGGCAGTTCTCCAGGATTTCCCCCCCGTCACCCAGGCGAAGGGCGAAGCCGGTCAGGTCCAGATCGGGCAGACTATCCCCGTCCGACAGATCCAGATACTCCCGGGCTGTGTTATTGGCAAGGACCAGTTTCCCGCCCCGGTCGAATAGCCCCATAAGATTGGAGGCGGAGTTCATGAAGCTGTTCAGCCTGTCATTCGTTTTCCCTATGTTGTCTTCGGCCGTCTTCTGCTCCGTAATATTACGGCTGACTATGGCAAAACCTTTCTGAACTTTGAAGAGCCGGGTGTGGAACCAGGAGGTCACCCCGTCCCCTGTCTGGGACAGCTCCGATTCCACCGGCTCCCCCGTTTCCAGGACTTTCCTGTATAGGGAGAAGAAATCATCTCCGTACCGGGGCGAGTGGAAGGGGGGAATGGCGGCAAGGAGTTCCTCTATGCGCATTCCGCTCAGGCGTTCTCTGTCCCAGCCGTCGAACTGATAGGAAAGAATGGTGTTATTGATCAGGACGATACGCGCTTCCTGATCGAAAATGAGAAAGCCGTCGTCGATGGAGTCCATGAAAGCGTCCAGCCAGATACGGGTCTTCTTCAGTTCGTTCTCGGTGTTGATCTTCTCTGTTATATCTTCGGAAATACCGAAGAGGTAGCGGGGATTGCCCTCGTTATCGTAAATGGGAACCTTTCTCGTATGGAAAATCCTTTCCCGCCCCATGCTGTCCCGGACAGTTTCCTGTTCCACGTCGGCCATTTTTCCCGTGGCCATGACCTCCCTGTCCACGGCGCGGAAATGATCCGCCTCTTCCCGGGAGAAGGTATCGTAATCATCCCTGCCGATAAAGGCATCCTGGGGGTACCCCAGCAGATTCTCCCAGGTCTTGTTAAAACGGAGAAACTTCAATGTCTCCGCTTCCTTGATAAAAACCATGAGGGGGATGCTCTCGAAAACATTGGAAAGAAAAGTTTCATTCTCTCTCACATCCCTGTACAGGGTGATATTGGAAAGACTGTCTCCAATCCTTCGGCTGATCTCTGAAAACCGCTGCTCTTCCCGGGCTTCCCACAGTCCTTCCCTCTCCCCATGCTCCAGGCAGAGATAATATCCCTGTCCTTTGCGGGGTATGAGCCTGGTCACGAGCAGGGCATGGGCGGGACAGCTCTCTCCCCAGGAGAGGAGAGACAGTTCCTGAGCCGGAACGACCCGGGGAGTATCCCCCTCTTCCCGGCTCCCGAAAAAAGCGCGTGAGTTCCTGTCCTGGGGGAAATCCCGCCCCAGCAGGGGGTGGCCGGTAAACTGGGGGTGTCGCACTTCCATGGTTACGGTCCAGCGGTTATCCTCCTGCGGGGGGAGGGGAATCAGGAACGCCCGTCCGCAGGGGAAGGCATCGGCCACGATACGGAGGGATCCTTCCAGAAGATCGGATAGGGTGGAGCTTTCCTGCTGCAGCCGGTTGATCCTGTCCAGATCCTGGAAGAACCGAATGTTCTCCTGATGCTCCTTAGCCAGTTCTTTATAATTTGTCACATCCCGGCCTATTCCCAGGAATCCCAGAATCCGGTTCTCTTCGTCCTTTACGGGCACCCGAATGATCTCCGAAGTTTCCCGGTGTCCGTCATTCTGAAAAAGAAGCTCTTCCTCCTTGCGGAAAATGCTGTCCCCCGGTGGGGGGAATCCCTTTTTCCCCAGAAGAGAGGCCATTCCCCTGTTCTCCCTGATCTCTTTAAGTTCCTTTCCGATAACTTCATCCCCAGCCTCTCCCAGCAGCTCTTCGAAGCGGGGATTACAGAGAATGAGCCTGTCGTCCAGATCCCGTATCCAGAGAAGATCCGGAATAGAGGAAATTATCGTGCGAAGATAGGTTTCGCTCCGCATGAGCTGTGTGTTTATTCTCTCGTTCTTTCTTATGGT
>JAFGPQ010000232.1 GCA_016936115.1 Spirochaetales bacterium | reverse complement strand
TGAACTACACCCAGGCCAATATCGCCCGCTCCTCAATGGAAGCGTCGATCTTCGGTCTGCTGACCGGCCTTGAAAGCTTTCGCGAGCTGGGATTCAACCCCCGGGAGATCCGTCTGATCGGGGGCGGGGCGAACAGTCCATTCTGGAGCCAGATGACCGCGGACATACTGGAATGCACCGTGCGCATCCCCACCGGCAAGGAAGCCGCCGCCGTTGGCGCCGCCCTGCAGGCCCTGTGGATGCTGGGCCAGGCGCGGGATGAGAAGGTGACCATCGCCCAGCTGGCGTCGGAACATATCACCCTGGATGAGGAACGGGTCTACGAACCCAATCCCGAAACAGTTCCCGCATACCGGGAAACCTACAAAGTCTATCAATCCTATGTGAAGGCCCTTTCCGGGCTCTTCAGTTAAGAACGGAGGTACAATATGAGTTATTTTAAGGGAAATCGGGAATATTTCCCCGGAATCGGCAAAATCGGATACGAAGGACCGGGCAGCGACAATCCCCTGGCCTTCAAGTTCTACGATGAGAACAAAGTCATCGGCGGAAAGAGTATGAAGGATCATATGCGTTTCGCCATCGCCTACTGGCACTCCTTCTGCGCCGGTAACGCGGATCCCTTCGGAGCGGCCACCCGCACTATGCCCTGGGATGAGAAAGCCGCCCCCATGGAAGCGGCCAAGGACAAACTGGACGCGGCCTTTGAGTTCGTCACCAAAATCGGCGCGCCCTACTACTGTTTTCACGACCGGGACATCGCTCCCGAGGGAGCCACTGTGGCCGAATCGGAGAAGAACCTGGTGGCCATCACCGACCTGGCCAAGGAGAGACAGGACGCTACCGGCGTGAAACTGCTCTGGGCCACGGCTAACGCCTTCTCCCATCCCCGTTACATGAACGGGGCCGCTACCAATCCTGATTTCAACGTGGTCGCCAATGTGGGCGCCCAGGTGAAAGCAGCTCTGGATGCCACGGTAAAACTGGGCGGAGAGAACTACGTATTCTGGGGCGGCCGGGAAGGCTATATGAGCCTCTGGAATACCGAAATGGGCCGCGAACTGGACCACATGGCCCGCTTCCTGACCATGGCCCGGGATTACGGCCGGAAAATCGGTTTTACCGGTCCCTTCCTGATCGAGCCCAAGCCCATGGAGCCCTCCAAGCATCAGTATGACTTCGACTCCCACACTGTGGCTGGATTCCTGAGGAAGTACGGTCTGGATAAGGATTTCAGACTGAACATCGAAGCCAACCACGCCACCCTGGCGCAGCACACCTTCGCCCATGAGCTGGAAGTAGCCCGGGCAGAAGGCCTGTTCGGCAGCGTGGACGCCAATCGGGGCGATTACCAGAACGGCTGGGATACGGACCAGTTCCCCTCCGACGTATACGACACCACCGAAGCGATGGTTTCCATCCTCAAATCCGGCGGATTTGTCACCGGGGGTCTGAACTTCGACGCCAAGATCAGAAGAAATTCCACGGACATGGAAGATCTTTTCATCGCCCACATCGGCGGTATGGATGCCTTCGCCCTGGGTCTGGAAAAAGCCTGGGCCATTCTGAACGACTCCCCCATTCCGGGAATGGTCAAAGAACGGTACAGCTCATTCGACAGCGGCAAGGGTAAGGATTTCGAGGAAGGAAAACTGACTCTGGACCAGCTGGCAGCCGAAGCGTCCTACGACAAGGCCAAGACCATCAGCGGCAAGCAGGAAGGTATCGAGAATATCGTAAACAGGGTGCTTTTCAGCTAAACAGCTGAGAGATTAAGCGTCTTTACCAAGGACCCGGACGAGAGAATCCTCTTGACTCCGGGTCTTTTTTTCGTCAAACCGGTCCTGGTTTATAATCTTCTTTTCGCTGATGTCGATATGAAGGCCTACGAACCACTCGGCCCCCCCCAGCTTATTCTGCTGAATCACCTTGCCCAGAAGCAGGCACCAGCGGTAGTTCCCCCCGTACATGCGCAGGCGGTACTCCTTGCGGAAGTTGCCGATCTTGCCGGTCAGGGCTCCCTTGAGAAGCGCCTCGATATCCTTCACATCATCGGGATGAACCAGTTCGAGCCAGCGTCTTCGGGTGAAGACATGAGTGTCCTTTCTAAAGTTGATCATTTCGGCGAAGTTGTCGTTCAGGAACCAGGTGTTGTGCAGAATATCCCACTCGATCAATCCCAGCTGTGCCCCCTGTACTGTCAATTCCAGCCTGCTCTGCACCCCCTGAAGGGCTTCCCGGAACCGCTTCTCGTTCTCATAGGCCCGGTTGATGCGCAGGGTAATGATATAAGCCTGAACAAAGATGAACCCGATCATACCCTTGTCCATCTGATAGGTGATCCGTGCCGGCAGCAGGTCCCTGTCTATAATCATATCAAAAACAGCCGTCCCTATGAGAAGCAATACCCCGAATGTCATGGGAATGGCTTCTTCCTCCCGGCGGACGACCGCCATGGTCAGAATATAAAGAGCATCCAGAATGGTCAGGAAGAAAAAGGGATAGAAGGCGGTGAAGAGCAGGCCGGAAACCAGTTTCGGCGGAACAAGGAAAGAGAGCAGTGAAAAGAGGGCCGATCCGGATTGAATAACCCGCACCACGGTTTTGCTTCCGATCTTGGGGTACAGATGGTAGAGATAGGTGATAAAGAAACCGGCTATGGGATAGATCCCCAGTCTCTGCAGCCTGTCGTAGGATATCATATTCAGATGGGGAAAGACATCGAACACCAGCCTCGTGCTGATGAAAAAATAACGATAGGTTATGGTGAATATCAGAAAGGCGAAGAAAAGGATATAGGTCCGGTTCGCCTTGGAAACGGCCATGATAAAGTGGTAAACCGTCATGGCCAGGAGAATTCCCATAATAACGCAGTCGTAGAAGAGCTTCCAGAAAAAATCCCTGTCGATGTTGTCCGGTGTGCCTATCTTGAATTTCTTGACCCCGTTTCTATGGTAATAGGGATTGGAGATATGGAACACCACGTCCAGGGAATCGCTTCCGTCGGGAAAATCAACGACCACCATCCGATTAAGATTGAGCTGTCTCCTGCCCGATTCCAGAGAGGGATTTCCCGCTTCGGAAACCAGTTTGCCGTTTACGTACATCCGGTAGGAACACCAGACCGAAGTAAAGGAGACGGAGAGACGGTCCACCAGGGGATTTTTCTCGATGATGAAGCGGAGGGAGACATCCCCCTGCTCCGGATACAGACCGCCCCAGTCCTCGGAGAATTCGGTGAACTCCGCCATGGGCGGCGGCTGCAGGGGGTCTATGAACTGTCCCCAGTAGAATCCCGCATCCCCGGTCAGATTCAGATAGGAGGAGCCCTGCAGCATATCCTCGCTCAGAATAAGGCGCCCTCTCTGCAATACCGCTTCACCGGGAGGCGGAGTCTCTCCGGAACAGGAAAAAAGGAGAAGCGACAACAGAATAACCGGGAGAAAAGCGGGAATCCTCATATCTTTCCAATATAGCGCAGGAGAAGGGAATTGACCGTGGAAAATATCACTTTCTACCGGTCTCCCCTGCCTTCTCAGAGGGGATTGTCAGAGCAAAGAGGCTGTTGCAAACCGCCATGACCGCCGCCAGGATAAAGAGGAGCTCAATCCCCAGACTTTCCCAGATGGCACCCCCCGCCAGGGCAATGGCCACGCTTATCAGATGGTTGATGGAGATTCCCGTGGATATGGTGGAGGTCATCTCCTCCCGGTCGGGACTGATACGGCTCACGTAGACGCTGGTCGCCATGGAGGCATTGGAGATAAGGGTATCCAGGATAAAGGTTCCCACAACCACGTAAAAGGCAGTTCCCGCAGGAAAAATCCTGTGGGCGAATCCGTAGAGCAGGCAGACGAAGAAGAGAAAAACCGTATCCAGAACCATCACCGTTTTGTACCCCATCCGGTCGATGATCCGGCCGATAAGGGGGATGAAGAAGATATTGATGACCGAACAAACTCCCAGGAGGCTGGCGATCAGTTCGGTGGACGCCCCGTACTTGAGAATGAGGACATAGGGGGCGAAGGTCAGGAAGATCTGCTTGCGCCCTCCGTAGAAGATCTGAAGAAAATAGTACTTACTGTACCGTTTGCTGAAGAAGAGTCTCTGCCTCTTCACATGACCCTTCTGCTCCTTCAGGCGCAGGGAGAAGAGCAGAGCGGCGGCAAGAGCAAGAATCAGAAGGAAGATTACGATGCGGAAAGCTTTCAGATCCCCGTCCCCCCGACTGAAAATCAAAAAAACCAGGGGAACGATGAAAAATCCCCCCACCTGTCCGATGCTTCCCAGACTGCTCACCATACCCAGGGACGCCCCCTCCTTTCCCTGCTCCGCCGCATGGACCGCATAGGATTGGCGCACGGGCATGAGGATATGCTCTCCCGTGCTCCAGAGGGTCAGAAAAAGAACAAAGATGAGCCGGTTCGTTCCCGCCGTCATCAATCCGATCACTCCCGCAAGAGAGATCAGGAGAGCGTATTTGAGGATGCGGTTCTCCGGCGTACGGTAGAAGAGGGCCAGAATCAGAAGAAGAAGCAAGCCAGGAAGTTCCCGGAAGAACTCCACCACCCCTCTCATGAAAGGCTCGAAGCGAAGCACCTCCGCCAGATAATTATCCTGTATTCCCCGTAGAAGTCCGCCGGCTACTCCGAAGAGCAGCATGGCGGCCAGAAAATAGCCGTAGTTTCCCACTCCGGCCAGTTCACGTATCTTTTTCAATTTATGATCCTTTCTGAAAGAGATCTCTCGCAAAGCCCGCGAAGGCGCGAAATTCTGAAAAACAGATCCTTCGTGATCTTAGCGCTCTTTACGAGAAACCTTATTGTCTATTAATGATGGAAGAGCCGCACACCGGTGCAGGCCATGACCATGCCGTATTCGTCGCAGGCTTCGATGACCCCGTCATCCCGGACCGAGCCGCCGGGCTGAACAATGTATCTCACGCCGCTCTTCGCCGCCCGGTCGATATTGTCCCGAAAGGGAAAGAAGGCATCCGACCCCAGGGAAACACCCCTGTTCCCGGCAATCCACTCAGCCTTCTCCTCCCGGGTCAGAACCTCCGGCTCCCGGTCGAAGGCTTCCCGCCAGAATTTCCGTTCCACCGCGGTTATGTCGTCCCGCAGGTACAGGTCGATGGCGTTGTCCTTTTCGGGACGGCTCAGGCCTTTGCGGAAGGGGAGATTCAGCGCCTTGGGATGCTGGCGCAGATACCAGATATCCGCCTTGTCCCCGGCCAGGCGGGTGCAGTGGATCCGGGACTGCTGCCCCGCCCCCACCCCGATGACCTGCCCGTTCTTCACGTAACAGACTGAGTTGGACTGAGTATACTTCAGGGTGATCATGGCCAGAACCAGATCGTCCCTGACACTGTCGGAAAGATTCCTATTCCCGGTAACGATGTTCCCCAGATCTTTCTTCGTCATGATCCGGGCGTTGCGGGTCTGCTCAAAGGTAACCCCGAAAACAGAGCGCAGCTCCTGCGCCGGCGGTTCGTAGGAGGGATTGATCTGCACCACATTGTACTTGCCCCCCTTCTTGACCCGCAGGATTTCCAGGGCCTTCTTCGTATAGGAAGGGGCGATCACCCCGTCGGAGACCTCCCGCTTGATAATCAGGGCCGTGGCTTCATCCACCTCATCGCTCAGAGCGGCCCAGTCCCCGAAGGAGGACATCCGATCCCCTCCCCTGGCCAGGGCATAGGCCTGGGCGGCGGGGGTCAGTTCCAGATTCCCCAGCTGACAGACCTTTCTCATCTCATCGGAAAGGGGCGCCGCCAGAGCCGCGCCGGCGGGGCTCACGTGCTTGAAGGAGGCCGCCGCCGTCCTTCCGGAAGCCTCTTTGAGCTCCTTCACCAGCTGCCAGGAGTTCAGGGCGTCCAGGAAGTTGATGTATCCCGGGGAACCGTTCAGAACGGTTACGGGCAGATCGCCCTGTGCGGATAACGAGGCGGTCGCCTGATGGGGGTTGCAGCCGTAGCGCAGTTTTAATGAGGCCATGGGAACTCCTTTGCTGATAATTGATTGACTAAGCTTAATATAACATGTTTAATCTAGGTATGATCAAGATAGTTCAGTGCGATAACGCCAGTATTCCCGGGGAAGTGGAAGAGCTGAGAAAGAAACTCAGCGTCACCGAGGGCATCGTCTCCTCAAAATCCTCCGCCCTTACGGAAAAGGTATTCGGAAAGCCTCTGACCCCCGCCCAGGTGGTGGACCGCATCATAGCCGATGTGAAAGAGAAGGGAGACGGGGGAGTACGCCATTACGCCCGGGAACTGGACGGCGCGGAATTTCCCGACGGTGTTTTCGAATCGTCCCGGGAACTGATGGAAAACGCCTTTGATCATGTGGACGGGGATCTAGTCGAAGCCCTTCGGGCCGCGGCGGCCAACATCGTGGAGTACCAGAGTCATATCCTCTACCGGGGCGCCCCTCCCCTGGAGAAGGACGGTGTGATCCGGGGCATCAAGGTGACCCCCATGGAACGGGTAGGGATCTACATTCCCGGGGGCATCGGCGGGGAGACCCCCCTGTGCAGCTCCGTTCTCATGACCGCCTGCCTGGCCCGAACCGCCGGGGTGAAAGAGATCGTCATGTGCACCCCTTCCCGGAAGGACGGCTCCCTCTCCCCCGCCCTGCTCGCAGCGGCGAAAATAGCCGGAGTGGACCGGATCTTCAAGATCGGCGGAGTCCACGCTATCGCCGCCATGGCCCTGGGCACCGAATCGGTTCCCCGGGTGGACAAGATAGTAGGGCCGGGCAATCTCTTCGTGACCATGGCCAAGCAGAAACTCTACGGCCACGTGGATATAGACTTTTTCGCCGGTCCCTCGGAAATCGGCATCCTGGCCGACAAAACGGCGAACCCCGCCAATGTGGCCATGGATCTGTTCTCCCAGGCGGAGCACTTTCCGGGCAGCGCCATTCTCATGACCGACAGCGAAGAGCTGGCCGGCCGGGTGAATGAAGAGGTGGAACGGCTCCTCCCCGCCCTCTCCCGGGCCAATCAGATAGCCGAGGCCATCGCCTCCTCCAGCCTCATCATCGTCACGCCTTCCATGGACCGGGCCGTTGAACTTTCCAATATATTCTGCCCGGAGCACCTGGAGATCGTCACCGCCGATCCGCAGGAGACCCTGAAGGGGATCCGGAATGCGGGGGCCATTTTCATGGGGACTGAAACCCCGGTGGCATCGGGAGATTACTTTGCCGGCCCCAGCCACGTATTGCCCACGGGCGGCACCAGCCGGTTCTTCTCCGGACTCACGGCTAACGACTTCATCAAAACCTCCAGCCTGATTCAATACTCGAAGGAAGGGCTGGCCCTGGCGCAGAAGCATATCAACACCCTGGCCGCCAGCGAAGGGCTTACCGCCCACGCCGAATCGGTGAACATCCGGCTGAAATAATTTTGCCGGAGAGTGGTTGACAAAACCGTTGCGGTTTTGTATTATCACGGAGCGTTTGCAAGCGGTAGTGGTGGAATTGGTAGACACGCTAGCTTGAGGGGCTAGTGGTCGCAAGGCCGTGGAAGTTCAAGTCTTCTCTACCGCAACGCATAAACCCTTACGGGGATTAAATATAGGGCACTTTCTTCGGAAGGTGCTTTTTTTTATTTAGTCCCATTTTCGGTATTGATGCCTTTATTGACCCTTTTATTATTTAGCTTAAGGATAAAATGAGCCTTATCTGAACGAAATTCTCAATATTCTGAACAAGGGTGATATTGTTACCCACTGTTTTCATGGAAAGCCGGGCGGGATAGTCGTCGGCGGTGCCATGATGAAAGAGGCCATAGAGGCAAGGGAAAGGGGGGTGCTCTTTGATATCGGGCATGGCGGCGCAAGTTTTGATTTCGGAGTAGGGCAGAAAGCGCTCTCCCTGGGATTTTATCCCGATCTCATAAGTACGGACCTGCATACGGGCGGAATTAACGGACCCGTATTCAGCCAGGCCCTTACCATGTCCAAAATGATGGCATTGGGATTAAGCGAAGAAGACGTCATCGGAAAATTCACCCGGAAACCTGCCGAAATACTGGGGATTGAAGATTTTCAGACAACGCTTATCGGGAAGAAGGCTGAATTTACTCTTTATTCAATTGAAGATAAGGAGGTCGTCGTCTCTGATTCTCGGGGAAATGAATTCAAGGTGGAGAAACAGTTTTCTCCGAAGTATACCATAGTGGGCAGCCGCATAACCGAATGCGAGGATGTATTAATCTGAGAGAAAGCTCTATTCATAGAGTTGTCACTCCTTGAGAAGCCTAATCAATTTCTTAAGATTTTCAACAGTGAGCTCCTTAAGCCTCAGGCCGAAATAGAGCAGGATCATATGGCCACAACCATTTCGTTGACTCAACATCTCTACCTATCTGCAATAATCCCGGAGATATTCATAATAATCGAACCCTGGAGAATATTGTTTCTGATTTGTGCGGGACAATCACAGCTGATGCAGGTTATCTGATCAAGGAAGAGTATAAAGCTTCCTATGACCAAAGAACAAGGTTCTCTTTAAAACCCGTAGCTGTATTGAGACTGTTTGGGGTGTTTTGAAAGAGCGATCTGGCATCATCATTAATCGGGCAAGGAGTCTTCAAGGCCTTTCCAGACATTATTCCTATAGCCTTGTTGCGTATATGTTCTATAGTGGTGGCCATTTACTATTGCATAAGGCTTAAACTCGAATTACGGCCAATCATATTTTTGACGGACTTCTAGAAAGTGGTCTGTGCTACTTTGGAACTGGAAGCCTGCCATGAATAAATTCGCCATCCAGTATGAAGGACGCAAACAGTTGTACGGATTAAGTTTTACACAGAAAGGATCAGTGACTCGATGAGAGAATTGCGCCGGTTCCGTGTCTCGATTCAACGATTCACCAACAATGCCCGGTACAGGAAAACTGGACCATTCCGGAAGACCTGAATCTCAGGAGGAATATTCACTCTCATATGAATATTTGCGATAGGGCTAAGATATTCAGGGCTTCAGCCAGTGTCCAGTGATTGTGATCATTGCGAGGAGCTTAAGGGTATTGCCGTAATAATCTTCATCATTGATGCTTTTTTCATTTATATTCTGCCACAGATCATCAAGCCACTGTTGATTGGATTCATCAATCGTTGCCGCTACTGCAAACATGGTAACAAAAGCCATTGAGTCAAAACCGCTATTCTTTGAGTACTTACCCTTAAGGCTGTAGGTATCTGCAATATTCTCAGGATTACCGCCGCTGTCTCTCTTAATCCATAGATTGAGGGGCATTAGGGCCTGAAAGGCTCTATTCTCATTATATAGCAAATAATCAAGAGCAATACGCCAGGGGTAACGCGCGGCATTCCAGGAGTACTCTCCATCATCACTACCCTCTAGAAATCCGGAATCCGCCGGGTGCGGGTTGTCTGGAAGGCCTACAATGAAATCTGGAATGAGAAACGTCTCGGCGCTATAGGTTCTGCTGATACTCGCCATAATGGAATAGGTTTCGTCCCTTACGGCATACCAGCTATCGTCTCCGGTAAAATCAGCAAAGGCTTTAAAATGGGAAACCATGAAATCCGAGGACCGGGTGGTACGGGCATACTGCCCCTCATCAACGCGATCGACCCAATCACCAAGGCGCACAAATCGACTGACAGGATCAATTTCCTTTTCCATAATGGCAGAAATGACCTGGAGGGCTTCATCTCCATAGTTGACATCACCCGCACTCCCCCACTTTTTATCAGCCAATAGCAGTGCGTAAGCTATGTCGAGATCGCCATCGGCGGCACTATTGCTCCCCCCCACATCATCACCCGCATTCTGACAGTCCCTCAATTGATTCCACGCCATGAGTCCCGGGGTTGATCCGGCAGGATGATCATGAAAGAAGGACACCATGCCGTCAAATATCCTTTGACTATCAGGGTCAAAATCAGCCATCATCACCATGATCAGCATACCATAGCCATGTGCTTCGGATATGGTCAGAGTTTCGGCGGCTGTTCCTCCTTCCACTTTATTACCGTCGGCAGCGACGTCGACAAAGTAACGATTCACTCCGCATCCCTGTTGCAAGTAGACTGATTTCCACGCCTCGTAGAAGCGAAGAAGTTGAGCATCCAGTTCCGATTGTTCGCGCGATGGCTGAATAACAGCGGTCGGCGTGAAAAGTCCGGAATCAACGCGAAAGGCGCTATTTAGATCGGGAGCTCCGGCACAGGACGCGAACAGGGAAGGCCATAATCCAATGACTAAAATCCTCTTAACAAAATTCATAATGATCCACCATAATCCGCTCTTTATATTGTTGCAACTGCGTCGGAAACAACAGAAATCCCTATAGATACATTATATTTGATACTCAAACTATTCAAGATAAATAAGAGGCGGTTCAATAAAAGCATTTACTGCTTATTATCAGGCCAGCATAATCTGACGGCCTTCCACAGCCATCCGGTCAATATCATCCAGATAGAATTGCTTATCTCCGACTGACATTTCTCCTGAATTGTCTTAACAGCTATTGCCACTTCCTTGGAGAAATATCTCAGATAGCTGCTTAAGTTATCAGTTATGCTTGTTCCTTTCATCGTTTTCTTTATTTGATTGCAAAAAAAGCATCCTGATACTAAACTCTAAAGTAGAATATCCATTAATAAATTGATGTTGAAGGATTATGCAAATTTTAAAATCTATGATGCAGGGAAAAAAAGACTATCTTCCATATCTGATACTCATCTTCCTATATCTTATGGTGACTATATTAATCCACAGAAACTCAATAAGGGAAATAGAAGCCGATTCAGCCTATCATACCGCCGCTGTAGTCAATTACTTCTGGGAACTGAACTTCAGGGATTTGGCTCAATACCTCGAGCTTGAAGTCAAAAACAACCATTATGAATCCATAAAAGTGCTGGATAACACAGGACGGGAGGTAGAGGTAGAAGTCAGGGGGCATCCCCCTTCCTTCCTTGAGACGTTCCTGATTGCCATCCATTTGATTCCTACCGTTGAATTGACGATTCCCGTCTTAAGGAATGAAGAATTATTAGGATATTTGTCCATAATCCGGTATAACAGAGAAATCTACTATCACGCATTAGCCCTTCTGATTCTCTGCATTTCACTGTTTATATTCTACTTAACCGTCAGTCTTTACCGGGCCAGGAATTTCCTTGAAGAAATTGTCAGACAGAGAACCAAAGATCTGAATTGGGAGATTGGCAACCGGGAAAGAATAGAGAGGGACCTCCGCCTGACCTTGAATTCACTGGGAGAAGGTGTCATCACGACAGATCTGGAGAATCGTATCATACGTATGAATCCGATAGCCCAAACCCTCACGGGATGGGATTTCTCCGATGCGGAAGGAAAACCTCTGGAAATGGTTTATGTGATAAAATCCCCCATCCGGGAAGGTGATGATGCCGAGAATCCTGATCATGAAGGAAGCTTTGTCACATTTGGACAGAATATCCTGATTTCCCGTACCGGAGATGAGTTCAGAATCTCAGAAACAAGAACACCCATATTGTCCGAAAACGGAGAAGCATTGGGAAGCGTTCTGATTTTAAAAGACATTTCAGAGGAGTATAAATTACATACCCAGCTGGAACACAGTCAGAGAATGGATGCCATAGGACAGCTGGCTGGCGGCGTGGCTCATGATTTTAACAACATGCTCGGCGGAATTATCGGATCGGCGGAATTGCTGAAAAATTATCTGAATGATGATCCGGATGCTGAAGAGTATTATGATCTGATCATAGAAACCTCCGAGAGAGCTGCCTCATTGACCACTCAGCTGCTGACTTTTTCCAGAAAGCATAAAATCCTATCCTCCCCGATGAATCTCCATGAAGTGATTGAAAAATCGGTCTTACTATTGAAGCGGACAATAGATCCCATCATTGAGATAAAGCAGAATCTTCTTGCCGAATCATTCAGCATCATTGGTGATCCCACCATGTTGCAGAGTTCTCTGATCAATCTGGGGATAAATGCGTCCCACGCCATGAAAAAAGGAGGGGAGCTGTATATCGAAACCCGTAATGTAGTTTTAGATGAGGCTTACTGCCAGAACAGTACCTTTCCCCTTCTTCCGGGAGAGTACCTGCAGCTGATCGTTGAGGACAACGGCTGCGGTATCCCGAAGGATAAGCTGCCCCATATCTTTGAACCTTTTTTCACAACAAAAGATCTGGGAAAGGGAACCGGGCTCGGATTGTCAGCGGTTTACGGCAGCGTCACCCAGCACCACGGGGAGGTTAAGGTTTACAGCGAAATAGATAAGGGAACCTCCTTTACCCTCCTGTTCCCGGTATCAGAGTCTGCTGAGAGAAGCAGAACTCAGGAAATCAGAGAAACAGTGAAGGGAGCCGGAACGATTCTGATCGCGGATGATGAAAAAATCATGCGCCTGACAGCAAAGGGGATACTGGAATCCTTCGGTTTCCAGGTAATTATGGCCGGAAACGGGAAAGAAGCCCTGGAGGTCTTTCTGGAAAATCGGGATATAATTGTTCTTGTTCTTCTGGACATGGTCATGCCTGTTATGAACGGGAGGGACTGCTTCAGCAAAATCAAAGCGGTATCCCCGCAGATGCCGGTGATCATTTCTTCTGGATTTACCAATTCAAATGACATAAAGCAACTGAAACAGGAAGGATTGAACGGTTTCATCTCCAAGCCCTACAGGACTTATGAACTGAATAAACTGCTCAGGCAGGTATTGGGGGTGTCTCAGTAAGATCCGGTATAAGGTTCCAGTTTCTTCAGGTAGAACTGTTTTCCGTTTATTTTTTTGAAAGCCTCGTCGTACTTCCGGACAAGGTCGGGGGCTTTTTTGGAAAAAACGACATAGTAGGGGTTAGAAGGTTCGGGCAACTCCAGAAGCTTGATCTCGTCTTTCAATCCCATGGCTTTGATATTGTACGCCAGGGAGGATTTCCCGGGGGCATACACCGCATCGATTCTTCCCAGATTGAGCCTCTCCAGATTCACTCTGTGATAATTTGAGTTGCTCAAAAGATCAAAGACAATGGAGTCATCCCTCATGAAAGGCGTGAGATATCCGCCGATGGCATACCCGACGGTCATCCCCTTCAAATCCTCAACGGAGCTGATCGCCTCAATGGGATTGGAGCTGAGCACCGCCAGCCCCGAAGGTTCAGAAAAAAAGGGTGTCTCGCTGAATGCCATGATCTTTGCCCTCTCTTCCGAATAGATAAGCAGAGCGCACACCGTATCCCTTGTGTTCTGAATGTCTTCCATCTGCCTGGGGATGGAGGTACTTTCCCGGCTCCAATTGAATTTTATTCCCATTTCCGGAGCGATTCCCTCTTCTATAAAATCGTAGACAGCTCCGGCAGGATTGCCCTTCTCATCAATGTATATATGGGGCGGATTGTCAAAAAACAGGATGTCCACTTCCTGCAGTGACTCCCGATTATCCGGAGATCTGTCTTCCGCCTGCTCAGTTGGCTTATTGTGTACCTTGAGACATCCCGATAACAACAGGACTAGAGAAAGGATAATTGCTTGCAGAACTCTGATCATAATCTCCTCCCAGCGCTTCCTGACCACTTTGGAATCAGTGACCGACTCTATAACAACATTATATGCTAGAATGAGGAAATTCAAAACACATCTGGAGATATTTTCCCTATGCAATCCCAGTCCTGGAAGACTGTACTTTTCCGACTTTTCCAAGTAGAAATATTGGGCACCTTTAAAAAACTACTCATATTAATTCAGTTGTCCATTTTATACTCCCTGTGATGATGACTCCGACAATCTAAAATCACCCGTTTCGAAACCTTTCTGTCTACAGGACAATGGGATCGTCGGGAGCTGTCTCGGTCTAGAGTCGAGGATCTACACAAGGCAGCCTCATAGGAGCCTCGAGAATTCTCCTTTATCGCTTTCTTTTCTCTATCCATTCTCTTACCCGATTTATCCGAATAGGCGATGATTTCTGCCTTTTGCCCTTTACGCCTCTGATTCAAACGTTTTGACAGGCGATAGAGATATCGATAGTGCCAACTCGCCTCAATCAAGAGCTTTCTTAATCGGGAGTTGCCAGCCTTTGTAATACTTCCCAACCGACGACTGCCGCCTGAACTGGATTCAGAAGGGACCAGCCCCAGAAAGGCCATATAGGACGGAGCATTTCAAAATCTTCTGAAATCTCCTATTTCCGCTACAAATGTCAATGCAGTTAACGTATCAATTCCTTTGAAGCATTTTAGTTTTGCTACTTTTTCATTATATCGCTCCTTTGCTGCTATCTCCTCAATCTTTTCAGTCATCCTTTCTATCTTTAGTTCACTCTCTTCAACGGCAGTGAAATATTCATTGAACACTTCCTGATGGATATTTTGATCAAGTTTAAGCTTCTTTAGCCAAGAACGATACTTAATCGTCCAATAATCACCCTCGTCATACTTCTTGCCCAGTCGGTTAAGAAAGTGAACAAAACGTTGCTTATTTCTCCGTAAATCCTCTTTGAAATCACAGACCATCCGTAAATAATCTCTTACAGCTTCATCGTCAATAGAGGGGATATAGATCGGAGTCACCTCCTGATTTCTCAGACAGCGAGCCAACTTGAGAGCATCTCTCCTGTCTGTTTTTATGTGATCCCCAGGTTTCATGGGTAATAGGTAACCAATCCACGAATATCAGAGTGGTCAATCGCCGTGCAAATAAGTTCTCTATCCATTCGCTTACCCAGGTTATATGGAAATTAAATATTACCAGAACTAAAAATATGATACTTTTTAAATAAGAGTTGACAAAGGTCACAACATATCAGGAGCCTGTCGGGTTTGAGATTTTGTTCTGAGACGAGGAGATACGGAAGCGAGAGGAAGCGTCTTATACGTCCGGAGATTCCGGCTCAGGGCAAAAAGCAACCAGGGAAATTGTCCCCACGGCATTACTTCACCGGATTTGCCAGTCTTTTCAGATTGTAAGCCGACATCATGAGAAGCCATATCCTTTATCCATGGCAAAGTACTTTTTGCTTTCTTCCTGGGGGGCCGGGGACGAAAATCATGTAATCTCTCATCGTATTTCCCTTCGCAAGATACGGAAAGGAAGACATCGATATTTTTCTCTTCGACTTGTGTGACTTGCTCTTCACTGACATATCCCTTATCTGCCAGTATCTCATCCGGTGTGCCGATTTCTGCCGGTAGGGAGTCCACATGGGAGGCCAGTTCCTGTCTGTCGACTCCGGCATTTGTGACACGAGCTCCCACAACTAACTGTGAACCCTCGGCATCAACTACAGCCTGTGCTTTGTATGATTGGGTATACTCACTACGATTATTCTTCCTCATAATATACGACTTTCGCCGTCAGTCATATTCACCTGATTCTCAGGCTCGGTTCGCTCCTGCTCTTCACGTTTTTCCGAGCCCTTTTGACTTTTTCCTTCAGGTCAGTCTTCTTAGGTCACCCTGGAGATTGTCATCATCTTCATCATTCTTGTCTGCTTCATCTGCGTTCAGTAGCAATTGTGAGATTTCTCCAGTAAGTGGGAGTTCAAAATCAAAAGTCCTATCATATCTGATACGGTTGTGAATGGACGCATTGGCTTTGATCAGAGTTTCATCGGTGCTGACAGTTCCGGTTTTGAGGATACCCAATTCCTCGGCTAACTTCAAAATATAACGAAAAGCTGACTTGATAGTCTTCTCCTTAGTACGTCTAAATGTACAGATAGTATCATGATCGGGATGCAAATTCCCGCAAAGAAATCGCACGGGGATATGGTTGTATGGGGTGCGTCCGATCTTTCCGCTGGAAAAGAGTCCATGGCTGATATGAAAATCCCCCATGGGAACGAGTCCCGCAGCTTCAGCTATGGAATGAACAATATCCTCATCCTGAATCCATTCATCAAGCCGGGGAGGCATGAGAAATTTCCGCTCCCTGTCCGGGGTTATGAAATTTGCAACTATGGGAATATTATAAAAGAATAAATTCAATGGGTAAATTCCTGCGATCTCAAACCCGGCAGGCTCCTGGATTCTCATAGCGGCAGAATTCTGCCTTGGATATTTCGCGGGTAACCCTTAGGTTTAGCTTTTTACTTCGGTATTCATTGGTCATTTTTGCCGTTCTTCTCTATGCTAAAAACGTTATCCCTTGGGCAGAGTTTTATTTTCTGGAGAATAATGTTTCCTTTTCCCTTTGAAATGACTATAATTGAGAAATAGTATTCTGAAATTTAGTATTTCTTGACATTGAGCATGACGGATCTATAAATGAGGCCTGAATGTTTAAAAAAAGCAAGCCAATGGCCGTTATTGTAGCCCACCCGGATGATGAGATCCTCTGGGTCGGGGGTACTTTAATGGATAGACGTTCCGAAGACTGTTTCATTCTCTGTCTCTGCAGAGGTTCTGACCCTGACAGAGCTCCGAAATTCAAAAAAGCCTTAAAAAGACTCGGCGCATCGGGTCTGATGGCCGACCTGGAAGACGGCCCTTCTCAAAATCCCCTTCCCGGGGAAGTCATTGCCCGCACTCTTCGGGAATTATTACCACACAGGAAATACGGCATAATTTATACCCACAGTCCTCTGGGAGAATATACCAGGCATATCAGACATGAAGAGACCGGCCGGGAAGTACTCAATCAATGGCTGACGGGCAGGCTGTCCGCTCGGGAAATACGTCTGTTCGCCTATGATGATTCGGAAGGAAAGGGATTGCCCGGGGCAATTCCCGATGCCCCGATTCAACACCATCTGTCGGAGAAAACCTGGATGGGGAAATACGGAATTATCACGGAGCTGTACGGATTTTCGCAGGACAGTTTCGAGGCGAAAACAACACCCCGCATCGAGGCGTTCTGGCCCGTGAGAAATAAAAAGAGCGCTGAATGCTGGCTTAACAAGGCAAGGATAGAATGAAAGTTCTGGTCCTGTACGATTATCCGCCCACGCCCGGCGGGCTGTCAACGCAGGGGGATATGCTTTTCAGAGGGCTCCGTGAACTGGGTGTTGACGTCCAGGCCGCCCACTACCGGTCCTCCCTGGAAAAGGAGTGGTATTACCGCTGGTTCAAACCTGATGTGGTTACCGGTGTCGGTTACTGGGGCTATACGCCGGATATCATCCTCCATCCTAAAGAATTCGGCCTCCTTTCCGCTCCCTGGCTCGTGGCGGACGGCTATATCGCCAATTACCAGGATGTGTTGAACGAGCTTCCCCTTATTCTTGTTACCTCCCGCTGGGTTAAGGAGATGTATGTTAGGGATGGAGTCAGGGAGGATAATATCGTGGTTCTCCCCGTGGGATGCGAAACCCAGATTTTCCATCCCGTTGCCATGGGCGATCCGAAGGTGCGGGAAATCAGACGCAGTTTGGGGATAGGGGATGACGAGCTTATGATTCTGACCATCGGGGGGGATGCCGCTTCCAAGGGAGGCAGGGAAATAATGGAGGCTCTTGCCGGTCTGGGCAACAAGGTACCCCCCTGGCGATATGTCTGCAAGGTCTGGCCTCAGGGCAGAACGAAAAGACAGAACTCCCGGGACAGAGAGCTGGCG
>JAFGPQ010000231.1 GCA_016936115.1 Spirochaetales bacterium | reverse complement strand
GTCGGCTCGCCCGGGCCAGCTCCGTGCCGTCCAGACCGGTTCTCATGCCGTAGTCGAGCAGTTCCCCCGGAGTCTGCCGGGAGTAGCGGCCCCGCCCCCCGCATACGTAGAGGCCCAGCCGGTCCGCCCGGGGATTGATCGCCCTCTTGAGGGCTCCCATCACGCTGGTGGTGATGCCCGAGGAGTGCCAGTCCATTCCCAGAACCGCCCCGAAAGACTGGAACCAGAAGGGATCGCTCAGGCGGCTCAGAAACTCCTGTGGCCCGAATTCCTCGACAATCGTCTCGGCAATGGCTCCGCCCATGAGGGCCATGCGGGAGGAGAGCCAGGGGGGAACCCGGCCCGTATGGAGAGGTAAGTCGGCCGTACCGGATCTTTTCATGGAATAACCTTAGCTTCATATGCATAAATTGTCAATTTCACCGCCCTCTCCCTTGAAAAATCAACGCTCCTGCGGAATAATAAATTCCATATGAAAGATGATGAATCCGGATCAGCCGAGGCGGATCCCTTCAGTTACTCCAGTCCGGGAGTCCGCCCATGCTGACTCAGATTTTATTTCTCCTCTTCCTGTTGATTCTTTCGGGTTTTTTCTCCTCTTCGGAAACGGCATTTACCTCTCTGAAGCTCTATCAGCTAGAGCTCCTTGATAAGGAGAGGGGGCTCCGGGGAAAATGGATCAAGGATCTGAGCGGGAAGCCGGATATTCTTCTGACCACCCTGCTCATTGGAAACAACCTTGTCAATATCGGCGCCTCCGCCCTTGCCACATCCCTGACCATAAGCATGTGGGGGAATCGTTTTGTGGGCTATACTACGGGAATTCTGACTCTGGTAGTGCTCATTTTCTGCGAAGTGACTCCCAAACAGATGGCCATGGTGCATAACGAGGGTATCGCCCTGTTCACCGTCCCCGCGGTAAAATTCCTTTCCTATCTCTTCCGGCCCCTCATATGGGTGGTTACGGCCATCAGCAACCTGCTTATTTCCCTCTTCTCCCTGGGGGAACCGGGAAAACTGACCCTGGACAGTCTGCTCCATCTTGTGAATATGGGCCGGGACATGGGTATCGTGGAGGATTATGAGAACCGTATGGTGAAAAAGGTCTTCACCATCAACGACACCCCGGTCCAGGCAATCATGACCCATAGGAAGGACGTTTACTGCCTTGATAAGAATCTGTCCCTGCTAAGCGTATACGAAGAGGTCGTGGACAGCGGACGTTCCCGCATTCCTGTCTACCACAAGGATCCGGAAAATATCGTGGGCATCGTTCTGCTGCAGGATCTCATCAAGGCAGTATTAAAGGCTGATTCGGCGGCGGAGGCTCTGAAACTTAAGGATCTGATGATCGAACCCTTCTTTGTTCCGGAAAACCGCCGGGTGAATGAGCTCTTCAGTCAGTTTAAGAAGGAGAAGCTGAATATTGCCGTGGTTCTGGACGAATACGGCGGTCTGGCAGGGGTGGTCACCCAGCAGGATGTGATTGAGGAGATCTTCGGCCATATCGCCGACGAGGACGAGGAGCATCGGGGGCACAAGATCCGTTCCACCGGCAATCACAGCTGGGAGCTTCAGGGTGATACGGATTTCTTTGAAATACGGGAAGTTCTGGGACTGGATCTGGAGCATGACAGGGATACCATGACCCTGGGCGGATATCTGATTGATCAGTGGGGAGAAATCCCCGAGACCGGGGCCACCCTGCGTCTGGCCGAAGGATTTTACCGGATTGTGGAGGCGGAGAATAACCGGATTGTCCGGGTAGAATTCAACTCCGCCCTTCGGGAAGGATGAAAGCCTGAAGCGGACAGCGGAAAGACCGTGAGCTGTTATTTTGCTGCTCTACTGAACGCTTCTGAAAAAGGTGATTTTGGGTTTTCTCGCAAAGTTCGCAAAGAGCGCGAAGATTTGTTTATTAATTCTTATCTTAGTGCTCTTTGTAAGACTTTTTTGTTAAACCCTGTTATCTCTGAACCCGTCCGGAACCGTCCCCTCCCATGAGGCCTTCCACTTCTTTTCGGGATACCAGGTTGAAGTCTCCCAGTACGGAGTGCTTCAGGCAGCTGGCCGCCACGGCGTACTCCAGGGCGTCCCGGATATCCCCGTAGCTCAGCAGACCGCAGATGAAGCCGCCGGAGAAGCTGTCTCCCCCGCCCACCCGGTCGATGATGTTCTTGATCTGATACTTCATGCTGTGGTGAAAGGTGCTGCGGTCGTTCACCACGGCGCTCCAGTCGTTATGATCGGCGGAGTGGCTTTCCCGCATGGTCACGGCGATGCATGAGGCGCTGGGGTAGAGTTCCAGCATTTTGTCGGTAAGCTTTTTATAATGATCCAGATTCAGTTCTCCCGACTCCACCTCGATACCTTCCACTTCCACGCCAAGGGACTTCTGGCAGTCCTCTTCGTTGGCGATGATCACGTCCACGTACTTGACCAGCTCGGTCATCACTTCCTGAGCGGACTTGCCGTACTGCCAGAGTTTCTTTCTATAGTTCAGGTCCATGGAAACCACAACGCCCCTTTTTTTGGCCTCTTCCATCGCCTTGAGGGAGAGTTCCGCCCCGTAAGCTGAGATTGCGGGAGTTATACCGGTGATATGCATCCAGCCGGCGCCTTCGTAGACCTTGTCCCAGTCAAAATCACCGGCCTTCGCCGTGGCGATGGAGGAGTCCGCCCTGTCGTAGACCACGTTGCTGGCCCGCTGGTTGGCTCCCGCCTCCAGGTAGTAGATGCCCACCCGGCTTCCCTGGCGGATCACCCGGGAGGTATCCACCCCGTATTTCCTGAGTTCGTTGATGGCCGCCTGGCCGATGGGGTTGGCGGGCAGGGCGGACACGAAGGACGCCTCATAGCCGTAATTGGCCAGGGAGACGGCCACGTTGGCCTCGCCGCCGCCGAAGGTCGCCTCCAGAGCGGGGGACTGGAAGAATCTCTCGTTGTTCGGGCTCTTGAGGCGGAGCATAATCTCCCCCAGAGTAATTATTCTTTTATCCGCTATATTCGTATATGTTGCCATTATCTCCTGTCTCCCTTATTTTACCGCGGCCAGGGCTTCCCTGACGAGGCTTTCAATCTTATCGAATTCACCGGCTGCCACCAGCTCCTTCTTTACC
>JAFGPQ010000025.1 GCA_016936115.1 Spirochaetales bacterium | reverse complement strand
GTCCCAACCGGAACGTGAACCGGTACCGCATGAGCGATGGGGAGATCCTTGCAGCGGTGGACGCCGGTTTCGAGAGGGGCCTCAGGACCTTCGTTCTGCAGGGAGGAGAGGACCGGCAGTTCGGCACGGACCGCATCGCCCGGCTTGTCGCCCAGATAAAGGAGCGCACCGGGAACGAGGCGGCGGTGACCCTGAGCTGCGGCATGAAAAGCCGGGAGGAGTTCCGCACCCTGCACGACGCGGGGGGAGACCGGTACCTTCTGCGTTTCGAGACCTCCGACCCGGCGTTGCACAGTCAGCTTAGAGACGAGAAGACCCTGGAGGAGCGGCTGGAAAATATCGAAGGGATACGGGACGCGGGATTCCAGGTGGGGAGCGGTTTCATGACCGGCCTGCCCGGGGAGACCGATGAGGCCCGGCTGAACAATGTGCTCCTCTGTCAGGAACTCAAGCTGGACATGGTGGGGATCGGTCCCTTCATTCCCCATCCGGACACGCCCCTGGGCAGGGCGGAGCAGCAGGGGCTGGACCATGCCCTGCGGGGAACGGCGTTACTGCGCCTCGCCCTGCCCGGAGCCCATATACCGGCCACCACCGCAGCGGGCTCCCTGGTCCCGGACGGTCGGGAGCAGATGATACGGGGCGGGGCCAATGTGCTCATGCCCAATCTGACCCACGTGGAATACAAAAAGGACTACCTGCTCTATCCGGGGAAGATCTGTCTGGACGAAAGCGGCATCCAGTGCATCGGCTGCCTTTCCATGCGGGTTAAGACGGTGGACCGGCAGATCAGCTTTAACCGGGGGGACGCTCTGAGAGTGACCGGAGGAATGTCGTGACCCTTTACGGAGAGGAGACGGGGAAAGCCCTGGCCTGGCTGGGAAAGGGACAGACCCCCCGCCCCCTGATCCGGGCCTACGGGGAGGTCAAGCAGGCCGCTGTCCGGGCCCAGCAGGAGACGGCGGCGCTCTACCCCGATGATTACTTTCCCCTGCTCGACCAGGCCCTGGAGGAGATAATCCGGGGGGATTGGGACGATCAGTTTCCCCTGCCCCTGGCCCAGGGGGGCGCCGGGACAAGCCTGCATATGAATCTGTGCGAAGTGGCCGCCCGTCTGGCCAACGATCGTTACGAGGGGGAGTTCCGGGCCCACCCTCTGGATCACCTGGCCCGGTTCCAGTCCACCAACGACACCTTTCCCACGGCGGTCATTCTCATGACCTTTCGCTTCCTCGAAGAGACGGAGAAGAACGTGACCGCCCTGCAGGAGGCCCTGGTCGCCCGGGAGCAGGAGTACGAGGAGTGGCTCATGTGCGGGCGGACGGAACTGCAGGACGCCCTGCCCATCACCCTGGGACAGGTCTTCGGCGCCTGGGCGGGACCGGTGGAGCGGGACCGGTGGCGGCTGAACAAGCTCAAGGAGCGGCTCCGCACAGTTCCCCTGGGAGGCACCGCCGTGGGAACAGGCCTGACAGCCCCCCGGGACTATGTGTTCGCCGCGGAGAAGCATCTGCGCCGCATCACCGGGCTTCCCCTGTGCCGGAGCCAGAACTTGTGCGACGGGGTGGCCCATACGGACAGCCTGGCCGAGTGCGCCCAGGGAATGGGCCTGTGCGGGGATAATCTGTACAAGATGGCTTCGGACCTGCTCCTGTACGGCATGGGCCCCGCCGGTGAGATACGCCACGGGGAGGTGCAATACGGCTCCACCATTATGGCCTTCAAAACCAACCCGGTCTATCTGGAACTGATTCGGGGTCTGGCCCTGGAGGCGAACGGCCTTGCCCGGCTCATCGGCGATTACAGCCGGTCCGGCCAATGGCAGCTCAACGCGAACCTGCCCTTTCTGGCGGAGCAGATGATCCGCCTTTCCGCCGGACTGAACCGGGCCCTGGTGACGGCGGCCGGTCCCCTTATGGATGTTCTGAATCCGGACCGGGAGCGGTTGGAGCGGAACCTGTTCTCCGGACCGGCCCTGATCAATACGCTCAGGAGCTGCCTGGATTACTCTGTGATTAAGGTAATTCTTCCCCGGCTGAAGGAGCAGCGTTTCTCCTCCCGGGAAGAACTGATCGACTGGCTGACCGGAGAAACGGGACAGTCCGCCGGCAAGCTGGGGGAGCGACTCTCCTCCTACGGGCTCACCGGCTTTTCCCGGGAAGGAAGCAAATGAACGACACCCCCCTGGCGGAATCGACCCGCATCGTACTGACCGGCGTGAGAAACGCGGGCAAATCATCCCTCATGAACAATCTCTTCGAGAAAAATGCGGCCATTGTCTCCGATACGCCGGGGACCACCACCGATCCGGTGACACGCAAGATCGAACTGGGGAAAATGGGGCCCTGCGCCGTCACCGACACGGCGGGCTTCGATGACGAGGGGGACCTGGGGCAGCAGCGGATCGGCAAGACCCGGAACCGCCTGAAAACGGCGGATCTGATCCTGTTCGTGACCCCCGGGGACAAACCGGTCGTTCAGGAGGAGCGGGAGATTCTTAAGGAGCTGCAGGGGGGAACACGTCCCTGGATCGGCATCATCAGCTTCGGGGACCGGGAGCTCCATGATGAGAAGGCTGATTTCTTTCCGACCGGGGAGTTTATCCGTCTGGACAACAGCCGAAGCGGATCAGCCCGGCCTCTTATTGAGCTGATGGAGAAGAAGGCGGCGAAGGTAAACCGGGAAATGACCCCCGTGGAGGGCCTGGTCAAGGAGCAGGATCTGGTTCTGCTGGTCACCCCCATCGACCTGGCCGCTCCCGCGGGACGGCTGATCATGCCCCAGGTGGAGACCATACGGGATCTGCTGGACCGGGACTGCGCCGCCCTGATTCTTAAAGAAAGGGAACTCTACAGTTTTTACCGTAACCTGGGCATCAAGCCCTCACTTGTCATCACCGACAGCCAGGCCTTTCACAAGGTTGCCGCGGATATACCGGAGGATCAGCCCCTGACCTCCTTCTCCCTGCTCTTCGCCCGGAAGAAGGGGAATCCGGCCTACTTCATAGAGAGCCTCAAAGCCCTGAGGGATTTCCCCGAGAAGGGCCGGGTCCTGGTCATGGAGTCCTGCTCCCATCACCGCCAGGCGGACGACCTGGGCACGGTGAAAATTCCCCGCCTCTTCAAGCAGCTGGTGGGTTCCCGGGTGGAATTCGGCCACAGCCGGACCATGCCGGAGCATCCGGAGGAGTGGGACATGATTATTCACTGCGCCGGTTGCATGATCACCCAGAAGGCGATGCTGGGCAAGCTGGAGACCTTCCGGGAGAAGGGAATCCCCGTATTGAATTACGGTCTCTTCCTGGCCTGGGCGAACGGACTGCTGCCCCGGGCGCTGGAACCCTTTCCCGAGCTGGCCGCTTTGTACGAAGAGTAATTACTGGCGGGTCAGTTCCGCCATCATGGTGTCCACGTTCTGGTCCATGTCGTTATACACGAGCTGGGCCACATCCCGGAAACGGGGGGAGATGCGTATCCAGATATCCACCGCTTCCCGGCGGGCGTCGAGATAGCGGAAGATCTGCTCTTCTCCGGTTTTCTGCTCCCCCTGGGGAAGACTATCCATCTGACTCTCCTTCAGGGCAATCCGAGCTTTCAGACTCTCATACTCCCCCATCAGGCGGGCGCTTTCGGCAGGCAGGGATTCCCGGCGCGATTTAAGGGAATTCTTCAGAGCCTCATCCGCTTTGTCCTGCAGGCTCAGAATCTCCCGGTAAGCCAGGAAATACCGGTTGCTTCCCTCTTCCGCTTCCCTTATGATGCGGTCCAGGTCCCGAACCCGGCGCAGTTGGCGGAAGTCCTCCTCCACCACCGGACCGACGCCGGACAGGGTGAAATAGGAGGAGAAGGCCTCCTCGTCCAGGGAGGAGATCAGGTAGTAGGAACAGGTCCGGTCATCCACCAGGGCCTTGTCCCCCTCCTCGGCGAGCATGGCCACCAGCTGTTTCGCCACGTAAGGATCGGCGCTCCCCGCGTGGGCTCTCAGGGCGGGCTGCACCGATTCCCCCAGAGAAGTGAGAGAAAGAAGAAGGTCCGACTCCAGGGCAGGATCCCGGCGGTCCAGCTGCTCCAGATACCAGGTAAGGGCCAGGGGGGAGTTGATCTCCCTCATTGTCCACAAAATCAGTCTGTTGCCGTAATCCTTACCCGGTTCGATCCCCTCCCCCAGGTAGGGTATGGCCGCCTCCCCATAGGTCTGTACGATAATGGCCGCTCTCTGGGCCAGCATGCGGTTGGCATTCCCGTAGAATGAGATAAGCATGGGCAGACTCTTCTCGCTTTTAATCGCTTCCAGAATCTGCAGGCAGCTCAGGCTCATCAGATAGTCCCCGGACTGGATGTAGCGGTCCACGAATGGGAAGGCCTTTTCACCGAAGGCATAAATGGAAGAGATGCAGGCGCCCCACACATCGGGACTGGGATCGCTGATGCCGTCGAAAAGCAGGGGGATCAGGGTGGTCTCCCCGTAATGCCCCACGATGCGGTAATACCCGGCCCGACGGGAAGGATCCTCGCTGAATTTGAGCTCCTCCATAAGGGGATCGTTCAGGGTTACCAGTGAAGAAAGGGTCTTAGCGGCGCCGTTCTTCTTCCGGTCCGAATCGGAATCGAAGAGGGCCACCATGGCGGCGCGGCTGGTGGGAGCGTCAAGCTCGGCGAGAACGGTCAGGGCGTTAAGGCAGAGAAGATCCCCCATATCGGGCAGATTCTGTTCCAGAAAGGTCAGGGTCCAGTCGGGATAGGCCTTGAGGATACGGTAGGCTTCCCGGGAGACCCGGCTGTCCTCGTCCAGGGTCGTTTCCAGCAGGGGATTGAGAAAATCGTCGTATTGGTTGTTCTCCATCACCTTCAGAGCGGCCAGGCGGACAAGGGGATCCTCGTCCAATAACATGTCGGCCACAAAGGGAATCTGCTCTTCCGGTACTCTGACGCGCAGGTTCCCGGCGGCGATCTGACGCTTCAGTTCGTCCTGTGAGATGAGGGAAGAAATGTCGTAACTTCTGCAGGCTCCCGACAGGAGCAGGACCGGCAGAAGGAGCAGAACAATTTTTTTCATGGCGCCTGCTTTCAAAGTACTCCGGATAAGCCACTTCCGTCAATGCTCTTTTTCGGTCTATAATCGGCGGTATGTGCGAGAATAACAGGATAGACATGGAGGAATTTCTCTCCCCCCGGGCCCGGGACTGGAGTCTCCCCCGGACAGGTTTCATGCTGCAGGGGGCCGAGGCGGCCGGGTCGGAGCTGAACAGTTCCATTGGAGTGGCTCTGAAGGACGACGGATCCCCCCTGGTCCTCCCCTCTCTGGCGGCGTTGAACAATCTGCCCGATGAGGCTCTGCTCTACAGCGGCAGCGCGGGAGAAAAGTCCCTACGGGAAGCCTGGTGCCGGCTCAAGAAACAGTCCTTTCTCCCGGTGGTGACCGCCGGGCTGACCCACGGTCTTAATCTGGCGGGACACCTGATCCTGAATCCCGGGGATACCCTGCATATCCCCTCCCCGGTTTACGAGAACTACAACCACATGTTCGGCGGCTATTTCCAGGCCCGGATAGCCCCCTTTCCCCTGACCCGGGAGGGCCGGCTGAATAGGGAGGGGATCGCAGAGATCCTCGCCGGGAACGAACCCCTGGTCCGCTTTCTCTTCAATTTCCCCCAGAACCCCACGGGATACGCCCCTACCGAATCGGATGTGGAGGCCCTCATCCCTATCCTTATGAGTGCCGCCGAAAGGGGGAAGAAGATCGTCATAATCCTGGACGATGCCTATCTGGGACTGAACCATGGTCAGAATCTTTATCCGGACAGTCTTTTCCCCGTCCTGGCCGAACTTCATGGGAATATTCTGGCGGTGAAGCTGGACGGGGCGACGAAGGAGTACTGTGCCTGGGGGCTGCGAATTGGTTTCATCTCCTTCGGCAGAAAAGGAATGGATGGTCAGGAGCATGCTCTGCTTGAGGATAAAACCGCCTCTCTGGTCCGTTCGGGCATATCGAATGTTTCCCGTATGGCCCAGGAGATGTTCCTGAAGGTTCTGAATGATCCCGGGGCTGATGAAGAGAAAGAGTCCGCCCGGGCCCTCATAAAATCCCGCTATGACCGGATAAGGGAAGAACTGGTGGCCCACCCCGAATACGAGAATCAATTCCGGGCCCTTCCTTTTAATGCGGGTTACTTCTTTTGCGTTCAGCTGCGGGACGGACTCGATGCCCATACCATTCGAAAAACTCTGCGCCGGGATTTTTCCACGGGAGTGATGGTGCCCGATGAGGGAATGATCCGCATGGCCTACTCCTCCCTGGCGGCGGACAAGATCCCCCTGCTGCTGGAGAACCTGTATCGGGTCTGCCGGGAGAGTTGAAAAGGGGCCTTCTGGCGCTATAGAGTCAGTGGGGTTATACGAAATTCACATAACTTACCTCTAAGGGTTTTGCTGGTAAAACAGGCTTCCCGGAGCTCTAGAGACTTATTAGATAAGTGATTTTGGATATTCTGAATTTCGTAATAACCCCAGAGAATTAGCTGATTCGAATTAATTCCCCTTTTTTCCCCCATCCCCTTGACAGAAATCCCCCCTTTCGCTATTATCGTCCTTGCTGTTTCGCCCGGATGGTGAAATTGGTAGACACGCTAGTTTCAGGGACTAGTGGGGGTAACCCCGTGGAGGTTCGAGTCCTCTTCCGGGCAACATCATTATTTTTTATACAGCAAGGAAAAGCAAGCTCTTTTGAGCTTGCTTTTTTTTTGCTTTCTTTGTACTTTTTATACGTGTGAGCAGTTTTGTGAGCATTTCAGACTAGGAGAAACAGCCGTCTTGAGGTATGGATACATGGCGGCCGTCCCTAATCGGATCCTCTGTGATAAACCGCCCCGTATCCGCATCATACCACCGAGCATTGAAGTAATACAACTGCGCGTCCTTATCCCTATCAATGTCATTTCCAGCGGTTATTTCCAAAACGTTCCAATTTTGGAACGTCTGCCGGGTATCCTCCCCTACCCTATTTTCGCTATAATCTCGTCTAATACACATTATTCGATTTTCCTTCCCCGGCATTTCGCGCATCCAATGCATGACACAGAAACAATATTACCATGTTTATCTCTCAATTGCGAATATTTTTCCGGCAAGAGAAGGATCATAAAGTTAGTCCTTTCATTCTTGTATTCAACATGTTCCAGAGGCGGACAGGCCGTCCTGTTGTAATCCATCCGCTTAATCCGGGCTTCTTTTCTCAACCGGGCTAAATGCTCCTGATCCCATACTTGTCCGTCATATTTCTCATGGGGTGTCAATCCTTTTAGATTACTATGGGGACGATTGTTGTATTCAGTAACAGCCCGCTCGATGAATTCGTTCAACCTGAGAGCTTCCGGTACAATATGTGGAAAAATATGCCTGTATTTGAGAGTCCGGTTCACGGCTTCAACCATACTGTTTGAATAATGCACGTCCCGTTGGGCGATAAGGAGTACCACATCGGTTGTCTCCAGAAAGTCACGAACCGTATAATTATCATTTTCCGAACCCCCGTCACTGACCAGATTGACCGATTCCCCTTTGTCCTTCTTCATACCTTCTATGGCTTTCTGGATAACTCGGCGGGAGTTAACCGCCCGGAGCTCCGCAGAAAGATGCCATCCCAGAATCTTCCGGGAAAAATTATCCATGACCAGGTGCAGGTAATGAATAATATTGTCAGCCGAAGCGATACGGGTCACATCCATGTGCCACACATCATCCGCACCATGGGCTTCCACACTACCCCGCTTCTGTCTTTTCTTACGGAGCTTTCTCTTATGCAGCCCCAGCTTACGGGCATAATCCATTATAGTCGATGTCCCCGCCACAACAATCCCTTGTCGGAAAAGGTCGGAGGCAATAGCGAATGAACTCCAGCTGGCCTTATCCGGATCCCGGTAGGCACGGATGATTTTCTGTATTTCCTCATTCGTCAGCTGGTGGGGATATTGGGCCACACTCTCAAAGTGGGGAGCCCTTGTGCATCCGTCCGGATTATTTTCCCAATTGCGAAACCGCCGGGGACTCATTTCGAAATATTCTAGAATTTTCTTACGGGGAATATAGGCCTCCGCCTTCTGGACGAGTTTGACGAATTGACGACGAATAGCCGGTTTCTTTTCTCTGGAAAGGGACGTTACGTTTTTCCCCAGCTTCTTAACAAAAAAGACAAAACGAGCCAAGGAAAGGGCTACTGCCGTAGCCGTCCGGGAATCGAGAATTTCCTTCACCTGAGAGATCCGGTCGATCAGCCCTTCGTACTCCCGTCCGAGAAGATCTTCATAACTGGCATTTCTGAAATTATACCTGGTACTGCGGGGCAAATCCTTTACATGAGAAGGATCGGCAATTCCCAGTTTCACAGCGATCTTGAAATCCGTAGTATATCTTGAATAACAACTGTTTTTTGACATGGGGAGGTGAATATATACTGAATAATGGATTTATGGCTAGCCCTGCTTAAGAACAAAGAATCAATCAACGGATATGGTCAATATCACCCTTTGCTGTTATAATAATATAAGGGAGACGTAATATGAATACAGTCATTGAACAGGCTCTATCCAATATGACTATTGAAGAAAAAATAATTCTTGTAGAAGATATATGGGATACGATAGCTGCTTCCAAAGAAACCTCAAACCTGACCGATGTTCAGATCAAGGATTTGGAGCAGAGGGAAGAACACTATAAACAAAATCCCGGGACAGCTCTATCCTGGGATTCGTATAGATCTGAACTTGAAAAGGAATAAGTCCTTTTAATGAAATATGAATTGGTCATAACATCGGAAGCACAAAATGAGATTCGTGATGCTATTCAATGGTACAGAAGCAAAGCACTCTATCTGGATCGAGAATTCCTTAATTGTCTTGATAACGGATTTTCGATGATCAAGCGAAATCCTCTCATGTTTCCGATTGTTCATAAAAATTACAGAAGGATTCTGATACGGCGCTTTCCCTATCAGATCATCTATACCCTTCAGGAATCCACGATACTTGTTTTAGCTGTCTTTCATGCGAAAAGAAATCCTGAAGGTTGGAAAAATCGTTGATCACACTGAATTTCGTACGTTCAATAATAGACACCAGTATCGACGCCTTTATTATAAAAGCCCAGAAGCTTTATATGGAAAACTTACCGCATAAGCCATCCTTATGCGGTACGATACAGCTCTATATGAACAACATAAGCAGCCATACTGACTTCAGGGACTAGTGCAGGTAACTGCGTGGAGGTTCGAGTCCTCTTCCGGGCAAACATGAAAAACCAGCTTGAAAGCTGTTTTTTTTATTTATAATCTGAGTAAATCTGACATTCACAAAAAACCCGGAAGAGGACTCGAACCGCAGGGAGCGCCGACCGATCAGGGAGGAATAGGCCACAGGAAGTGGCCGACAGCGACCGGAAGCGCCTGGAATGAGGAGCCACGACGGCGACGAATGGAGGGCGAGTCCTCTTCCGGGAAGAAGTAATCCCTTACGTGGGTAAAAATTAGAGCAACTCAAACGAGTTGCTCTTTTTTTGTTGTTCTGATTTCTTAGGCACTGACACCTTTGTTGACACTTTTTGGTTCGTAATTTCACTCTAAAGCAGCATCAAATCCGTGAGGTGATTTTTTTATCCTCAAGCGCTATTACGGTAATCATGATGTAAAAAACTAAAATCAGTACTTTCACTATTATTGAGCTTTTCATCCAATAAGAATTCAATCTTTCTATATGTCTTCACGTATTAATCACTAAAATTTCACTTTTCCAACACGAAACATGGATACATGACTAATGCTGTGCTATCTTACTATTTAATAAATAGAGATGTGATAGACACTTATCAAAATTATAAAAAATAATCCTAGGTTATAGTTATTATGATTATTAGCAAACGAGAACAAAGAAAGATTCATGATCTCCTCCTATTATATTCTCAAGTCGATACTCTAGATAATTATCTACTGAAATTTTCAGAAGGAATTGCAAACCTGATTGAATGTGATTATCATGGCATATCTTTAATTCCAAACCTACTACTTAATAGAAAATTTCATTTCTACTCAAATAACCCATCCGGTTTTGATCAAATATATCAGGAAGAATTCATTCAATGGGATATTCTTCTAGAAATACTTCTTAATATGCCAACTAAAATTCATTCATATAAACTTGAGAATGGAGATAACACAATACTAAATAAACTGTTTAAAGATGTTCAAGAAATCAGACCTTCTCAAGATTTCTGTTATTCGCCTATTAATTACAATAACTCTATTATAGGATTCATGGGTCATGCACGTGGTCCAAATGATTGCAGATTAATTACAGAAAAGGAATTTAACCTCATTCAGATGGTTTTACCATCTTTGCAAGCAGGAATAGAGTGGTTTACTCTCAGGGAAAAATTGCATTTGCAGACTTTGGGAGGACAAGGAGACATCATTTCATCCATCCTAATAAATCCTCTAGGCGAAATTGAAATTTTAAACGGATCTTCTCTAGATCTATTCTGTGAGATTCTCAATATTCAGGAATTGTCTCCTGATCTTCTCCTCTCAAATAGATACTTTGTGGATTTTTCATATCCAACTCCTTTAGAATCAATGCACTCCAAAAAGACTCTCATATGTTATGATAATAAAAGATATTTTCTTAATGTGTTATCAACTAATTCCATGAAAGACTATTCCGGTTTGAATATGAAACTCATAACACTAAGAAAGGAGAAATCAGTATATAATCTTTCCGATTTTGCAAAGCAATACTGTTTATCAAAAAGAGAGATAGGCATCGTTGATCTTATTTCGAAAGGATACAGCAATAAAAAGATCTCAGAGACTCTGTTTATTGCTGAATCCACTGTGAAAAGACATATCTATAATATTTTTGAGAAAACCTCACGGAATACCAGATTCGAATTGATTTCTTATCTAGGCAATAATTTATAGAAGAAAATACAACTAAAGTAGTATATACCGTTTGATCACACAGCTTTAAAATAAATATAAATAATGAGCCGATTTCACTTCTTCAATAACATATTCTTAGGGAACAAGGAATTGAGATTCAATGATATTTCATGGAGATCGGCCATACACTCAATTAAATATAATCAATAGCGAGGATATTATGAAACGTCTATTCTTTATTTTATTATCAGTTATTTTTTTCCTATCTATTGTTGGTTGCCCTGATGGCTCTTCACGTGATCCTGAAACTCCCACAACAGTTGATAATGCCGGAATTAAGATTACTTATTCAGCCGATGGGGTAACTATTACCATGGTCTATATTCCTGGAGGATTAACATTTCCCACAGGTGTTAATGACGAAGGAAGTGCCTCTGTTTCAAATGGCTACTGGATAGCGACGACAGAAGTGACTTATGAGTTGTGGAATAAAGTTCATACGTGGGCAACAAGTGGAAGCGGAACGACAGGGGCAGGACAGTATACGTTTGCCAATTCTGGTACAATGGGAGACGGCTATGGAGATACGATCCAGCATCCCGTAACCTTTGTGAATTGGCGGGACAGTATGGTTTGGAGCAATGCATTGACGGAATGGTATAATGCTCAAAAGGGAACAAGCCTCGAGTGCGTATACACATATTCGAGTGAGATAATTCGAAACTCACAAGATAGTAATTGTGATAATGCTGTGGTAGATCCTTCAGCAAAGGGCTTCAGGCTGCAAACAAGCAATGAGTTTGAACTTGCGGCTAGATACCGCGATGGTATTCTCTGGACGTATGGAGACCATGCTAGTGGTGACAACAGCGGAGCCTGTAGTGATGACGGAAGTATACTTGGCGGACTCGGCATATCCACTGTGTTCGGAAACTATGCAGTCTATAATGGGAATTGCAGTTCATTAGCCCCAGTGGAAAGTAAGATTTCAAATGCACTGGGGATATATGATATGAGCGGGAATGTGTATGAGTGGTGCTATGACTTGAATGGAACAAACCGCGTAGTCCGGGGAGGCAGTTGGTGGTACGATGCTTACAACATCCAAGTTGGTCATTGTGAGGATAAAGTGTCTACAGTCAGAGGCAGTAATATTGGGATTCGTCTTGCAATGACTTACTAGCAATCTTAACTAGTTCATTGGAGATAAACATGAAAAGAATTTCTTTATGGCTCAAGTTTCTCGCGACCGGTTCATTCACATTACTGCTATCAGCTTGCTATGGCGTAATTATGACACTTGAAAAGGTCCACAGAAGCGGTTCCTTTGTAATTACCGATTCAAACACAGGAAACCCGATTGAAGGAATAAAAGTAACCTATGATGGTTCCTATAGCTCTGACTATAGCAACAACAGTGGAATTGTTAATTATAATATTGATATAGAATCATATTCATCTTCCTTAGAGCCCATAACGATCTATCTATCAGATGTTGATGGTATTGCTAATGGTAGCTATCCCAATCTGACAAATAAAGATCTAGATGCGGAATCCTCCCCCCTATACTGGACATAACTGACTCAATGACCTAACCTCATAGTAGCGAGGAGATTAGCATATGAAAAGTATACTATCAGCTCTTGTGATCTTCCTGATAACCGGCTGCGCCACCCAAACGACTTCTCCCCGGTACACCATAGGGGGAACCATCAGTAATGAAGACAACACCCCCGCTGCCGGAATTCAGGTATTGCTCTTCGGCAACAACAGTCTTGTATCGACTTATACGGACGGGAAAGGCCGGTACCAGTTTCAGAAGATCAAACCCTCAAAATCATATGCCCTGATCCCTGTCCACTATGGGGAAGGTTCTGTTATGGATACCTCAACGGTTGATGGACAGGCAATAATTGAACTGGCAGAACAGGAGCTGGGAAAAACGGACGGAGAATCCCCCGGCAGATATAACGGGTACGGCGCCGGGTGGTGCAGCGAATTCGTCTCCTGGGTTTATATGAAGGCGGATGATCCGCTCACGGGAGGAACCGACGATGGCGGAGTCGATAAGGAGGACTGGAACATGTCCACGGTAACCCGATTGGCTGCTGGTTTTGAGCGGAATAAAAATTGGCAGATCCTCTCTATTGATGAAATCCGGAAAAACTGGAAGGATGACGTGAATCATCACCTGGAACCGCAGGCGGGAGATTATGTGTTCTATTCAAACACATCCGGAATAGACCGGGTCCATAGCGGCATTGTTAAGAGTGTCAGCGGAAGAAATCTTATAACCATTGAAGGGAATGTATCGGATCGGGTAAAGCAAATGACCAGAAAAGACTGGAGGACTCTTAGTGTGGGCAATACGGTCGTCAAAGGCATCGGGTACCGCCGGTTAGTATCCCGTACCGATTTCTCTCCCCGCACCTTTTATGGAGTTATCGATCAGGACATGACCGTGGATTTCATACTGGTACATGTTCAGTAGAAAAGAAAAATCAGGGGAAACGCTTTATGAAGACTGGGCTATCTTTTTATCCTCTATTTGGATATGCTCCTTTATCCATTTCTTGATTTCGTTTGTGACAGGCATGGAAACGGTTAATTTGCCCTCATCGGCAAGTTTCTTATAGGATGCCATCTTCTCTCGGATCTGATTATGCATCTCCCTCTGATCATCGATATATTTGTAGTTTATCGATGCCATATACTTTTCCTCTTCTTTGAAATGATAATCCGTATAGTCCATCATTTTCTGCAGAAGCTCCCTTAAATTATCCCCTAATTCCTCATTTGACAGGTGCTTGTAGAAATCATTGAAATTGTCAATCAATTGCCTGTGCTGACGGTCTATCTCGGGGATTCCGATTTCGTAGGATTCGTCCCAGTTTATATAACTCATGGTATATACTCCCAAAAGAATAGTCTTTTTATAATTCTCGCAGAAGTAATGATGAATTTCAAATTTCAGAGTGGTTACTGACGATGGGCCGCCCCTCTCACTCTCCGAACCTCTCCGCCAGCCCGTTCATCTCCTTCGACTTGGCAGAGATATCGGCCGACGCTTCCTTAATGGCCTTCAGCAGCTCGAAGCTCGCCATCCCCGGCCCCACGTAATATTCGCTCCGCTCCCCCGCTTCCGCCCGGAACCGTTTCGCCAGAACAAGTACGTCATCGCGCTTCTCTTCGATATCTGCCAGGAGAAGCCGCATTTCCAGGAGAAGAAGCCGCTTTTCATCAATTTTCAGTTCATCGTATCCGGCTTTCTCCGCAGAATCCAGATTCACCTCCGCCCCATCGATCTCGGTATGGGCATTGGCAATCTGGTTGTCCGAATCCTTTTTATAATCCTGTACCTTTTTCTCAAGATCAGCCGTAACCACCCGGACAAGGGAGTGCTGTTTCGCCAGATCATTGAAGGCGGCCGACTCTTTCTGATAACGGTCTGCTTTCCCCCGGTAGTCCTCGAAAAGGGTTTCGAACCGATCCTTTTCATCGATCACGTCCCTGTATCCGGCTTCATCGGACTGGATGGTCTTCTTCCCTTTCAGGATCCCCTTTATCAATTCCCGTGACTCCTTCAGGACGGCAGCCTGTTCCTTCATGGCGTCGAGGGCAGTTCCCATAGCGGCCAGCTGTCCGTCGAATGAGGGGTAGGGAACCATGGCGGGATCGGAGATATTCTCTCTGATCCCGGCGATGATTTCGGTCTTCTCGGCAAAATCCTTCTCAGCGTCATTCACGGCTTTGTCCGCCTGGGAGACTCCTGAATCGAAATATTTATTCACGTCCGACGAGTTGTAGTAAGTAACGCATCCGGTAAGCAAAAGAGCGGCTATAATCAGCAATATCAGGGGTCTTTTCATGATTTTCCTCTTATTATTCACTATAAGCAATGGGGATGTCCGGTGCAACGTTTTTTTCCAGGCCATCCCCTTCGTATTGGCAAAACGGTTGGATAGCTTTATGATAAGTCCAGACGCCTATGGAAAGCAACATTCCCCTACCATCAGAAACGACCCGAGGCCCCCTATGCTCCGCCGGAAGGAATCCCCATGCCCACCATTAAGGACATAGCCCGGGAAGCGGGGGTCAGCGTTACCACCATATCCAATGTGATTCACGGACGGAGCTCCCGGGTCGCTCCGGAGACAGTAGAGCGGATTAACGGAATCATCCGCAAATACAACTACACCCCCAACATGTCCGCCCGGGCCCTGGTGAACAAATCCTCCCGCATCATCGGGGTCATCAACCATCTGATACCCCATGTGGCGGGCAGCTTTCTGGTGGACCCCTTTCACGGGGCCATACTGGGCGGTATAGAAAGCAAGCTCCGGGAGTACGATTACCACATGATGATCAGAACCGTGGAAAACGAGGACGAGCTGATCTCCCTCTTCGGAAACTGGAATTTCGACGGGGTCATCCTTACCGGTCTGTTCAATGACCGATTCTTCGAGAAGCTGATGGATATGGGAAAACCAATCCTGCTGCTGGACAGCTATATCGACAACGAAAAGATTCTGAGCGTCAGGCTGGAGGACTTCCGCGGGGGGTATCTGGCGGCAAAGCACCTGATTGACAAGGGGCATCGGGACATTGTTTTCGCCTCTCCCCCCATCCATCCCCAGGGGGTAATTCACGAACGATTCCTCGGATTCCAGTCCGCCCTGAAGGAAGCGGATATCCCCTTGCCGAAGAAGAATATATACGAACAGGAAATTCATATTGACGACGGGAAGAGCCTTGGTCACCGTCTGAGCGAACGCAGGGATATTTCCGCCGTGGTGACCACCGCCGATATTCTGGCTGCCGGTATCATGGCGGGGCTCAGGGAGAAGGGCGTGAAAATTCCCGATGACATCTCCCTCATCGGATTCGACGATGTGGATATCAGCCGCCTGACCTACCCCCAGCTCACGACAATACACCAGGATATCCACCTCAGGGGCCAGCTCGCCGCCGGTTTGCTGGTGGACTCCCTGGAAGGGAAAAAGGGAGCCAAGCGCAGGCTGACCATGCCCGTATCCCTCGTGGAAAGGGAATCGGTGCGGTCCCTTACGGAGATCTGAACCGACAACAGGTCTTTCAAAAAAATATTGACAACAGGATATTATGGTGTTACTGTAAGGATACCAACATAGTTTAACGTTAAACCTTTCTGCCGATTGATAGGGTGAATTATGTACAATATCCCCTCATCGGTTCGGCAGGAGTTGTTTATCAGTATAGGTTTAACGTTAAACCTTTCTATCTGGAAGGAAAAAGCGGATATCGGAGGCGAAAGAACAGGATTTCCCCTGCCGATTCATCAGGTTTGACTATAGGGAGATGATTATGAAAAGGACATTGTCGGTTTTATTGATGATTGCCTGTTTGACGGGGTTTCTGTTCGCCAACGGACAGAAGGATAGCGGAGCGGCCAAGGGGGCCACATCGATTAAGTTGGGAATCTGGCCGGAGGACACTCTTACCGGAGACATCGAGATGCATAAGGGTTATGTGAAAGCGTTCAATGAGATTTACCCCGATATCAAGGTCATCCCCGCCTATTACAAGTACGCCACCGACACCTATGTGCCCCTGGCGGTGAGCGGCAAGCTTCCCACCATTTACGAAACCTGGTTCACCGAACCCCAGAAGATTATGAAGAACGGTTTCGCCCGGGATATTACCGCGGAACTGAAGGAACTGGGCTGGGATAAGAAGATGAACGAGTCCGTAAGGAATCTGCTCTCCTCGGACGGGAAAATCTACGGTGTTCCCCGAGACGCCTACGCTCTGGGACTTATGATCAATGCGGATCTTTTCAAGGAAGCCGGACTGGTTGATGGAGACGGGCTGCCCCTCTATCCCAAAACCTGGGACGAGCTGGCGAAAACCGCTGTCATTATCAAGGAGAAGACCGGTGCGGCCGGCCTGTGCCTTCTGGCCAAGGATAACGCCGGCGGTTGGCATTTTACCAATATTGCCTGGGGCTTCGGAGCGAATTTCGTCGTCCAGAAAGGGAACAAATGGGTGGGCCAGCTGAACTCCCCCGAGTCGGCTGCGGCTTTCCAGTACGTGAGCGATCTGAAGTGGAAGTATGATGTTCTGACTCCCAATCCCACGAACGAAGACTGGGGCACCGGTTTCCGGGCTATCGGCACGGGCAGCGCTGCCATGTATATCGCGGCTCAGGACGCGGTGAACCAGCCGACCCAGGTTAACGGGCTTCCCGCCACCAGCCTGGCCATGGCTCCCGTTCCCGCAGGCCCCGCGGGTCAGTTCTCCCTCATGGGGGGAACTCCCTATATGTTCAGCAAGAGCGCCACCGACGAGGAAGTGAAGGCGGCCCTGAAGTATCTTGAGATCATGGGCAAGGCGCCGGTGGTTTCCGAAACCGGTCTCGCCGGGCTTGAAGCGGATGCGAAGAACAGGGCCGACGAAGGGATTCCCGTTATCCCCGCCTTCCCTGCCTGGACCGACAAGGCCTACCTGAAAGCACAGCAGGATGCGATTGATGCCTACATCAATGTGGATATGAGAATGTTCGACTCCTACTACGAGAAGGTGTCCGAAGAATCCAACCTCCGAACCGAGGAGCCCGTGGAAACCCAAGCCCTTTATGCGGAACTGACCAAGGTGCTGCAGAGCGTCATGGTCGACGAAAATGCGGACATTCCGGCTCTTCTCGAAATGGCCCAGAAAAACTACCAGAGAATACTGGACGATACGGTTAACAAGTAAGGTCCGTATTTCCTTCGGGAAACGGTATATCCGGGATATTCCGCCTGTGCCGTTTCCCCCGATTTCATAACAGGGAGAGATCACTATGACAGATACAATCAGGCACCGCGCAGCAAAGGTCTTTCGCCGTAACGGGGCGGGATGGCTTCTGATGCTGCCCGGAATCATCCTTTTCGGCTTCTTCGCCTGGGTGCCCCTGCTCGAAAGCATCCGCCTGTCCCTGTACAATGTTCAGGGTATAACCCTGCAGGATTTCGCCGGCCTGTCCCACTATGTGTCCGTATTCCGCCATCCCGATTTTGTCGCCGCTGTGAGGAATACCTTCTCCTATACCCTGTGGTCCCTTGTGATAGGCTTCCCCGTGCCGATTATCATGGCCCTCATTATCAGCGAGCTGCGCCGGGGGAAATCCCTCTTCAAGGTCGGAATCTATCTGCCCAATATCGTACCGGGTATGGCTATGGTTCTCATGTTCAGCTTCATCTTCATACCCGGCGAGACAGGCGTCCTGAATATCATCCGGGACAGGCTGGGAGCGGAACCCTTCGGATGGCTCACGAACCCGAAGTGGACGATTCCCCTCATCGTCATGGCCCTGACCTGGAAAGGGGCCGGCGCCACGGCCCTGCTCTACATCGCCGGTCTGCAGACCATCGATTCCCAGCTCTACGACGCGGCGATCATTGATGGAGCGGGCATAGGAAGACGCATTTTCCACGTGACCCTTCCCGGGCTCTATAACCTGATGCGCATCCTTTTGATACTCCAGGTCATTTCCGTGTTCCAGATACTGTACGAACCCCTGGTCATGACTAACGGCGGTCCGAACAACGCCTCCCTTTCCCTCATGCAGCTCATGTTCCGCTACGCCTTCACCGATTACAACTACTCCCTGGCCAGCGCGGTTTCGGTGATTATCTGCCTTATGCTGATTATTCTGACGGTGCTCTACATGAAGATGAACAAAGAGCAGGATGCCTAGGAGATATGATGAAAAATACCGACTCAAACCTTAAGGGAATCATAAGAGATTACGATCTGAACCGATGGAGTGTCAGAATCGGATACGCTGCCGCCTATCTGCTGGGCATCCTGTTTCTGGTCATATGCTTCTTCCCCCTGATATGGACAATGCTGTCCGGATTCAAAGAGATAAAGGAGTTCGTCCTGGGTACGAAGATACTTCCCGAGGAGATGCGCCTTTCCAGCTATTTCCACACCTGGGAGACCCTCTCCTTCGCCCGGTACTACATCAATTCGGGAGTTTCCGTGGGAGGGAGCGTGCTCTGCGCCGTCTTTTTCAACGGATTGCTGGGCTTCGTCCTGTCCCGGGTCAGGCCGGCGGGGCACAAAGTCGTCTACGCCCTGGTCATGTGGGGTCTGCTCATCCCCGCCACCACCAGCATCGTCCCCCTGTTTCTGAACATCCTCAAGCTCCATCTTACCGAGAGCTTCCTTCCCCTCTGGCTTTCCATGGGGGCCAACGCCTTCTATACGGTGCTTTTCAAGAACTTCTTCGATTCCCTTCCCAAACCGCTGATCGAATCGGCCCGGATCGACGGGGCGTCCGAGTTCCGCATATTCCGCAGCATCGCCGTCCCCCTCAGCCAGGCGGTGATCATGGTGGTGGTCCTCTACTCCATCAACGCGGCCTGGTCCGACTTCCTGCTCCCCTTCCTGCTGCTCCAGAATACTCCTCTGGAAACGGTCATGGTTAAACTCTTCTCCTGGATGAGGGGATCCAAGTTCAACGACGTGCAGATCATCCGGGCTATCGTCTTCTCCATCATACCGCCGATCACCCTGTTCGCCCTCTTTCAGAAGCAGATCACCCAGGTCAAGCTTCAGGCCGGGATCAAGGGATAGCCCCATGCCGAAAAAACCGGATCAATACCTGCAGCTGGATCCCTGGCGGATTATCGAAAAGGGGTGGAGCCCCTCCCGGAACCGGGTCTCCGAATCCCTCTTCTCCCTGGGAAATGAATTTATGGGAGTCCGGGGATACTGCGAAGAGGGAACCGAGGGGGAGACCCTCCTGGGCAGCTACTTCAACGGCATCTACGAAGAGGAGCGGTCCACAAAGCCCCAGTACCGGGGGATCGTGGACAAGACCCACTTCATGGTGAACTCCGTGGACTGGCTCTACACCCGCATCGAGATCGACGGAGAGCGCCTTCTCATGGGCCGCTCCGCCATAGAGGATTTCTCCCGGATCCTGGATATGCGCACAGGCATCCTGGAACGATCCTTCCTCTGGAAGACCGAATCGGGCCGTGCCGTCCGTGTCCGCTTTACCCGTTTCCTCGATATGATAGAGACCGGCCGGGGATATCAGCGAATAGAGCTCACCCTGCTGAAGGGTTCCGGGCCTCTATCAGCTCAGATAACCCTGGGGGCCGACTTCGGCACTGTCCACGGGCAGAAAAGAAAACATTATTGGAAAAAAGAGACCCAGGAAAGGACGAAGACCGGGGTCTCCCTTACCGCCCGGACGAAATCCACGGGGCACCGGGTATACTCCGGTTTCGAATGGGAAGCCAGCGTCCCCCATACCGATTTTTCGGTCATTACGGAGGAGCGCTGCGGAGCGGTGCAGTTCGCGGTACCCCTGGCAGCGGAACAGCCGGTCCTGGTGACGAGAAGCGCCTTCAATGATACGGACAAATCCGATCTGTCCTCGGACGATTTTCATCGGCGAGCCCGGGAGCGCCATTTGAACCTCCCCTCCCCTGCCTGTGAACAGGCTCTGGCCGCCCAGGAAGAGTACTGGGGCCGGGTCTGGGAGAGTCTGGACATCAGCATAGAGGGTGACGAAAGGAATCAGCAGGGCATCCGGTTCTGCCTCTTTCAACTGCGCCAGACATACCATGGCCGGGACCCACAGAACAACATCGGCGCCAAGGGGCTTACCGGGGAGTTCTACAACGGGCACGCCTTCTGGGACACGGAGACCTACTGCCTGCCCTTCTACCTCCTCACCGATCCCGCCGCGGCGAAGAATCTTCTGGAATACCGCTACTCCACCCTGCCCCGGGCCATGGACAGGGCCCGTCAGCTGGACTGCCGGGGAGCCTGCTATCCCGTGGCTACCCTGAACGGGGAGGAAGCCTGCGACCTGTGGCAGCATGCCAGCCTGCAGTTCCAGCCGAGCACCGCCGTGGCCTACGCCGTGGCCCACTACGGGAATATCACCGGGGACAGGGAATTCCTCTACGGACACGGGGCGGAAATGCTTGTTCAGATCAGCCGTTTCCTGGTTTCCCGGGGTTCCTGGGATCAGACCGGCGAGGGATTCGGTTACTACGCGGTCATGGGCCCCGATGAATTCCACATGATGGTAAGTAACAACAGCTATACCAACTTCATGGCCCGGAAGACCTTCGAATACACCCTTAAGCTGATTTCCGAGATAGAAGGGAAAGCCCCGGGAAGACTTCACCTGCTGAAAGAGAAAACCGGACTGAATGAGGGGGAAATCGGAGAGATTAGCCGCTGCGCCGAGCACATGATTATCCTCTTTGACGAATCCACCGGTCTCTTTGAGCAGCACGAGGGGTACTTCAACCTGCCCCATGTGGATGTCTCCACCATTCCGGAGGAGGAGTTCCCCCTCTACGACCACTGGTCCTACGACAGGATTTACCGCACGGACATGATCAAGCAGCCCGATGTGCTCATGTTCCTCTTTCTCTACGCCTCCCAGTTCGATAAGGAGGTTATCCGCCGGAATTACGAGTTCTACGAGCCCAGGACCATTCACGAGTCCTCCCTGTCACCGTCGATCCATTCGATCTTCGCTTCGACCCTGGGCAGACAGGAGGAGGCGTTCCGGTTCTTCCGCTTCGCTACGAGAATGGATCTGGACAACTACAACAGAAACACCGGGGAAGGGCTCCACACCACCAGCATCGCCGCGGCCTGGATAAACATCGTCTACGGATTCGGGGGATTGCGCAGCGACGGGCCCCGGCTCTCCCTCAGCCCCACTCTCCCCTCGGAATGGGACTCCTACGAATTCCGCTTCTTCTACAGGGGTTTCCATTTCACCGTACGGGTGAACGGAGCGGGGGTGGAAGTCAAGGCATCGGCGGAATCATCGGACAGTAAGCCGGAGGAGGGGGAAATCCTTATCTACGAAGAGAGATTCTCCCCGGGACAGGGACGGATTATTCTGCCCCTCACCACTTAGGAAAGGATGAAAAGGCATGTACACTCTAACAGATTTCCGCCTGCAGGACGGGGGAACGGAAAAGGAAGACATTATCATAAACGGCAGCCGGATGATGACCGGAAACGGACTGCTGGGCTGCCGGGGTACCATGGAGGAAGGGGAAGCCGACGCCATGCCCGCCCTCATAATGAACGGCCTCTACGACCGTCAGGGCACGGGCTGGCGGGAGCCGGTCAACATCCCCCATCCCCTGTCGGTCCGGCTCTTGCCCGATGAGGGCCCCGTTCTGGGCATCTGCGGGGATCCCCGGCTGGTCACCCACTCCCAGGAGCTGGACTTCCGCTACGGGATTCTGAGCCGGGATACGGTCTGGCGCCTTCCGGGAACAGACGGGGAGCCGTTTGACGTGACTGTCCGATCCCGGCGCTTCGTGAGTATGGCCCGAAGGGATTCTCTTTTCCTGGAGTACCGCATTCAGTGCACCGGGGAGGTGAACCTGACCCTGCTGCACGGCATTCAGACCGCCGTGTACGACATCCACGGCCCCCATCTCACCGACCCCTCCTGCCGATTCAGCGAAGAGGGAATGAAGCTTGAGTGCCGGACCGGGGAAGAGAACCGAACGATTCAGGTGGAACAGACGTGCCGTCGGACCGGATTTCCCGATTCGTCGGGAGAGCGGGAAGAGGAGAACGGTCAGGGATTCTACCGGGTTATTTCCCTCGAGACGGCCGCCGGCAGAGAATACACTCTGGAATTAACCGGTACGGTCGCCGTAAAAGACATGACTCCCGTCGGAACAGACTTGGAAAAGATCTCCTTCGAAGGGGAACTGGAGCGGCACAAAGCGGTATGGGACGGGATCTGGGACAGGGGGGATGTGCTGATAGAAGGGGATGAGGAGGCCGCCGCCGCCCTGCGCTACAGCCTCTATCAGCTTCAGATCATCGCCCCCCGGGGACTGGAGCGGAATCTGTCCGTACCCGCCCGGGGTCTTTCGGGACAGACCTACAAGGGAGCAGTCTTCTGGGACACGGAGATGTTCATCTCCCCCTACTTCCTGGCCACCGACCCGGATACGGCCCGGCGCTTCCTGATGTACCGGGTGGAATCCCTGGAAGGGGCCAGGGAAAAGTCCGCGGAGTACGGTTACCGGGGGGCCTTCTACGCCTGGGAAAGCCAGGAGAGGGGAGCCGACGCCTGTTCCGACTACAATGTGACCGATGTCTTCTCGGGGAAACCGGTGCGTACCTTCTTTCGGGATAAACAGATCCATATCAGCTCTGCAATAGTCTATGCCCTGGACCGTTACCTGCACATGACCGGAGACCTGAACATCCTCTACGAAGGAGCCCTGGAGATGGCCCTGGAATGCGCCCTTTTCTACTACTCCCGCAGCCTGTGGTCACCCCTGCATAAACGCTATGAATTCCACGATGTTCTGGGCCCCGACGAATACCACGAGAGGGTGGACAACAATGCCTACACCTCCCGCATGGCCCTGTTCACCTTTCAAACCGCCCTGGGACTGGCCTGCCTGACCGACGACAATCGATACAGAGCCCTGAGAACCGATACGGATTACCTCTCCTATTCCAACTCCCTCATCGAACGCAAAGGATACCGGAAAGAGCTGAAGGAGATACGGGATATTACGAGAGAAGTCTACGTTCCGGTCCCGGGAGAGAAGAATGTGGTCTACCGGGCATCTCCGGAACGATCCGCCATGGAAAATTCTTCCCGGAACATCGTCGAGCAGTTCGCCGGATATTTCTCTTTACAGGATAAATTCCCCGCCGAAATCAGGGAATCCCTGCTCCATCCCAAGGAGTACTGGGGGGGTAGTTCCGGTCCTGCCTCGGGAACCCGGGTGATCAAGCAGGCCGACGTGGTTCTCATGCTCTCCCTCTTCCCCGGGGAGTACTCCCCGGAAGTGCTGCGGGCCAACTACGATTTCTATGAACCCCGCACGGAACACGGCTCCAGTTTGAGTGCCTGCGCCCACGCCCTGCTGGCCGTAAAAACGGGCCGTCCCGATGAGGCCCTCCCCTATTTCAAAAAAACCGCCCTGGTCGACATAAAGGGAGATTCCAAGCACTTCGCCGGCCTGGTTTACATAGGCGGCACTCACCCCGCGGCGAGCGGCGGGGCCTGGATGACCGTGGTAGAGGGATTCTGCGGCTTATCGATAAATGACGGGGAGCTGACCCTGAATCCCCGGCTGCCCGCGGGCTGGACCGGCGTCCGGTTTACGGTGATGTTCAAGGATGAACGATATGACATCCGGGTCACCCCCGAAGGGCATGAGATTCAAAAGAGACGGGAAACCGTGAAAGGAGAGATGTGACAATGGAGCGATTACCCGCACGGATCATCGGCTATCTATTCGATCTTGACGGGGTATTGGCCGATACGGCGAAATACCACTTTCTGGCCTGGAAAAGGCTGGCCGACCGTCTGGATATCCCTTTCACGGAAAGGGACAACGAACGCCTCAAGGGGGTCAGCCGCATGGCGTCACTGGAAATCCTTCTGCAGATCGGAGGGCAGCGCCTGTCCGACGGGGAGAAGAGAAATCTGGCCGAACGGAAGAATACCTGGTATGTGGAGTATCTGAACGAATTGGATAGGAGCGCCCTGCTTCCCGGAGCCCGGGAGTATCTGGATCAGCTTCGCCGGGGGGGAATGAAAACAGCCCTGGGTTCGGCCAGCAAAAACGCCGCTCTGATCCTTGAGAAGACCGGTATCGCCGACTGTTTCGATGCGGTTATCGACGGGTCCTGCGTGAGCCGGGCCAAGCCTGACCCGGAGGTCTTTCTCAAGGGAGCAGAAGCCCTTTCCCTGCCCGTGGAAGCCTGCGTTGTCTTTGAGGATGCCCCCTCGGGAATCGGAGCGGCGAAACGGGCGGGCATGTATGCGGTCGGAGTGGGAGATCCCCTGCTGCTGGGCGAGGCGGACGGGGTGATTCCCTCCCTTGCGAGTATGGTGAGGAGGTAGGAGGATTTCTTTCATTATCCCCCAAAACAAGACAATACTGGTCAGAAATGGTCTTTTATACAATTTCACCAAATTAAGGCTTCCCGCGTTTAATTCGCTGTGATATTTTAAACTTAAGAATATCGAGAGATAAGGAGTCAGGTATGTATGAGTTAGATTCCTATATGGATGTAGAAAATATCGTTTACCTTCAGGATAGGGACAAGAAAAACGTACTGGAGAAAATGGTAAAACTGAGTTTCGATACGGGAAAGATCGGAGATCTGGAAAAATTCCGGACCGCTATCCTTGACCGTGAAGCCATAATGAGCACCGGCCTCGGACTGGGACTGGCCGTCCCCCATGCTAAACTTCGGGGAATCGAAGAGTTTTTCGTCACCATCGGCATTTTGAAGAACCCCGTGGAGTGGCAAGCCATCGATGACCAGCCCGTGTCCCTGGTTTTCATGATCGGAGGCCCCGATGACCGTCAGCAGGATTATCTGGGCATACTGTCCAAACTGGTCCTTTTCACGAAAAACAAGGATCGACACGAGGGTATTCTGAAAGCTTCGACCCCGGAAGAAGTAATCAGCCTGTTTACCACGAGAAACTGATAAAATGGAAATTCCTTCATTTGTTTATTTAGCGGTCATTTTCCTGGCCGCCTTCTTCACTAAGAAAATCACCGCCCGCATCAAGATACCGGAAGTCACGGGCTATGTGCTGATCGGTGTCATGCTGGGTGTCTCCCTGCTCCATATCCTGAGTCCCGAGACGGTGGATAAGCTGTCCGGGATCAGTACGGTGGCTCTGGGAATCATCGCCTTTATCATAGGGGTGGAACTGCGGCTGGACGTGATTAAAAAGCTGGGAAAATCAGTTCTGATGATCGTTCTTTTCGAGTGTCTGGGCGCCTTCGCTATTGTCTATCTGGTACTGATGGCCCTCTACCCGGACAATCCCTATCTGGCCCTTCTCCTGGGATCGGTCGCCTCCGCCACAGCCCCCGCCGCCACCATTGCCGTTATCAAACAGTACAAGGCCAAGGGGCCCCTCACATCCACGATTATCGCCGTGGTGGGAATCGACGACGCCATGGCCCTCATCATCTACGTCTTCGCCTCGAGCATCGTAAAGGCGGGATTGACCGGCGGCCATGCCCAGATGATTCAGATAGTGGGAAGCACACTACTCTCCATCGGGGAATCGGTTGCCCTGGGTACGGCGAGCGCCCTGCTGTTCAAACTGCTGCTGGGCAAGGAGAGAGAGTCGGAACTGATCATGCTGATGATCGCCGCCGTCATTATGGGGCTTTTGGGAATCAGCGAGATGCTGGGAGTCAGCGAACTGCTCTCTATCATGTCCTTCGGCTGTGTTCTGGTGAATACGGCGCCCCAGCTGGCCAAGAAAAGCGGCGGCCTCATAGAACACTTCTCCCCGGTCTTTCTGGCGGCTTTCTTCCTTCTGGGAGGAGCCCATCTGGATATCCGTCTGTTAAAGCAGATTGGCGTCATGGGACTCATCTACTTCGCCGCCCGGGGTGCGGGCAAAATGGGAGGCGCCTCACTGGGGGCGATCCTGGGAAAAGCGCCGGGACGGGTTAAGAAGTATATCGGCTTCACCCTGCTGCCCCAGGTCGGAGTGGCCCTGGCCCTTGCCCTGTCCATCAGCAAGGAATTCACCAAGCCGGTCTACGGCACACTGGGCTCAGAGATGGCCACGGTCATTATCAATATTCTGCTGTTTACAACCATTATCACCGAGATCGTCGGACCGCTGCTGACCCGTTTCGCCCTGACTAAGGCAGGCGAGATAACAACGGGAGCTCAGGAATAGGAAAGGAGGAAAGCATGTATTATCTATTTGTTGAAGTATACGATTCATCATACCGTGAGGATATCTATCTGGCCCTGCAGAGCATAGGAGTTCAGCGGGCCATCACCCTGGACGCACAGAATCTGGCCAGAGCCCTCTCCGACGAGCAGACCTTTTTCACGGGATTCTTTCGTTCCGATAAGTTCGAGTCCGGGGATGTTCTGCTGATCCAGGCACAGATCGGCCATAAGGATCTGGCAAAGGAATTCCTCTCCAATCTGCGGGAAGCGGGGGTGGACATAGACAAAGAGGATATAGTCAGCCTGACCCTTGTTCCCGTGACCGCCGGTTTTTCCCGGGAGAACGGATTCACCGAGGACTGATATACCGGACGACGGTATCGGCCCCTTCCCCGTAATCCCGGAAGAGGCCGGTTCCTTTCCCCCCGTTGATAACCGCACCCAGGCAGCTCTCCTCGCTCAGATCGAGGAGGCGGACCGGCAGGGAGTAAAGCTGTTCGGCCG
>JAFGPQ010000230.1 GCA_016936115.1 Spirochaetales bacterium | reverse complement strand
GGCGCAGGGAGGAGTCGGTCGCGTGGGGAAGAATCCTCCGAAAAGGGGCATGCAGGGTCCGTCCCAGATTCAGGGGCAGAACGGTCTCTTTCATCAGAGTGACCCGCCGGGCGTACTCGTTCCGGTCCTCCAGAATATCGGCCCGGCAGAAATCTCCCAGTTCGATTCCCAGGCCGAACTCTTCGGCTATCCTCAGATATTCGTCCATGATCTCCCAGTGGGCCCTCATCATGATGTTTACCCGATCCAGCATGAAATCTTCTCCTAGGCGAGCAGCCGGTGAGCCTCTTCCATAAGGGGCGGTATGTCCAGTTTGTATTCGCACCAGGGGGAGCACTCCCCGCAGGCGATGCACTGGTCCGCCTGAAGATCAATGGCGGCGTAGGCCTTCTTCAGGCCGTCCACGGACTGATCAAACCCTGCGGCCATTTTATGGCGGGCGGACAGGGCCAGTATCTCGGGGAAATTGATCTCCCGGGGGCAGGCGAATTTTTCCAGGCAGTGGGTGCACTCCCGGCAGGTGCCTTCGATCAGGGCGGATACTTTGGCCGCTTCACCGATCAGGGCTTCCTGTTCCGCCTCGGAGTATGCCGGTCCTGCGGAAATCGCCAGATTGCTGTCCAGTTCCTCTCTGAAGCGGCAGCCCGCATCCACCGTGGATATCCAGGGATTGGACAGGCAGAAGCGCAGCCGGTTCTCCGGTGAGATATAGCAGTAGTCCTTGAAGATCTCCGTCCGTTCCACCATGCCGTTCCCGGCGAAGGCTTTCATGTTGATGAGGGCGATCCCCTGATCATGGATTCTCCTGAAGAAATTGCCGTATCTCTCCTGCTCCCTTCCGAAGGAGGGGGAGAAGCAGTTGTAAGGCAGTTCCACCACCTGGAACACCCCCGTATCCAGGGCTTCGGCGATGCACTCCTCATGGCCCGTATGGCTGGAGAAGCCCAGATAGGTGAAGAGTCCCTCCTCCCGCCGTTTCAGGGCATGTTCCAGCACGCCGGAGGAGGCAATCTCATCCCAGCGTTCCCGGGAGATGCCGTGAAAAAAGTAGACCAGGCGGATTTCGGTCCGGCCCATGAGAATCTCCCCTTCAGGTCCGACGGTCAGCCCCAGCTTTTCCCGGGAGAGGTTCAGGTGCTCGTCAAAGGCCTTGGGATTGTACCCATGCCCCTTGGTCACCACAATGAGCGGCTCGGTCAGATCTGTTCGTTTCGCCACTTCCTGGCCCACGATGATTTCGCTTTCCAGTTCCTTCCCGTCGCCGGTGGTGCCGTTGTAGGCCCGGGCCGTATCAATCAGATTGACGCCCCTGTCCAATGCGTAGTTTACCAGCTCTCTCGCTTCTTTTTCCGAGGGAAGCAGGCGAAGATTCATTGCCCCCAGGCTGACCTGGGTTACCTGCAGGCCCGTTTTGCCGAAGGGTCTTCTTTTTATGAGATTCATATTCATTTCCTCTTTTGCTCAGTAACTTTCTTTTCCGGCCAGTTTGTAATCGGCCAGGGCCAGTTTGTAGGGTATGTCAATGCCGTAGGGACAGACCCGGCACTCTTCCGGTTTCAGCTCAATGTCACCTTTGACGGGTAATTGAGCGTACTCCTCCCGGGCCCTGTCCTGGGTCCCGAACCAGAACCGCAGCCGGTCCCGCAGGGCGAAATCCCCCGTATCGTCTATTTGTCCCGTCCTCATCTGCCTGTCGTATAGTCCTTCCAGCCGGAAAATATCCCGGGCTTTGAAATTGTCCGGCCCCAGGCTGTCGCAGATTCCGCACTGGCGGCACATATATTTACCCAGCTCCGGAGCACAGGTCTTTATTATTCCCATGGCGGATCCGTCCAGTTGGGTGTAATTGTCGGCCAGGTCCATATCCAGTTTCACCATCTCCCGATTGTTCATTCCGGTGACCACCACCGAGACGGGCAGGGAAAAGGCGTAGTTGAAGGCGTCCTCGGCGTTTTTATAAAGAAGTCCGTCTGCCAAGGGTTTCATGAGGATGATTCCCACTTCCTTTTCGTTAGCCATAGGCACCAGGACGTCCAGAAGCTTGGGGAAGTTGTTCACGTCGTAGTAATTCAGGGTGGTCATGACCACCTCGAAGGGGGCCTTTTCCAAGGCTTCGATGAGAACGTCCGGCTGGCCGTGCATACTCAGGCCGATATGGTTGACTTTGCCCTCCGCCTTGAGTTTCTGCGCTTCCCCGAAGGCTCCCTCCGGCGCGAGAATCTTCGCCAGTTCCTCTGAATTCTGTACTCCGTGCATCAGAAGGATATCCACATGGTCGGTCTGCAGATTTTCCAGGCTCCCCTCCACGCTCTTCCGGCAGCCCTCTGCGTCCCGGTCTCCGGTTTTCGTCACCAGAATGTATTCATCCCGCCGGCTGCTGACCGCCCGGCCGATTTTCCGTTCCGACTCGCCCTGGCCGTAACTCATGGCTGTTTCGATATAGTTGCCGCCCCTGTCCAGGTACTCGTTCAGCAGCACCGTGGCCTCTTTCTGAGGTATCTCCAGCAGGTGGAACCCTCCGAATCCCAGCAAAGATACTTCCAGACCGGTTTTTCCGAATTTCCGCATTTCCATTTGACCACGCTCCTTATTCTATTAGTTGGGAAAAGCCCTCCAGATTTATCGTCTGGATGACTTCTTCCACAGAGAGACAATTCAGTATTTTCAGGTACCAGGGATAGCGGTTCTTCGTTTCCGGCAGCCGGGCGTGCAGATCCATTTCGGAAAAATAGGATCGGGTCTGATCCAGCACGTCCTCTATGAGCAGCCCCAGGGCTTCTTCCCTGTTTCCGCTCTGGCCCCTGGCTCCGATTTCGTTCAAAGTCAGGGTGTATTTCCCGTTTTTTTCCTCTATTACCGGTTCATACTCCCAGCGGGAGAGCAGCACCTGGCAGAGATCGGGGTGGATGAGTATGGCCGACCGGGAGCAGGCGCAGCGCTTGTTGTCCCGGAGGAATACCGTTTCGTAGTGGTTCGACACCAGATCCATGACTTCCGCCTGTCTGGTACGCATCTCCGCCATTCCGAAGACTTTTTTTTCCAATCGTTCCTGTAAGTTGTCCTGGCCCATGGGATATTATATGTCCCATATGTACATATTGTCAAGTTTCCCCTAAGGGTGGCTTGCGAAGCAAACGCACGATTGCCATGAGTTGCGGCTGCGGTTCGGTTCTGTTTCGGCGCGTGGCGCCGCTCCATAACCTGCCCTGTGCCGCAACTCACCCTTCGGGCGGCATTAACGGCTCAAATCCTGCGTTGACTGCGGCTTCGACGTACTTTTCGTACGCCTTTGCCTTGTCGCCTTGACTTTGGACCGTTTCTGCCGTGGGAAACCGCTATGGCGCCATTGCTGGCTTTTTGCTGTTTGTTGGGGGGAGGGGATTGTTTGTCGCGCCTCACGCGGTCTTGAGGACCTGTTCGTTGGGTTTGGGGTATTTTCATTAAGAAGTGCTATAGTAATATTCTGTTTGTGGGGTTTTCTGATCTAAGGTATATTTTTGGGGGGTGTCATGAAGAGACTGGTGTGCTTGCTTTTTCTGTTTTCAATTTTCTGTTCTATTTCCGCTAACGGGATGTACGAGGGGGGTGCTTCCTCTACTCATGGTAAGTATTTGGCGGGCAGCGGGATTATTATTCGTCCATCCGATATTCTGGTTCCTGCCTATGTTTCTCAAATCGACTACTCCTATCCTTCTCCTTCCGAGGGGAGTTTCGCCGTGTATCCCTATCTGGGCAACTCCCGGATTTCCAATAGGGGGCAGCACGAAACGATTCAGATCGGGGTCAAGGCCGACAGGACGGATTTCGGGGATCTCCCCCCTTTGAATCTTGCCTTTGTGATCGACAAGAGCGGTTCCATGAAGTCCGACGGAAAGCTCGACTGGGTCAAGGAGTCCTTTGATATCTTTATCGAGAAGGTTCGCGATGTGGACTATGTATCTCTGATTGTCTTTGATTCCGAATCGGAAGTGATTTTTCCTTCGACCCGGATGATGTCCGGCCGTGACAGGGAGAGATTCAAGGATGCTGTCTCCGACATTAGTGCGGGTGGGGGAACCAATCTCGTCGCCGGTCTGGAGGACGGTTATTCACAGGTTCTTGCCAATTTCAGATCCGAGTATAATAACCGGGTTCTCTTTCTGACCGACGGAGTGGGGGAAAGCGGGGGGATTCTTGAGATGGCCGATGCGTACAGGGAAAATGGAATCAATGTTTCCACTATTGGCGTGGGGTCAAATTTCGATGTGAACCTGATGATCGCTCTCGCCATCGCCGGCGGAGGAAGCAGCAGATTTATTTCCGACAGGGAGCAGATGCTGAAAACTTTCGGTGACGAACTGGACAGAATGATTGTCCCGGCTGCCAGAGATGTTACCATACATGTGGATTTCCCGGAGTATGTCACTCTGGAAAAGACTTGGGGCTATGATTATGAGATATCCGGGAACCGGGTCTCTTTCAGAATTCCCACTCTGCACAACGGTGATTATGAAACGATTCTGGCGGACGTCCTTATTGCCGGCAATGAGAATGCGGGCGAGTGCGAGATCGCCCGGATCAGTTACGAATATAAAGATCTGAAGGGGGAGTCCTTTTTCGGGGAAACAGCCCCCCTTTCCGCCGAATTCATTAGGGGGAATTCCCATGTTTACGGAATATCCGATTACAGGGTTCTCCAGTCTTCCACTATGAAATTCATTGCTCAGAGATTTCAGGAAATCGGCTCTCTGTATTATGATTCACAGGAAACTGTCAACAGGATGAATGAGGAAAGATCCGAAACGCTGGATAGGAGAGACGATCTGGATCAGCTGTCCGATGATGAACGGCAGTCCGCCTTTGACAGCATCACTTCCGAATCTATCCGTGGATATGAATCATCTCTCGCTGAAAAGCTGTCCAGGGCACTGGAACTGACCATCGATACAAAAATTCAGGTTGCCAACTCCCGGGCTAAACTCGATAATTCCGGTTTTGAGGATGAATTAATGATTCTCGACAGATATATTGAAATTCTGGGAAAGGAACAGGAGTACTCGGAGGAGGAAATCCGGAATTCCCAGAACCGGAGGGAGATTCTGCCGGACCGGAAGGATATTTCTCTGAATTCCTATGTCCAGGCTATGCTTGATGAGCTTATCCTTTCCATGGGACCGGATGGGAACTCAACTCTTGCCATCACTCCTTTCAGTCAGGGGAACGGGGCCCGTTCGCTTTTCACCGAGTATCTTGACCGGTTCGCTCAGAAAGCCTTTTATGAAATGGGATTCACCCTTGTGGAGAGGGAAAAACTGGATGAGATCATTTCGGAACAAAAACTGACCCTGACCGGTTTAGTCGATACGGATACGGCTATTTCCATCGGGAACCTCCTCTCTTCCCGCTATCTTGTCACGGGCAATGTCATCCCCATGGCAAACAGCGTGGTCGTCTTCTCGAGAGTCCTCGAAGTTTCTTCCGGTGAAATTTTGGCGGTGTCCCAGGTTATTATTCCCCGTTCAGAGGATTTGGCGGAAATGGTTGGTAAGGGGGATTAGGGAAGAGGGGGTTGTTTGAAGCCGGTAATATGTTAATATATGACCCGTGAAATACTCGGAGTCTACATTCAATAAAACCCGCGTCCTGGCGATTGCTCTGGCCCATCACATCCATGATATCTATACGTCGTTCTTTGCGCCTCTGCTTCCTTTGCTTATTGCCAAGCTGGAGATTCCCCTTTCCGCGGCGGCGGTTCTCCATGTTGTCCGAAATATTCCTTCCCTGTTCAATCCTCTGCTGGCGTTGATGGCCGAGAAGAGGGGGATTAAGTATTTCATGATTCTTACGCCGGGGATTACGGCGGTTGCCATGAGCCTGATCGGGCTGGCCCCCTCCTTCGGGGCTCTCTTTATTCTGTTTCTGGTGGCGGGCATTTCGGCGGCTCTTTTTCATATTCCTTCACCGGTTATGGTAAGGGAGTCCTCCGGGGACCGGGTCGGGAGGGGGATGAGTTTCTATATGGTGGGCGGTGAAATGGCCCGGACGGTGGGGCCCCTTCTGGTGACCGGGGCGGTTTCCCTCTGGTCCCTCGAGGGGATCTGGAGGCTGATGCCTTTGGGTATTGCCGCCTCGGCGGTTTTGTTTGTGAAATTAAGGAATTACGAGGCTGCCCAGCCTCCCCATAGGAGGACGAAGCAGGACGGAGCGGTAAGAATCCTGAAGGATTACCGGTTTTTCTTTTTCGCCCTGGGGGCTTTTATCATGTTCAATTCGGCCATGAAAACGGCTCTGACCCTTTTCCTGCCGGTCTACCTTATCGAGAAGGGGGCGTCTCTCTGGTATTCCGGGATCTCTCTCTCCCTTTTGCAGGGATTCGGGGTGGCGGGAACCTTTCTCGCCGGTTCCCTTTCCGACCGGTTCGGCAGGAAGCGGATGCTGATTCTCTTCGCGGTGGGGACGGTTCTGTTCATGGGACTCTTTACCCTGACCAACAGCATTGTGCTTCTCGGTTTTCTGGGATTCTTCATGTTCGCCAGCGGGCCGATTCTTCTGGTGATCGTTCAGGAGACGAAAACCGCCATGCCCACCTCATGAACGGCATGTACATGTCGATTAATTTCGGGGTCGGCTCCCTTATCGCCCTGCTTCTGGGGTTTCTGGGAGACCGTATCGGATTGGATAAAAGCTATCTCCTGTGCAGCATGACGGGGATCGGGCTTATCCCCCTGGCCTTTCTGCTTCCCCGCAGCGCCGAAAGCCGATCCGAGAGAGAATAGTTGAATATAAGAAATCCCTTTCCAAAGTCGTCGGGAAAGGTCTATAATAGGCTCATCAATTTTTCAGGATATACTTTTGGATAATATATTTGTCGAGTTGGAAGAGCGGGATATTCTTTCTCTCAAGTGCGAAAGGGCTCTTCTTATCGAAATACAGGAGGCGGATGAGTCCGCTTCGGAGGCGGAATCCCATCTGCGCGAGCTGGAGAGCCTGACCATGACCATGGGCATTCCCGGGATGGAATCGATTGTCATCAAGCCCCGGGAGAAAAAATCCGGCTGGCTTCTGGGCAAGGGAAAGCTCGAGGAGCTGGCGGAGCTGGCCGATGGGGCCCAGGCGGATCTTCTTGTCTTCGATACGGATCTCACCCCCACCCAGCAGCGCAATCTGGAACGGTTCTTCAACATCGCCGTCATCGACCGGCAGGAGGTCATTCTGGATATCTTCGCCGACCGGGCCTCTACCCGGGAAGCGACTCTTCAGGTGGCCCTGGCCCGGATGGAGTACTCCCTGCCCCGGCTCACCCGGGCCTGGACCCATCTCTCCCGCCAGAGGGGCGGCGCCAAGGGGACCAGGGGCAAGGGGGAAACCCAGCTCGAAACGGACCGGCGCCTGGTTCAGAACCGGATCGGCAAGCTCAAGAAAGAGCTGGAAAAGGTCAAGCAGACCCGCCATCTGCAGCGCAAGAAACGTTCCAAGCGCCCCGTTCCTGCCATAGCCATAGTGGGATATACCAACGCGGGCAAATCCTCCCTCCTCAACGGGATAACCGGTTCTGACGTGCTGGTGGAGGATAAGCTCTTTGCCACTCTGGACCCCACCTCCCGCCGGCTCAAAATGGAAGGGGGCCGGGAGATCGTGCTCACCGACACGGTCGGCTTCGTACGCAAGCTGCCCCATAATCTGGTCGACGCCTTTCACTCCACCCTGGAAGAGGCGGTTCTGGCGGACTTGATCCTGCATGTGGTCGACGGTTCCTCCCGGGAATACCGCAGCCACATCGAAACAACTAAAAACGTTCTTGCCGAACTGGGGGCCTCCCGGGTACCCCGCCTCCTTGTTTTCAATAAGATGGACCTTGCCGAAGCGGCCGGACAGAAGGACGATCTGGAAATGGCTTTCCCCGAGGCCCTGTTCATTTCGGTCCATGGGAATCTGGGGCTCGGGGAGCTGGAGGAAAAGGTCGGCCGGGCTCTGGATGAGATGCAGCAGCTGACAAGGCTGATGATTCCTCCGGACCGTTGGGATCTGGTGGCGGAGATTCACCGGACCTGCACCGTGGCGAAGGAGGATTATGAGGACGAGGGTGTTCTCCTCGAGGCCTGGCTTACCACGAAGGACAGGAACCGGCTGGACCAATATATCCGTAAAGAAGGGTAAGCTATTGGGGAGACTTCGCCGATAATGAAAGGGATGGGGAGGAAATGTGCTCGGTAAACTAAACGTTAAATCCTATTTAATTCTCATGGCGATTCTACCTTTTCTTCTCACCTGTACCCTTCCCCAGGGACCTGAGGAATCCCCGGTAACGCTTAGTGTAGACGACTCGGGAGAGGTTACCGATCTGTCCCGGGAATCCCGTGGCGAACTGATCCGGGGCGACAACCTCATCGATATGATTCTGCGGGAGGGTATCGATGCGGAACTGGCCAACTCTCTGGTTCTGGCCGTAGCCCCCCATGTGGATATGGTTCATCTTCAGCCGGGACAGCAGGGCTTTTTTCTGTACGGATCCGACGGGGATCTGGTAAGCTTTCAGTTCGAAGAACAGGACGGCTCCCTGGTGGAGGCCCGCGTAGAAGGGGATTCCCTGCAGGTCGCCGTGAAAAATCCCGTCCTCACGACCCGGGTTGTTCTGGTCCGGGGAACCGTGGAATCCAGCCTCTACAATGCGGCGGTGGACTGCGGCATGCCCCTGAACGTTTTCATGGATATGATCCAGCTCTTCTCCTTTGATGTGGATTTCCAGCGGGACATCTACCGGGGGGATTATTTCGACGCCGCCTACGAAGTCGTCTACAACGAGAGAGGGGAGATCGCCGATTACGGTGAGATCGTCATGGCTCGCCTCTACACCCGGGGCGCTACGGAAGAGTACCACTGCTACCGTTATGTCAAGCTGGACGGATCCCGGGACTGGTACGACGACGCGGGGGGCACGGTCCGCAAGGAACTTCTCAAGACCCCCATCAACGGGGCCTACATCTCTTCCGGATTCGGCAGCCGGGTCAGTCCCATCACCGGTTTTACCCATAAGCACAAGGGTGTGGACTTCGCCGCCCCCAAGGGGACGCCCATCCTGGCTTCTGGTAAGGGCGTCATCACTTTGATCGGCTGGAGCGACGTATACGGCTGGTTCATTCAGCTGCGCCATACCAACGGCTACTCCACCCTGTACGGCCACATGAGCGCCTTCGCCCGGGGCATGCGGTCCGGTTCCATTGTAGACCAGGGCCAGACCATCGGCTACGTGGGAAGCACGGGCATGTCCACCGGCCCCCACTGCCATTACGAAGTGATCTACTACGGGACGAAAATCAATCCGGCCACCATGAAATTCCCTCCCGGGGAATCCTTGAAAGGGGACGATCTGGATCTGTTCCAGCTGGAGAGAAAGTCGCTCATTTCGTCATTTTTCTGACAAATCAACCCGAAAGAGGTATAATGAATTCCATGGAAACGAGAAAAATAGGCAGACTTCTGTGTCTGCCCCTGATTCTGGGGATTTTCGGATGTTCCACCATGCGAACGGAAAATCAGGCAGCGGCGGAAGCTCTGGCTCTGACCGGCTACGTCAACCAGGGGGAAACGGACACCCTTATGGGCTCCTCCTCCCGCCCCTTTCTTTTCGAAAGCGAGATCCTGCCCACCGAAGCCATGCTCAACGACCTGTGGCAGGGACTGATCGACGCGGGAGTCCGCTTCGACGATCCCCAGGTCAGGGAAGTACGCGTGGTGGACGGGGAGAGCTACCGGGTATTCGCCGACTCCTGGGAAGTGGCCACCTGGTTTACGAATTACGTCTCCGATCCGGCCTACCTGGTCTTTCTGGATACGGCGGATCAGCAGCTCGTCATCGTTCTGGACAAAAATAAGAAAAACAAGCAGCCCTACCTGGGTTTCGGGGAGGTCCGGGAATGAGAAAAATCCTGGCACTGCTTATGCTGACGGCTCTGACCTTTCCCCTGACGGCCCTCACCGGGGAAGTCTCCTATCTGGAAGGCGCCGTGGACATCAAACCCGCCGGGGGGGAGCTGGAATGGGCCGACTTCGGCAGCCCCGTGAGAGAGGGGGATTCGGTCATTACCGGACGGGACGGCTATTGCGAGATCGAACTGGAGGGGGGATCCACCGTAACCATTGAATCGGATACGGTCTTCGCCTTCGGCAGGGGAACCGTAGGGTCGAATCAGCCCCAGAATGTCTTTTCCTGCGCCATGGGGCAGATCTCCTATAAATTCAATAATCTCACCGAGGAGCCGGTCATCTCGACCCCTTCCGCGGTCTGCGGCATCCGGGGCACCGCCTTTACGGTCATGACCGGGGCGGACGGCTCCTCCCTGTTCATCGTCTCCGAAGGGGAGGTGGAAGTGGAATCCATGGGCCGCCGGGTCGCCCTGACCCTGGACGAGGCGGTGGAAGTCACCTCCGGCAAAGCCCCCGGGGAGAAATATCCCGTCCTCTCGGGCAGCCTGGATTACGCCGGCTGGCTTCAGAAGG
>JAFGPQ010000229.1 GCA_016936115.1 Spirochaetales bacterium | reverse complement strand
TCCGGGATGACTTTTTCCGTTATCTCTGCGATAACTATAAAAAAGTCGATTCCCTGGGACGTCATTTGAATAATATTGATAAGAAGCAGCAGGAGTACTGGGATAGTTGGGGGAATAAGGAAGCTTCTAAAAAAGATATCCAGAGCCGCTATAAGTTTACCCTGGCCCTGGAAAACGCCTGCCATCCCGGTTATGTGTCGGAAAAACTTATGCACGCCTTCGACGCGGATACGGTGCCCATTTACTGGGGAGACCCCCTGGTGGACGACTGGTTCAATCCGAATGCCTTTGTCTGGGTAAAGAACAGGGAGGATTTCCCTCGTACTCTTGAGGAGATCCGTTATCTGGATGGGAATGAAGAGGCTTATTTGGAAAAGCTGAAACAGCCCCGCTTGAAGATCTCTTTAGATGAAATCCGCCGGGCGGAAGATGCCTTTATCCGGCATATTTTTGAGCAGCCCCTCTCCGAAGCAAGGAGAAGAGGGGAGGGCACTTTTCATGATTTCTATTTACGATTGCATAACGAGATGTATATCAGGCGATGGTACAGACCCGGATTGATCCGCAAGAGTCAGACCTGGCTCTGTCTACACAAATTGACAAGGATTCTGGGGGTGTACCGGTTACTCAGACCCCTCGGAAAGAAAATCCGCCGCGCCTTTCATAGGTAAATAATATGTCCGAAGCTAAAAATACCATAAAAAAAATGTCCATAATGACGATGGGACCAATCATCAATATCCTCATAGGTCTTTTCAGTGTTCCTATTACCACAAGGCTCCTATTACCTGAAGAATTCGGCAAGGCCACCATGTATTCCACCGCCTATGGTATCCTGGCTGCCCTTATTCAATTGGGATTGGTATACTCTCTGAGGCGGGAATATAGAGAATGGGATGACAAGAAAAAATTAACCTTCCATGCAGTGATTCCGTCTCTAGGCTTGTTCTTTATACTACTCATTCCATTATTATTTGTAAGAAAAGAGATCTCACAGTTACTATTCAATGGCTATCATCCTGCCATATTATTCATTCTTGAATTAAATCTCCTTATCGAGATTTTTCTGGCCCTTTCCGGAGCCATACTTCAGATGCAGGAACGGGCTTTGAAGATTTCCCTATCCTCTATCTTGAATCGTGTCATTAGCTTTATTGTCACAGTGGGATTATTGGTTTTCTATAAAAAAGATTTTACATCCATTATTCTGGGACAAACCGTTTCCCATACTGTTCAGTTCTTATACCAATACTACTATACCCGGGACCACTGGGGCTTTACATCCCTGGACCGTTCACTCATGAAGGTGCTCCTTCTTCTGGGGCTGCCCGTTCTGCCGGCGACCATGTTGGGGTGGATTTCCAATTCGGTGGATAAATTTGCCCTTAAGCACTGGTGCTCCCTCCATGAGATTGGCATTTACGGGGCGGCTAATAAATTCGTCATTCTGGTTACAGTCTTCAGTACGGCCTTTGGTAACCTCTGGATGCCAGTTTCCCTACGCTGGAGGCAGGAAAACAAGCATATTAGCATATTCAAAAGAACCAATGTCCTTGTCGGCCTGGCCATGTCCTATGTGATTATCGGGATTATCTTTTTCAAGGATATTCTCATCTACTACTTTGGCGCTGAATATTATAATGCCAAATATGTTATGCCCTTTCTTCTCCTGGTCCCCGCCATGACCATGTTTTCCAGCGTTATGGAAACGGCTATCCATGTGGAAAAGAAGAGCTATATTATTCTCATTCTCTCCCTTATATCCCTGTTTTGCAATATTGTCGGGAATTACTTCCTGGTCCCCCCTTACGGCGCACTGGGTGCAGCCATGGCTACGAGTTTTTCACTGTTAATCATGTGGCTGGTAAATCTCTTTATCTCTATAAAAATATGGGATAATATTGTGACGGGGCGTTTTATTGTAATACTCATAGGGCTGTTCTCTGTCCCCTTTGTTTCCCTTCTGGGGGGATTCTTGTACATCCCTTGGGGCATTCTTGTGATAATTGTTATAACCCTGGTTAACAGGGCGGAGTTTTTGGAGATAGGGGCGATTCTCCTTTCTATGGGGAAGAATCTTCTTAGAAGATTGGTTAAAGCCGGGAGAAATAAATAAGGTTGTTGAACAATGAGTAATGGAAATCAGGTTTTAATTTTTGTCCATAAGGGGAATTCCGGTTATCTAAAATATGTATTAACGCAAGCCAGGGTAACTAATCCCCAAGCGCGGATTATCTTGATAGGGGATAACAGCAACAATTGTTATGACTTTATAGAGCACCATAATATTTCTGATTATTCAGGTTTGTCCGATAATTTCGAACAGAATTATTATATTCATATGTCCCATCATAGATATGAATACGAAGCATTCTGCTATTTCCGGTGGTATGTGATAGCAGAATATATTCAGAAAGAAGAAATAGAAAATTTCTGGTATATGGACAGTGATGTTCTTCTCTTTACCAACTTATCCGATTACAGAAAAAGATTTAGTATTAATTGTGATTTTATTGGTCATAGTCAAGTAATAGGAAGCTTCAACCCGTCAATTAACTATTATGTTAGGGATTTTCTTTTTAAAATGATCGGCTATATTGATAACTCATACAAAAATAACGACATATTATCCAAATTGGAGTCTCAATGGAATCATTTTAAAAAGTATGATATTCCTGGAGGGGTCTGTGATATGACACAGATAGGAATGTTCTTTAATTCAGAAGAGTCAATTCAATATGAATGTGAAGATGCCTATGCCTTGCATAGGAATCATAATTTTGTTCCCGATGGTCAAATTAATATTAAGGAAAATTATACTTCTGCAGGTGAATGTTATCAATTGGGAATATTGAGTCCTGGGAAGAAATTGATCATAAGAAATAAAGATGCTTACGGTCTGTTGGCAGATGGAACCAAAATCCAATTTGTATCATCCCATTTTCAGGGGAGAGCCAAAGATTATATCAGGCGTTTCTATTATCTCTATCAAAAGAAGATATTTCTTTTTGTACTAGATATTGTTGTTCTATTGCCCGTAGAAAGAATTTCACGTTTTATCCTGAAAGTATTCAAAAAAATGAGAAAGTTAATTTTCAAGAAATCTGTATTATGAAAAAAGTCCTCCTCGTCTCCCCCTATCCTTTCTCCCATTCCAGCCGGGGCATGGACGTGCTGACCCGCTGCTTCGACGAAGAGGGCTGGGATACCCACCATCTGGTCTACCCCCGGGTCTTTTATACCCCCCGGGTCGCTCCTCCCCGGAATACCCGTGTCACCTGCCACTGGGCCCGGAAGAGCTGGTTCCCCTACATCGACCGCCTCATGTCCTGGATGCCCCCGTTCCTGTTCCGTCTGGTCCGGAAGCTGAATAACCGGACCCTGCGGACCTTCGATTTTACCGCCTACGATTATATCGTCCTGGAGAGCGGCAAGCCCCTCTTCCTCATGGATATCATTCCCCCCTCCGTACCCCTGATCTACCGCCTCTCCGATTCGGTCCGTTACGTTTTGGGGAAAAACCCTTCCTATATTGCTCTGGAAGATGAAATCTACGATAGGGGGGCCAGACTGATTTTTAAAAAGGCGGTCTATCTGGATTTTCTAACCCCGGAGCAGAGAGAAAAAGCGACGGTTATCGAAAACGGCATGGTCCTGCCCCCGGAACTTGACCGGGCCCCCTCCTTTCCCGAAGGGACAAAAAACACCGTCTACGTGGGCCTCCACCGTCTGGACGCACCCACCCTGGAGACGGTACTGATCGATCATCCGGACTGCAGTTTCCATATCATCGGCCCTTGCCTGAGTAAGGGGACTGTCAAGAAGTTAGGCCGTTACGGCAATTTCCGGTACTATCCCTTTCTGAGCAAAGAGGAGTACATGCCCCTGTTGCGGGATGCGGACCTAGCGGTCTTTCCCTTTGTCCGGAACGAATCCATGAAATGGTTCGGCCTGACCTCCAAATTCCTCCACTTCATGTACTTCCGGCTGCCCATCGTCTCCTATCCCACGGGATTCCCCGGGGAGTTCGACAACCTGCCCGTTGTCTTTGCCGAAAACAGGGAGGACTTTTCCCGCCTGGTCGGCAATATACTGGGGAAAGGGGAGAAGATTGATTATCCCATCGACTTTGACTACTACTCCCGGGAATCACGGGATCGGGAGTATAAACGATTCATAGGAACCCTTGCGTGATGAAACTGCTGATTCTTCCCTCCTGGTACCCCTCGGCAATGGATCCCAACGGGGTACCCTTTATCCGCGCCCAGGCCCGTTCCCTGGTCAAGCACGGCTATGATGTGACCGTTGTCTTTACCCAGCCCTATTCCCTCAAAACGGTTCTAAAACGAAAGACATTCATGTTCGGCGTACGGGATGAGAAAAAGGATGGAGTCAGGGAGATCCTCTCCTACTTTCCCAAAACCCATATCAAGCGGATCGACCAGGCGGTCCGAATCATTATGGGAAAGCGGCGCATCCGGGCTCTGTTCCGAAAGGAGGGGAGATCCGATCTGATTCACTGCCATACCCTTTACGCGGGCCCTCTGGCCCTGTGGGTAAAGAAAACCTACGGCCTACCCCTTGTTACGACGGAGCACTATACCGGATTCGCCCGGGGGATCGTCAAGCCCTGGGAGTTCCGCATCGCCCGCCGTCTCTACCGTCATTCCACCTTTAATCTGGCGGTGAGCGGCGCCTTCGCGTCTCTTCTGTCCGAAAGAACCGGGGTGACCTTTTCCGTCCTGCCCAACATGGTTAATACGGATCTTTTCTGTCCTTCCCATGGCGAATCTTCCGGTAGAAATGCCTTTACCTATCTCTTCGTGGGATCCCTTCATGACAAAAAGAATCCCCTTATGCTTCTGGAATCCTTTATTCGGATTCACGGGGAAAATCCCGATTCCCGGCTCATCCTGGTCGGGGAAGGGGAGAGGGAAGGGGATCTGAAACGAATGATTGCCTCCGCCGGTCTGGAGGGGACTGTCTCATTAAAGGGATTCCTCCACGGTCCCCAGGTGTCGGAACTGATGAAGGAGTGTGACTGTCTGGTGTTGCCCAGCCGTTTCGAGACCTTCGGCATCGTGGTCATTGAGGCCATGGCCTCCGGGCTTCCCGTTATTGTTACCCGATCCGGGGGGCCCGAATCCTTTGTTCAGGATCGATTCAACGGTCTGGTGATAGATCAGGACAGGGACGAGCTTGCCGCGGCTCTGCGGCAGGTCAGGGAGATATCCTGGGACGGGAATGGGATCCGGCAGTTTGTGACGGATCGTTTCTCCGAAGGGGCTGTCATCTCCCGTCTGGGTGAATTCTATAATGCCTGTGCCGATCAGCCTCTGGTCGTGCAAGGGGTGCGGGAGATCAATCTTTCCAGCGGTATCAGCCGGGTGGCCTACGAAACGGCCCGGGAGCTGACCTCCCGGGGTATTCCCGTTACCACCCTGACCTGCGAGCGGGATCAAAAGGAGTGCCGTGCCCCTATCGGAAAAGTTATTGTCCTTAATTGTCCCCGGATTTTTGACAGGCTGCCCTCCTATTGGGGGAAATATTTCAGAACCCTCTATTTTACCCTCCATACGGCGAAGTTTTACCACTATGAAAAAAGCTGCCCCCACACAGTGACCATAGCCCAGCGCGACGCCTTTCGGGCGGATATCGCCGTGGGGCACAGCTGTCACAGGGAAGCTGTGGCGATAAAGAAGAAAGAGGGTAAACGGTTCTGGTATCTGAATCCGGTACACCCCCTCTATCTTTTGCAGGAGAGAAGGATTTACCGGAAGCCCTGGCCCCTTCTGGCGGCCATCTCCCGTTCCATCGGGGAGGAGTTTTCCCGCCATTACGGCCTGCCCGCAGAAAATATCCGCATTATCCCCAACGGGGTGGATACTCACGTCTTTACTCCTGAACATCGTGATCGGGATCATGGTGATATCTGTTCCCGGCTGAATTTTCCCCCCGAATCGGTCTTAGTCCTCTTCGCCGGTAACGAGTACCACCGAAAGGGCCTGGCCCTGATTATCGAAGCTCTTGCCCTGATCCCTGAAAAGCATGTTCATCTTCTGGTTCTGGGACAGGATGAGAAAAGAGACTACGCTGCTTTGGCCGACCGTAGGCATGTGTCGGAGCAGGTTCATTTTCTGGGCCGTCAGGAAGGTATCGAAAAGTTCTTCGCCGCTTCGGTCCTTTTTGTCCTGCCGGTCAACTACGAACCCTTCGGCCTTGTGGGCATCGAAGCCCTGAGCTGCGGCACCCCCGTTCTTGTCACAGAGGTAGGCGGATTCAAGGACTACGTGAAGGACGGGGCGAACGGTTTTTTCATTAAACGGGAAAAAAAGGATATTGCTGAAAAAATCAGCCTTTTGCTTAAGGATAGGGATTTATGGGAGAAAATGAGCCTTAAGGGCCGGGAAACGGCCTTGGAATACTCCTGGGAAAGGGTGGGGGCTATGTATGAGAAACTAGTGTGTGAGGTCTATGATAATCTATGAAGAGCTTGACGGTAATAGTTATTGCCATTTTCATGTTTAACGCCTGTCGTACCATTCCGGAGGAATCTGAATCATCCACTTCGCCCATGCCGGTGACCGGTATCAATTGGGGATACCCGACGAAGGGTACCGAGCAATATGCCCTTTTTGAAGAGATGGGCATAACCTGGCTCCGTACGGATTTTTCCTGGGACAAGCTGGAACCCCGTCCGGGGGAGTGGCATTTTGAAGAGACCGATGAGTTCTGCCGGGAGGCTGTAGCCCGGGGATATCGTATCACCGGCGTTCTGGGATTCGATAATTTCTGGATCCATGAAAATCCGGAAGGTAAGACTCAGGTCGATCCGGACCAAATTGAGTCGTATCTGAACTACGTAAGGACCGTAACCAGCCGCTACAGAGAATCCGTTTCCGAATGGGAGATCTGGAACGAGCCCAACTTGCCCTTTCATACTTTCTGGACCGGTACGGACGGGGATTTCTTTTTCCTTCTTAAGGAAGCCTCCGCCGCTATCAGAGAATCTGTTCCCGAGGCGGTGATTTTGGGAGGTTCACTCTGGCGTTTTGACAAGAATTACATTACGAAGCTCTACCGGGACGGAGCTCTGGAAAATATAGATGTCTTCTCCTATCATCCCTATTACGATACGCCGGACAGAATCCTAAGTCAGAGCCGGGCCCTGCAGAATCATCTGAAATCACTGGGGTTTACCGGCGGGTTCCGCATTACCGAAGTGGGCTTTAACACCTACGGCCGTCTCCCTACCAGCTGTTCCCCCCGGGCGCAGGGGCGACTGGTTCTGGAGACGCTGCTCAAGCTGGGAGTGCTGGGCCATCCCTATCTCATCTGGTATACCCTGTATAACGGGGAGAGTCCCGGAAGCGGAATCTGGACGGACCGGTACGGGGTTATGGTGCATAGGGACGACGGTACCTTTGCCTACAAAACCGGCGGCTGGGCTCTGCGCCGGTATAACGAACTGATTGCGGGACAAAGGGTTACATCCGGGATTACCCTTTCGGGGGACGAAAAGCTATTGGGCAAGATAGATTCCCATTCCTTTGACAAAACCGTCGTCCTCTTTACCGGGAAGAGGGAATTAGCCTTTTCTCTTACAGGAATGGATGGGATCACTATCTATAATTGTGCCGACGGCTCCGTGCGGGAATGCAAAGAGGAGCCGATTCCCATCACGCTCAAGAAGAACGAACCCCTGATTCTTATTCTCCCGGAGAACGGGGAAATCGTCCTCAGCGTCGATTACGGAACACGAACAGCTTTTGCGCCCCATAGGAACTGACCGCAATGACTCCCACGGTCAGGAACTGGGCCAGATAGGTATTGAAATGAAGGTAATCGGTTAACCCGATCAGCATGAAATAATTCGCCACGCCCAGAACGGCATAGGTGAGGACCATCCGGGGCAGCTGCTTCCGATGGTTCCCCATATCCGCCTTGAAGGTGAAGATTCCGTTCATCACATAGGAGAAAAGCAGGCCGAAGAGGTAATCCACCGCAAGGGAGACAATCCGGGATCCGGTCAGCCGGAACATTCCCGAGAAAACCAGGAATGTCAGGGCCGTATTGATGATCCCCACCATGTTGAAACGGAGGAACTCCCCAAGGAGGGAAAGCCTCAGTCCTTTTCTCAAGAATAGAATTCCCCTATGGCCGATGCTACAGTATCCACCATCTCCTCGGTCATGCCATGCCACAGGGGCAGACGCAGAAGCCTTTCGCTCTCCTTTGTTGTGTATTTGTCTTCGCCGGAGAAGCGGCCCGTCTTACGGCCGAACTCGGAGGAATGGAGGGGAATGTAATGGAAAACCGTAGCGATGCCCCGTCCCTTGAGAAAATCGATCAGGGTAGACCGTTCCTCTATGTCGGCGGTTTTGATGAAATAGAGATGCCCGTTGTGCCGGCTGTATCCGGGTACGAAGGGACGTTCGATACGGCCCTGCTTCTCCAGATCCTCCAGTCGGACATGGTAGCCGTTCCAGATGTTCAGACGCTTTTCCATGATATCTTCCCATTGCTCCAGCTGGGCCAGCAACAGGGCGGCGAGGATATCCGAGGGCAGGTAGGAGGAGCCCCTGTCCACCCAGGTGTACTTGTCTATCATGCCCCGAAGGAAACGGGAGCGGTTGGTCCCCTTTTCCCGGATGATCTCGGCCCTCTCAAACTGTTGCCGGTCCTTGACGATAACCAGGCCACCCTCGCCGCAGGAGTAGTTCTTTGTCCCGTGGAAACTGAAGGAACCGTAATCCCCGATGGTACCCAGGGGGCGGTCCTTGTAATAGGCCTGTACGCCCTGGGCGGCATCTTCTATGACAGCCAGGCCGCGCTTCTCCGCTAGAGCGCAAAGGGGATCCATATCGCAGCTGATGCCGCCGTAATGGACTGGCAGGATAGCTCGTGTTCTCTCCGTAATGGCCTCTTCTACGCAAAGGGGATCCATGTTCATTGTCCGTGGGTCCACGTCCACAAAGACGGGAACCGCCCCCTTAAGTACGTAGGGGTTGGCCGTGGAGACAAAGGTGTAGGAGGGGAGAATAACCTCGTCCCCTTCCTTGATGTCCGCCAGGTGGCCGGTCAGCTCCAGGGCATGGGTGCAGGAGGTGGTCAGGAGTACATTGGGTGTCCCGAGCTGCTCGGAGAACCACTTGACGCATTTCTTCGTAAAGGGGCCGTCCCCGGACCAGGCGCCGCTTTCCAGGGCTTCTTTGATATAGGCCAGTGATTTTTCATCGGCTGTTTTCTTGTCAAAGGGTATCATTGTTGACAACCTCCTTAATGATGTATTGTCTGGGGAAATTCCTTCCCAGGTAGAGGCGTCCCAGATACTCCCCCATTATGCCCAGGGTGGTAAGAACGGCACCGCCGATTATGAGTATCAGCATGACCAGGGTGGCCCATCCTTCGTAAGTCCGGTCTCCGGTGAGGTATTCCACTAGGTAATAAACCCCCGATAGGAGCCCCAATACGGTAATGAAAAAGCCCATGTAAGAGGCGAGTCTTAAGGGGTATATCGAGAAACCCGTAAGCATTTTCAAGAATACCCCGATAGACTTGAACAGATTGTAATTGCTCCTACCGGCATATCTCTCGTGGTGTTCCACCGGGATCTGAACGATGTTGGCGGTTATCTGAAAGAGGATCCCGTCCAGGTAGGGGTAGGTCCCGTTATAGGAGAGAATGTCCTTCACCATTTCACCCCGGAAGACTTTAAAAGGGGAAAGATAGATATCCCTTGGCTTTCCGAGGGCGAATTCGGAGATCTTCCCGTTGAACCAGCTCCCCATATTCTTCCATAACGCCTGTTTCTTTCGGCGGAAATCGGCATAACAGATATCCGCTTCCTTACTCTTCGCTTCTTCTATCAGCAGGGGAATATCATGGGGGGAGTGCTGAAGGTCATCGTCCATGATAACCACCCAGTCCCCCTTTGCCTGGCCCAGTCCGGCCATTATCGCGTTGTCCTGGCCGCTGTTCTTCCTTAAGTTGACTCCCTTAAGCCGTTTATCCTTCGCGGAAAGGGATTTGATGACATTCCAGCTGTTGTCTTTGCTCTGGTCGTTTACCAGGATAAGCTCGTAGGGGGCTTCTCCCAGGGCGAAGGCCATCTGTTGCGCCAGTTCTTCCAGTACGTCCTCGCTGTTATAAACGGGTATGACGATACTGATCGTATCAGTTGTGCTCATGAAGGGTATTATAGAGGAATCCCTTGTAGAAATTCAATAAGTGGGAATCCGAATTATTACCGCCCTTCCCTTGTCAAAAAGGCCCTCCTGACATATAGTAAAACCCCATGGATATTGCTAAAACACTTGTTATCATTCCCACATTCAACGAAGCGGGGAATATTATCCGCATCATTCCCGCCGTTTTCAAACAGGTCCCCGAAAATCTTCATATTCTGGTTGTGGACGACGGTTCCCCCGATGGGACGGCCGGTCTTGTCAAAGGCTTACAGCCACGGTTTTCCGATAAGCTCTTTATTCTGGAAAGGACGGAAAAGAACGGCCTGGGACCCGCATACATGGCCGGTTTCCGTTGGGCCCTGGAGAGGGATTACGGCAAAATCTGCGAATTCGATGCGGATTTTTCCCATGATCCGAAATATCTTCCCCAGATGATCGCCCGGGCCGATGAAAAGGACTTCGTCGTAGCCTCCCGCTATATTCGCGGGGGGGGTGTGGAAGGGTGGGGCCCCCTACGGAAATTTATCTCCCGGGGCGGTTCCCTCTATGCCCAGATGATGCTCCTTTGCCCCCTAAGGGATATGACCGGCGGATTCAATCTCTGGAAAAGGAAAGTCCTGGAATCCTATGATTTTGACAACTTTGTCTCCCGGGGTTATGTGTTTCAGATCGAAATGAAATACCGGGCCCTTAAAATGGGCTTCAAGGGAATCGAAGTTCCCATCCTGTTCAAGGACAGGACCGAGGGCGTTTCCAAAATGAGCGGCCAGATATTCTGGGAAGCGGCTAAAAATGTTCTTACTCTGAAAAAAGAGGTATAATCCCTTGAAACTCAATTTGCCATATAAGGAACTGATTCTTTTCGCCCTTGTGGGAGGACTTGGTACTGTTTCCAATCTTCTCGTCTTTTTCCTCGGCGCCGATGTGGCGGGGATGAATGTGAATATAATGACGGTTCTGGGATTTATGGTGGGTGTTTCCCAGAACTATATACTCAACCATCATTGGACTTTCTCCCATAAAATGTCCACAGCACCCCTCTCATGGAAGGGGTTCTTCAAGTTCCTTTCCGTTTCCCTGGTGGGATTCGCCGTTAATATGGCCGTTCTGAATCTGGTTATCTATCTGTGGACCGATATCCCGCTCAAGACGATTGCCCAGGCCATAGGTATCCTTGCGGGAATGTTCCTGAATTTCCTGGGTTCGAAATTTTTTGTGTTTAGAGGACACCGCGATGACTCTGCCTCCTAAAAAAACAGTTCTTATAATTCTTATCGGCTATATTCTGCTCTCCCTGGCTGCAGGGGCGGCTCTTTTCCTTCTGACCATTGTCAGCGGCAGTGCGGCGGAGGACGTGATTGTCACTGTCGAAACGGCCCGGTTGCCGGAGGAGCCCTTCCTTTTCCGCAAATCCCTTCGGGTTGATCAGGTGTTCAGCGATTTCTCCCTTGTTAGCGAAAACCGTTTCATCCAGTTGAAGAAATACGCCGCCGCCCTGGAAATACGCCTGTCCCCTGAGGAGCTTGAAGATTTCTCCTCTCTGACTGTTTCCATCGGGGAGAAGGATTTTATCTTTACTTCCGAAGATATAGCCGCCTGGGAACGGGATGAGAAACCGGAAGGCCTTCTCTATGTGGCGCCCCGGAGTATGCGCACCCACAGCTCCTCCCTGACGCGATTCTCCCCCTTTTTCGGAGAGATCATTAATTATCCTGTTGAGTCGCACATCCTCCTCTCCTCCTTTGTAAAAGCCTTTCTGCTTGTTCTGATCGGTCCTTTCTTCTTGTGGGGCTTTTTTCTAATGGGAGATAAATTGTTCGACGGCAGAAAAGTACGCATCCCCTTCGGCTTTTTGCTTTATCTTCTGGTGATGGTTTTCGCCATCAGTTTTCTGGCCGCTCCCGGAATCCATGACGTACACGACAGTTGGCTCCACGGCTGGTGGATGGACAGCTACGAAAGGTTGGGGCCCGTCAGGGGTTATGCCGATGCGGGGGACAACTATCCCCCCCTGAGCTTCGTCTTCATCGGTCTTATGCGGGAGGTCGCCGATCACCTTGGGGCAGACGTGTTCTATGTTTATAAAATCAGCATCATGGCTTTTCTAATCTGGATGTCCCTTATCGTCCGGAGAATCAGCGGAGACTGGATTTATCCCGCTGTTTTCACTCTGGCTCTGCTTCTGGCCACGGTCAGCCACGGCTATACGGACTATATGTTCGCCCCCTTTCTCATGATCTCCCTTCTTCAATTGAAGAAAGAGAACTATCTGGCAGCCGGACTAGTCTTCACCGCCGGTCTTTTACTCAAATGGCAGCCCCTCATGGTGATGCCCTATATACTCATCTATCTGATTAATGTAAACCGCATCAAGGATATTCCTCGGGCGGACTGGAAAATGATTCTCCTGAAGATCGTACTCCCTTTCATGCTCATATTCCTCGTTTCTCTGGCTGTCTGGGGGCCCCACCTGGTAGCGTCCCTGCTTAAGGGAATGTCCCACAGTGCACTTTCCTTCTTCGGAATGAACGGCAGCTGGGTCCTCTCCTTCTTCCTGCATCTTGCCGATCCGGAGAAGTACGGAGCCGCGAAGGGATTTCTGGGGTATATCTACGCAGAAGGACTGGCTGTAAAGCTTTTCGGGCTGATTTTTCCGGCTCTCTACCTGTTCTCCCTCTACCGGTTTTTCCGGAAGGAAAAAAAGGGCTGGGACGATCTGGTCCGGTTCATGATCATCGGCTATCTAGCCTATTTCCTCTTTAACAAAGGGGTCCATCAGAATCACCTTTTCCTTGTTCCCGTTCTCATTCCGCTTCTTTTTAATAAAGAAGGTGGGGGAAGAGAGAGAAAGGAGAACCTCATACACTTTTTCTTCTGGTCCCTTGTTATGAATGCCAATCTGTATTATTTCTACGGCGTCGACGGGGACCGTCAGGGGATTGTACCCCGTCTTTTTCTGGGATATGACGTCTATCCCCTTATTCTGGCGTCGGGAGCCATTATCTATTTCCTGTTCTGGTATGTGAAGATCATTTCCTGGGACGAGGAAAAT
>JAFGPQ010000228.1 GCA_016936115.1 Spirochaetales bacterium | reverse complement strand
GGTCAGGGGAATCACTCTCAGGAACCGGCCTATGGTGCCGGGGAGTATCATGAGGGGCAGGAAGGCGGCCACCGTGGTACCCGTGGCGGCGATGACCGGCAGGGTGACCTGTTCCGCCCCTTTGACGGCGGCTTCCGCCGGGGACAGGCCCTTCTCCTGCATGCGGTAGCTGTTCTCGATAATGACAATGGCATGGTCAACCACAAGCCCCAATACCAGAACCAGGCCGAAAAGGGTATTCGTATTGAAGGTCTCCCCCAGCAGCTCCAGCATGATAAAGGTGGCCGCGAAGGTGACAGGAATGCCCAGAGCTGTCATGAGACTGTTCCGGAGTCCCACGAAGAGTAAAAGAATGACTACCAGAAGAATCAACCCCAGAACCACATTGCCCATGAGAACATTCAGGCTGTTGCGTATCTGAATGGTGGAGTCGTTGACCAGGCTGATGGTAATCTCCCCGGCGCCGCTGCGCCGGAAGTCCCCGATCTGGGATTTGATCTCATCGATGATGGCCACCCCGTCGCCCCCGGGGACCTTGGTGACCCGCAGGACAAGGGAGGTCCTGCCGTTAAACCGGGTGCGGGTTCCCTCCGGGTCGTACCTCTCGCTTATGCGCGCCACCTGTCCCGCCCGCAGGATTCCCCCGTCGGCGGTACTGCGGCGCACAATGACATCGCCCAGGGAGTCCACCCCGTCGATATCTCCGGTGGTACGGATCAGGTACTCCTCGTCGGCGGTGACGAAGGTTCCCCCGGGGACGGAAGCGTTCGCCCCCTGTATGGCCCGGGCCACTTCGGCCAGGGTGATGCCCCGGGCCCCGGAAGCGGCCCGGTCGAGCTCCACGGCGATCTGCCTGTCCCGGGCTCCCAGAATCTCCACGCCGGAGACATCATTTATGCCCCGGAAGTCCGATTCCAGAAGCTCCGCCGCCCGGATCAGGCGGGCATAGTCCACATCACCGGATAGGACAACCTCGGCCACGGGAAGAAAGTCGGTGGAGGAAAAATCGTCAATGGTTTCGTCCAGCACCCCGTCGGGAAGGGAGGCCCGGGAAAAGTTGGTTCTCACGTCGCTGAAAAGCTTGTCGAACCGGGCCGGGGTGATACCGTCGTTGAACTGAACCTGAACGAAGGAGAAGCCCTCCGAGGAGAGGGAGGAGATCTGCTTGACCTCGTCCAATGACTGCATTTCGTTTTCGATGGGAATGGAGACCTGCCTCTCCACATCCTCCGCTCCGGCCCCGGGATAGGGGACGCTGATATTAACAAAGAAAAAGGGCACCTCGTCGTACTGTTCCCGGGGCATGCGGGAGGCAGAGAAAAAGCCGAACAGTATGACCGCGATCATAAGGATATTCAGAAAGACGCCGTTGTTGACAGAAAATCGTGATATGCTCATCTTGCTCTCCTACTGTCCCGTAAAGGTCAGTTTGACCGGAGCTCCCGGATAGAGGGACGTGAGTCCGGAGGTTATGAGAATATCACCGGCCTCCAGGCCCTCGTCTACTCTTATCCTGTTGCCCATCCGGGTTCCAGGCACCACTTCCCGGGGCCGGGCACGGAGGGCTCCCTCCTCTTCAAGGGCCAGGTAAACCCACTTTTTCCCTTCCCGTTCCAGGAGGCAGTCATAGGGGATGATGATCCCCTCCTCTCCCCGGACCGTTTCCACTTCCGCCCGGGCGGTCATACCCGGCTTCACCAGCCCGTCCCATTCGTTCTTCCAGGCAATTCGGACAGGAAAGCTCCCCGTCTCCTCGTCGCTGCCGGCGGAGATATCCATGACAATCCCCTGGCCGCGTAGGGATCTGTCAGCCAGCTCTACGACTATATCCGCCGGACTTTCGGGAGTGATAAGTCCCACTTCCCCCTGTCCCAGGGAGATCGTCATGAGGAACTCATCGGTGTTTACGATTTTCATGACCGCCGCGCCGGAACGCAGATAGCCGCCCGGTCTCAGAGTTGTGTCCATGCGGGAGACATGCCCCGCCACGGGAGACCGCAGAGTACAGTTCTCATAGGCTTCAGCGGCCGCTTCGAAGGCGGAACGGCTCGAGAACCAGGTGGAGTAGGAGCGATTGTATTCTATCTCCGAGACGGCGCCGCTCTCAAAGGAGCTCTTCTTACCCCGGTATTCGAAATCGGCGGTCTTGAACTGCTGCTCCGCCCTCTTCATTTCCCAGTAAGCCAGGGTGTCGTCCACCCGGATCAGGGGATCCCCGGGATTGACCACGGAACCGGGTGCCACCAGGACTTCCCTTATCGTCCCCTGGGTCTCCGAAGTTATCCACACCTCCTCCCGGCCCTGTACCACGCCGGCCCCGGTGATCCGGCTTATGAGCTTACCCTTTGACAGTTTCCGGGCTTCCACGGCCAGGGGATCCTCCGTGCCGTCACCCCGGTAACTGGCGCTTCCCAGCACATCGGCGCTGTTTTCGGAACAGGAGGGGAGAACTGCGAGAATCAGTAATAAAAAAGCCAGGAAGACATACTTCCTGAACGGGCACGTTTTTTCAGTTTTCATAGACGACGCTTCCTTGATCAATGAATTCTATGTACTCCTGCAGAGTACTGAAGTGTTGAATATTGGAGTAACGGGCATTGTCCCAGCCGCGCCCCCCCACAATTATCTCAGGCATACGCTTTCTCTCTGCCAGATCCTCAAGATAGGCGTCGAGGCCGTTTCGGTTTTCGGGAAGGGAAATGGAGAAAACAAGAATTTTCGGTTTATAGATGTCAAGCATTTCCCTCAGATCCTTCAGGGGAACCCCTCTTCCCAGATAACGGATGTCCCAGCCCCGCAGCCTCATTATTTGGCTGCTCATATAAAGAACAAGATCGTGCTGTTCCGAAGGAGCGCACAGCCCCATCCAGCGCCAGGACGGATCGGGGGTTATTCTCTTCCTCTCCAGTTCCTCGTCGGTCATCAGATCGATCATGGTCCTTACCCTTTCCGACACCAGGTGCTCCTGGGATATGATGATCTCTTTTCTTGCCCATCTGTTGCCCACGATCTCCATGATGGGGATGATTACATTAAGGTAAACCTCTTCCGCTGTCCATCCCATCTCTATCTTACCCTGCTTCAGGTACTGCCAGCCCTTATCCACCGTATCTTCCAACAGAATTCTAAGCAGATCATCAAGGCTGAATTCCCCAATCCCCCGGGGCGTCTCAATATCGACGCCCAGAAGAGTATCCACGGAAACCCCCAAAATCTGGGCAAGGTTCCTCAGGGGCTGCCCTTTGGGAAACCGGTGCCCCGATTCATAGTGGGCTATGGTTACCTGGGACACGCCAAGATTTTCACCAAGCTGCCCCTGAGTCATCCCGGCTCGTTTTCTGTAAAAAAGGACCTTTTCCCCGAATTCTTTATTTATCATACTTAAAATATAACTATAAGTTATATGGCGGTCAATAATATTCTTGTCTTTTCATAAAATAAAAATTCTGTATAATGACGGGAGGAGTTGCCATGTTTTCCCGAATCCCCGATTTTCTGTTACTACTCCCCCTGGGATATCTTTTCGGATCCCTGCCTTCGGCCTGGATTATCGTCCGGCTCTTTTACGGTCGGAATATATACGAAATGGGAAGCCGCAACGGGGGAACCACCAATGTCTATCGGCTATACGGCCGTCTGCCCGCATTGGCTGTTCTGATTATGGATATGGCCAAGGGATTTTTCCCCTCCCTCTTCCTGGTGCCCGCTACCATGGACAAGCCCTTTACTCTTCTCATAACGGCGGGGGCGATCCTTGGTCACGCCTTTCCCCTGTGGACCCGCTTTCGGGGAGGCAAGGGTGTCGCCGTGGGAGCGGGAAGCCTGGCCGCTCTCTTTCCCCTTTCCGTACCCTTCTGTCTGGGGGCCTTTCTTCTGGGTGCTCTGGGCAGCGGCTATGCCTCTGTGGGCTCCCTCGCCGCAGGGGTGACTCTCCCCCTCTCCTATCTCCTGTATCATCACTTATCACCCCGGGGTGATTTTCTTCTTACCGAGGCGTTTCTGACGTTTATCTCACTGGGCATCATTTTTCTTCACCGGAGCAATATCAAAAGGCTTATCCGGGGGGAAGAGAAATCCTGGCGCAGACCTAAACCGGATAGAGAAGCTTCATCTCAAGGGGATGGGGATTAAGAAAGTACTGCATGAGCAGATACTCCCGGTCATATTTGCCGGAAAAATGCCTTAGCATGGTCAGGGGAACGAGAAGGGGCAGCATCCCCTTACCGTAATCGTCGATGATCCGTCCCAGCTCCCTGCGGTCCCGGTCATCCATAACCTCACGGAAGTACCCCGCCATGTGCATGAGAACATTATAGTTGTTCTTCCGGTCCTTCTTTATTTTCAGGATCTCCAGCAGTTTCAGATAGTATTCATCCCGGGCCTTTTCCAGCTTATCCCCGCCCAGATCGGAAAGAAGGGGTCCCATCTGCCTTAAGAGAGCCTGATTCCGGGCCATGAAGGTGTATTTGTGCCGGCTGTGAAAGTCCACCAGGGCCCCCGCCGTTCCCAGGGAAAGGACCTCTTTCCACCTGTGAAGCACGAAAAGGGTTTCCACGAAGTTCTCCCGTATGGCCGCGTCATTCAGGCGGCCCTCATCCTCTACAGGCATCAGGGGAAAGGTTTCGGTAAAAATCCGGGCGAAGATTCCCTGCCCGTCCCGGTAGGCCACATCCCCCTTTTCGGTGTAGACCCGAACCCGTCCCAGTCCGCTCGAAGGGCTCTTCGTCTTGAAGATGAAAGCGGACAGATTCTCCCCGGCCAGGGAATCGCACTTCTCCCGGCACCAGGATTCCATCCGTTCCGTATGGTCTATTCCCGTCTTCCAGGTAAGGAGCCGGGGGCGGTCTTTCTCCCCGACCAGACGCATGGCTTCCCGGGGGGTCGGCAGGCCGCACTCAACCTCGGGACAGACCGGTACGAACTCGCACCACTGGCCCAGAACATCAGTGAGAAAGTGATCCTGTTTGTGCTGACCGTCAAAACGGACCCGATTCCCCAAGAGACAACTGCTTATGCCCACCCGTATTTTCTCTTCCATGACTCAAATTCTCCCGGATATATTCTTTTACCGGAAACTTCCTCCGGCATCCTCTTTCGTTCATATAGCGGATTTTCCCGAAAACCGGGCGCTCCCCCCAGGCCCGGTCATGCACCCCGCCTATAGACCAGGCGCAGCCCGCGTAACCGTTCGGATCCCTCCCGTCCAGGGCATACCGGTCATTCAGAAGCACCGCCCGCTCCATGGCCGTCCCGGGATCGGGGCTCCACTCCAGGATTTTCTTGGCCCAGTACATGCGCATGTAGCCGTGCATTCTCCCGGTACGGGTCAGCTGTTTCTGGGCGGCATTCCACAAATCGTCGTGGGTAGCCCCCTCCTCCAGGGAGGACAGATCGTAAACATAATCACGCCGGTCCCTTTCATGCTTCTCAAGGGTCAGCTTCGCCCAGGGGGGAAAGCCGTTGTAACTGTCGTAGGAAGAGTTGTAATAGCAGAAATTGTCGCTTAACTCCCGTCGCACAATCACCTCGTCCAGAAATCCCCCCTTCAGGGAGGTGATCCCTCCCCGGCGGGCGCCCTCCCAGGCCACAGTCTGCGGAGCGATCTGCCCGAAGTGCAGATAGGGGGACAGGCCCGTCTGACCGTCCACTGTAGGGTTGTTCCGGTCTTCCCCGTAGGAATCCCATTTGCGGTTCATGAAATCATAGAGCCTCTCCATCCCCGCGGCGTAACCGGGCTTTACCAAAAGGTCTTCACTCCCGCCGGCCCTGCGGGACAGCTCCTCCCGGCTCAGGATCGCCCCGGAATAAGGGCCCAGGGGTTCCGAGTCTCCCCTTCCCCGCAGGGAGCCCACAGCCGTCTTCCCGGGGAACTCCCCCAGGAATCGTGTCAGCTGGGGTTCGATTTTCCGGCGCAGGGTATGGGCGGCGAATTCCTGCTTCTGTGAAACATAACGGCAGGGTACCACGTTATGCCCGTCCACTTCCCGAACGGGGACCTTGAGGCTTAGAGCCGTCTCCTCCCTCTCGCGGCGGAACTCACGCAGGGGATGGAAATCGCAGACCAGTCCCGCCATCAGTCCCCGTGCCGCCATCTCGCCGAAGAAGGTCTGCCGGTCTACGTTATCCAGAAAGTAGAGGTTAACACCTCTTTCCCGGGCCCGGTCCGCCATTTCCAGGAGCCCCCCGGCCATGAACCGGTAAGCCCTGTCTTCCTTCTCCTGTTCGGGGGGCAGCAGAAAGACGATTTTAAAGCCCCTGTCCCGGGAGGAAGCCCACTGGGCTACATACTCCAGGGCCCAGTTCTCCTCCAGCCTCTGCTCCCGGGTCATCCAATAGAAGATGTCTCCCTCCCCCTCACTGGTCTCGGAGTTGAGGGGAAACACCCGATCCCGGTCTACGGTCACGCCTCTTTCTCCAGAACCGCAATGGCCACGGCCCCCTTCCCGGAGTGCATACCCACGATAGGGGAGATGTCCGTAATGAAAGAAGGCCCCGAGCCGGTTATATCCTCAACAAGAGCGCAGAACCTTTCCCCACGCTCCCTGTCGGCGGCATGAACCAGGGCGTACTCCTCGATACCCCTGCTCTTTTGAATGTCGGCGACAATCGAAGAAACCTTCCTCATGAGGCCTGCAGCGGAAAAGGCAGCCCCGAAGGCGGCTCCGCGGCCCTCTTCGTCCAGGGTGACCACGGGCTTGAGATGCAGCAGGCCCGCCAGAGCTCCTTTGAGAGGACTGACCCGTCCCCCCTTCACCATGAATTCGAAGGTCTTCACACTGACGAAGATGCGTATCCTGTTTCTCAGGGATTCGGCCAGGCCGGTCAGTTCCTCAAGCCCCCGCCCTTCCACCGCCGCCCGGGCGACCTTGGCGACCAGGAGACCCTGTGCCACCGAATTGAGCCGGGTGTCCACCACGGCGACGCGCTTCCCGGACCGGTTAAACTTCTCCGCCGAGAGGGACATTCGTTTCCAGGTCCCGCTCAGAGCTCCCGCCACGGAGAGTACGATAATGCCCTCGTAATGCTCAAGAAGATAGGTGTAGAGCTTCTCCACCTGGGCGGCGGAGGGCAGTGAGCTGGAGGGAAAGGAGCACCGCTCCCCCTGCATGGCGTAAAAGTTTTCCGGCTTGAGGGTAACCCGGTCCAGGTACTCCTCCCCGTCCCAGACGAGGGTCAGGGGAATCTGATGAATCTGGTACTTGTCGCACAGCTCCCCGGGTATGTCGGCAATGGAGTCGGTCACCACCGCAATCCTTCCGGCACGGCGGGTAACTATCTGTTCCTGACGGACCATGTCATCCGCCTTCTGCTGAAGCACCCTGCCCCAGGGGCGAATCAGATCGACCACCTGGTCTGGCCTGTCGCTGTGAATGTGTATGCGGCAGCGGTTCACCCCTTCGGTCAGAATAAGGGAATCCCCCAGGGGGGCCAGAAGCCTGCGCAGCTCATGGCCCTTAATCCGGGAGCTCTCGAAAAGCACCTCCGTGCAGAAGCGGTAGGCCGGGCTTTCCCCTTCACCATGAAGCTCATCCGGTCCGGGAAAAGCCGGGGGCAGGACATCCCGTTCCTTAAGGACCAATCTCTCATTCAATCCGATGGGTTTCCCGCTGTTCAACCGGTCCATCCCCTCAAGAAAGCTGACGAAACCCAGGGCGCCCGCATCAACCACCCGGTGCCGGGCGAGAACTTCCAGCTGCCCCGTGGTCATTTCCAGGGCATGGCGAGCCGCTTCCAGGGCGTCCTTCATCAGAGGGATAAGGGAAAGGCGTGAGGCGCAACCGGAGCGGATCTGCTCAGCCCAGGCCCGCATCACCGTGAGAATCGTACCCTCCCGGGGATTTTCCACCGCCCGGTAGGCCTCTTCCACGGAACGGTTCAGAATCTCTCCCAGATCGCACAGGGTAAGCTCTT
>JAFGPQ010000227.1 GCA_016936115.1 Spirochaetales bacterium | reverse complement strand
CCCATTGTAAGGTTTTGTCTGCAAACAAATTATACAATGAGAGGGATTTTTATAATAGAGGGGCGGAAAACTCGAATTTCGGCCTAAATAGTTCAGCAATTGGGCTTCCATGAACAAGCATAATCCCCCCTTAAATATGGGAAACTAACAATTCCCCAAAATCCCAATCCGTGATCATCCGTGTCCATCCGTGCTCAACAACCCATAATTTTTTACGGCAATCCCTTACCATAAAGAACAAAAAGCCCCCTTCCTTCGCTTGTTTATAAGGGACTCTTTCTCTATTATAATGCGAATATGAGCGAAGCTATTAAACACGAGTGCGGGATAGCCATGATACGGCTCCTTAAACCGCTGGAATATTATCAGGAAAAGTACGGGACCTGGCGATACGGGCTGCAGAAGCTCTATCTGCTGATGGAGAAACAGCATAACCGGGGTCAGGACGGAGCCGGCGTGGCGTCGGTGAAGTTCGACGTGTCCCCGGGGAAGCGCTACTTTCACAGGAGCCGTTCCAACGGGGTCAATCCCATCAAGGAAGTCTTCGACGACATCAGCAGGCGCCAGAGAAGCGCCGGGGTCTGTCCCGAGGGGGAGAGTCCCGCCGAGTGGGCCCGGGAGAACGTGGAATTCGCGGCGGAGCTCTTCATGGGGCACCTGCGCTACGGCACCTTCGGCCGGAACAATATCGAGAACGTCCACCCGGTCATGCGGGAGAACAACTGGAGTTCCCGTAATCTGGTGGTGGCGGGAAACTTCAACCTGACCAATGTGCAGGAGCTGTTCGGTACCCTCATCGATCTGGGGCAGCAGCCGAACAACTACAACGACACGGTGACCATCCTTGAGAAAATCGGCCACTTCCTGGACCGGGAAAATCAGCTGGAATTCGATAAGCATAAGAAAGACGGCCTCTCCAACCGGGAGATTTCCGAGAAGATCTACAAAACCCTGAATGTGGGAAAAATCCTGCAGGAAGCCTGCAAAAGGTGGGACGGGGGTTACGTGATCGGCGGTATGATCGGTCACGGGGACGCCTTTATCATGCGCGATCCCTGGGGTATCCGGCCCTGCTACTACTACGTGGACGACGAGATCATGGTGGCCGCCAGCGAACGGCCTGTCATCCAGACGGTGATGAATGTGAATGTGGAGGACGTGAAGGAGCTGGGACCGGGCAAGGGGCTCATCGTCAAGAGAGACGGCCGCATCAGCCTGGAAGAGATCCGGGCGGCTCAGGAGAAGAGATCCTGTTCCTTCGAGCGGATTTATTTCTCCCGGGGCGGGGACCATGAGATCTACAAAGAAAGAAAGATGCTCGGCGAGTGTCTGGTTCCGGATATTCTCAAAAAAGTCGACCACGACATGGAAAACACGGTTTTCTCCTTCATTCCCAATACGGCGGAGGTGGCCTTCTTCGGCATGAACGAGGGGCTGGAAAAATTCCTCTACGAACAGAAGAAGGAACTCCTGTTGGACCGGGACAATCCGATTAAGGAGAAACAGCTCGATCAGCTTCTGAAAAGAAAGCCCCGTATTGAGAAAATCGCCATCAAGGACATCAAGCTCCGGACCTTTATCTCCCAGGACGAGGGGCGGGAGGACATGGTGGCCCACGTCTACGATGTGACCTACGGGGTTATCCGCAAGGGCATCGACAATCTGGTCATCATTGACGACTCCATCGTACGGGGCACCACCCTGAAGCAGAGCATTTTGCGCATGATGGACCGGCTCGGCCCCAAAAAGGTGGTGGTGGTCTCCTCGGCGCCCCAGATCCGCTATCCCGACTGCTACGGCATCGACATGGCCCGGCTGGGGGATTTCATCGCCTTCCAGGCAGCCATCGCCCTGCTCAAGGAATCGGGTCGCCAGTCGGTCATCGACGAGGTGTACCGCAAGTGCAAAGCCCAGGAGAATCTGCCCAAGGAAGAGGTGGTGAATCATGTTAAAGAGATTTACGCCCCCTTTACGGATGAGGAGATTTCCGAGAAGATCGCCGCCCTGCTCAAGCCGGTGGATATGAAAGCGGAAGTGGAGATTCTCTATCAGTCTATCGAGGGGTTGCACCGGGCCTGTCCGAACGACCGGGGGGATTGGTACTTCAGCGGAGACTATCCCACCCCGGGGGGCAATAAAGTGGTGAGTACCGCTTTTATTAATTACGTGGAAAAGAATAATAAGAGAGCCTATTAACACGGATGGGCTCGGATTTTTGAAGGAGAGTCTTTTATAGATGGTTGAAGTATTTGATAGTCAGGTTGTTATTGCTAAGGGTATTGAGATTAAAGAGGGAGTCACCGGGAATCGAGGAGAGACACTGGCGGCGCGGATTCTGGCGGCCCATAATGTGTCCAAGGATCACGCTCTGATGCAGATCAAATTCGATGCTCTGGCTTCCCATGATATCACCTATGTGGGGATTATTCAAACAGCCCGGGCTTCGGGGCTGGAGAAGTTCCCCCTTCCCTACGTATTGACCAACTGTCATAACTCCCTCTGCGCCGTGGGGGGGACCATCAACGAGGACGATCACCGCTTCGGTCTGTCCGCAGCGGAAAAGTACGGCGGGATTTACGTGCCGGCCCATCAGGCGGTGATTCATCAGTATAACCGGGAGATGCTCGCCGGCTGCGGCAAGATGATCCTGGGATCGGACAGTCACACCCGCTACGGCGCCCTGGGAACTATGGGCATCGGCGAAGGGGGACCGGAACTGGTGAAACAGCTGCTCAAAAGGACCTATGACGTGGCCGCCCCCGAAGTGATTGCCGTTTATCTGGAAGGAACTCCCCGCCCGGGAGTGGGCCCCATGGACGTGGCCCTGGCTCTGGTGGGAAAGGTTTTCGCTTCGGGCTTCGTGAAGAATAAGATTATGGAGTTTGTCGGTCCCGGTGTAAGCGGATTGAGCGTGGACTACCGGAACGGCATAGACGTGATGACCACGGAGACCACCTGCCTCTCCTCCATCTGGACGACCGATGAGAAGGTGCGTGACTATTACGCTCTTCACGGACGGGAAGAGGAGTACCGGGAGCTGATTCCCGGTGATAACGCCGCCTATGACGGACTCATCAAAATCGATCTGAGCGTTGTTGAACCGATGATAGCCCTCCCCTTTCACCCGAGCAATGTCTACACCATAAGGGAAGTGGCCGCCGATCCGATTCCCTTTCTCAAGGCGGTGGAGCAGTATGCCGAAGAAAATCTGGGAACCCCCAGGGGAGCCCTGGATCTGCAGTCCAAGGTGATCGACGGGAAACTGCAAGTGGACCAGGGCAGCATCGTGGGCTGTTCCGGGGGCACCTATGAGAATCTGATGGCCGCTGCCTCTATCCTTAAGGGTAAATTCATCGGTACAGGCGGTTTTACCTTGAGCGCCTATCCCTCCAGCCAGCCGGTTTATGCGGGACTGATCGAGGACGGGGCTATCGTTGATCTGATGAAAGCGGGCACCGTGGTGCGATCCGCCTTTTGCGGGCCCTGCTTCGGCGCCGGGGACACTCCCCGCAACAACGGCCTGAGCATCCGCCACGCCACCCGGAACTTTCCCAACCGGGACGGTTCCAAGCCCGGGGAAGGGCAGAATGCCTGCGTCGCCCTGATGGACGCCCGCTCCATCGCCGCCACAGCCGCTAACGGGGGAATCCTCACACCGGCGGATCGGGTGATGGCCGTGGAACCGGCCAATACCTACAAATACGACAGGGACATCTATGAAAACCGCTGTTACAACGGCTGGGGAAAGGCGAGGCAGCAGGAGGAGCTGATCTACGGGCCCAATATCAAGGACTGGCCTGCCATGATTGCCCTGACAGAGAATCTGCTCCTGACCGTCGCTTCCTATATCACCGATCCGGTAACCACCACGGACGAGCTGATTCCCTCGGGGGAAACCTCTTCCTATCGTTCCAATCCCCTGCGCCTGGCCGAATTCGCCCTGGGCCGGAAGGATCCCGCCTACGTGGGCCGCGCCAAAGCCATTCAGGCCGTCGAGGAACTGCGTGAGAAATGGCTTGTAGGGGAAACATCCGCCGATGAAGAGAAAACCCTATTTATGCAGGTGAAGGAACTCTACCCCGAACTGGACGATGCCACCGGATTTCTCAAGACTTGCGCCCTGGGCAGCCTGATCTACGCGGTCAAACCGGGGGACGGATCCGCCCGGGAGCAGGCCGCCTCGGTTCAGAAGGTACTGGGGGGATGGGCCAATATCGCCCGGGACTACGCCACCAAGCGCTACCGGAGCAACGTGATCAACTGGGGCATGCTCCCCTTCGTGGCGGATGCCGCCGACAGCGAAAAGTTCGCCGTGGAGTCGGTTATTCTCGTTAAGGGAATCGGTGAAGCAGTCAAAAACGGCTCCGATACGGTGAAAGCTCAGATAATCGGGGGTGAGGAGATTACCCTAAGACTGCCGTCCTTTGCCGAGGGGGAGCGGAAGATTGTTTCCGAGGGCTGCCTGATTAACTTCTATGCCCGGGAGAAGGGCTCGGTATGAAGCGAATAATGTAGAATGATGAATTGAGAATGGGGGGATTTTGTTTTTGGGACAAAATCCCTTTTTCAGAGAAAGATGTTATTGAGGATTTCTTTTTTCATGGTTCGATAGATATAATAGTCTGAATCTATGGTGATGATATTCTTTATTTGACGTTTTTCTGATATTACGACCAGAGTGGCATCTGCCAGATCCATTGGAACATTATTATATTTTCTTGTTAATTCTTCTATTCTTTTCAAAGAGGAATTCAATTCTTCATAGACGGTTAATCCACCTCGGTTATTCCATTCAAGAAAACCCTGCTGTACTCTGGTGCTGAAGCCCAGCATATGCAGAGCTTCCGTAAGGACAGGCCATGTTGTGATAAGTTCCCCCTGATAACCCTCTAAAAAATCTTTAATACGTTCGTGATACCTATCGCTTTTATCAAATAAAGCGATAAGGGGACCCGCATCAATGAGAGTACTTATCATGCAGTCTCTCTTTCAGTCTCTCCTTGTATCTGACAGAATTATCATTTTCCCCGCTGCCTTCCAGATCAAAGAGATCAACTCCTAACTCATAGGGATTTTATCATTCTTCACATCGTACAGGTAAGAAGAGAGAGCTTTTTTATAATTTCAGACTTGGAGACATGTTCTTTTTTAGAAATTTCTTCCAGTTGTTCTTCCATGTCCCTATCAAGACGTACGTCAGAACCAGACGTCGACCAGAACTTTCTCGCCGATTTTCATGGCGGCCATGTCGTGGTAATTTTCCTTTACGATGCTGGCGCTGCTCTTGCCGATGACGATCTGATCGGTGGGAGTAATCAAACGGTAGTTGAAATTGTAGGTGGTCATGGAGACCTTGGGGGTGATATCATTCACGCTTTTGGCGCACTCGGCCACAATGATAATGCTGGCCGTGGCCGGATCGTAGGTTTCCAGTATTTCATAACGACCGGTCAGGCCGATGTGGTCCCGGGCGTAGTTGATGAGTTCCTGGCTGACTGTCTGCGCGGCTCCGGCTGCCGATACGCTGGATGCGGTTGTTGAGGCGGGAGCGGACAACTGGCCCATGGGAACGAATTCCCAATTGACGATGATGGGATCGTAGGTCCGGCGCAGTTCGTCAAACACGGTATAAATCGCCTCGGGCTGACCGGATTTGACCGTGTTCCGCCCTATGGCATTATAAATGTTCTCATCGGGGTAGTTTTCCACGATGTTTATCACAGCGGGATTATTCATGTTCAGCTCTTCCGCCGCGATAGTGTTATCGGGCTGAACAAGCTGAGGTTCCGGTTTACCGACAGCTGTCAAAGCTGTCCCTGCTATCAAGAATGAGCAAACAATCGTTATAAACCTTTTCATACTATCCTTATACAATTATTCCGCGTCTCTGGTCAACTCTTCATGGCGACGGGTTCGTACTCCATCTCCAGAGTTTCAATTTTTTTTTCCACTTTTCCTGTGAATTTTCCGTAATACTTGCCCAGAAGCTTGAACACGGTGGGGATGGTTCTGAAGAGGATTTTCATATCATTCCACAGGGAAAGGTTCCGGCTGTAAGTAATATCCAGGCGGACCATCTCCTTAAAGGTCAGGTCGTTTTTCCCGCTCACCTGCCACAGGCCGGTCATGCCGGGAACCGTATCGAAGCGATGGGTATGCCAGCGCATATACTCTTCCGCTTCATAGGGAATACAGGGCCTGGGACCGACCAGGGTCATATCACCCTTAAGCACATTGAAGAGCTGGGGCAGTTCGTCGATACAGCTGCTGCGAAGGAACCCGCCCCCCTTGATAATCCGGGGATCGGCGGCATCGTCCAGCTTCACCATGGGCACGTTACCGTCTTTGATAAAGCTCTGGGCATGCTTGCCGTGAAGGGCTTCGTTATTGCTGCAATGCATACTGCGGAACTTGAGGAATTTGAAGGTCTTTCCCCGGTGGCCCACGCGATCCTGAACAAAGAACGCCGGACCGGGGGATACTATTTTAATGAAGACCGCCGTCACAATCAGAAGAGGGGAAAGCATCAGTATTATCAGGGAAGATCCGAGAATATCAAAGGTACGCTTCCACACGGGCATTTTCCGGGCGACCCTGTTCCCCACTTCGGTGGACTGATTTTCCATTTTCCAGGGTGTGTAGTTAAGATCACCCCCGTCATATTTGTGAGTGAACCAGTTCGTGGGATAGGTATGGCAGATGGTGGGGTAATTGACGCCCCGTTCCTTAAGCTGCCTTTTGATCCTCATCTCTATTCTTTCCGCCTCTTCGCTGTCGGTCAGGGGCATGAGAATGGCGATGGATCTGCTGCCGTACCAGCCGATATGGTCGATGGACCGCAGATTCGGCTTGATAAGCTGAGTGATCATGCGCAGCTCCATCTCGTCTCTAATGGTGCGGCTGCCTTCGAAAATCAGCAGGGAGAAGGCTTCCCCCGTTCTATCGGAGCGTATTCTCTCATACTGGAGCAGTTCCAGAAAATCCCCGTAGGGGACGATATGGCACAGATCATCACTTATATGAAAATTGGCTGAGGGTGTGTTTATATCGGTAAAAGAATCAATTCTTCGCATTATCGTCCTTCCTTCACAAAAACCACAAATTCTCCATAATTGTGAACGTTTCTATCAATATGCCACACAATCCCAAAGAAAACCATGATCTGTCCGATTTTTCTGGGGGAATCTTTCAATAAAAAAGATAAATAGACGGGATGTTGTTTTTTCTGGATTTTCTGGTATGCTATAGGCATGATAAAGGCGGTCCCATTCCGGCGTAACCCTATTCGTTTATCTATCCTCCTTCTTCTTGCAGGGCTCCTCTTTTCTGCCTGCCGAACCGATTCCCCGATTCTCGACTCACAAGCGTCTATGAGATCAATTATCTATATGGAATATAATTACGAAGGATTGTATATTTCCTATGCTCCTCTTTCTCCTGAAACGTTAAAGGATATCCATGGTCTGAATGCCCGCTATTTCACCGAATCACCGGGCCTCTTCCCCCCCCGCCTCCCCCTTGCTCTGGATATACGGATCAGCTCGAATAGGGATAAGGACGTGACGATTCTTTATGACGAAGCGATTCTGATGAATTCAGAAGGGGCTGTTTATTCTTCACAGAGCCGGCAGGAATTCTACGATCTCTGGGAAGGAAAAACGGCCCCTTCCCTCCGATCCCGCTTAAGCTGGCTCATCGATCACAATATCCACAAAAAGACCATAATTATCTCTCCCCATAGCCAAAGCAGAGGGTATTTCCTTTTTCTATTGAATAGGCCCCGTCTGGGTGATTTCACCCTGACCGTTCCCGTTGTTATTGATAATCAGAGAGGGGTTCTCTCCCTTCCTGTCACTTTGAACATAGATCCGCTTCCCGCGGTTGAGGATCCGGTTCCCGCGGAGCCGGTCTTTATTCCCGACACAAATTGAGGTAAAGATGAAACGTACCCTTACAGCCTTTTTTATATTACTGGCCCTTTCCGGCCTGACCGCCCAGGAGGATTTGACCCCGGAGCAGAAATATCTGCGCACCCGGCTTAATCCCCAGGGCACCGGGGCGGGCATCTCCATGGAGTACGCCGTCACGGGAAGCGCCTCCCTGGATTACGGCCTGCAGTTCGACGACGGTGTTGACGATTTCGCCCAGGGCTTCGAGACGGTCATCGACTCCTCCCTGGACATCACCTTCACCTTCCGCCCGGACAGCTTCACCGCCAGCCCCCGCCAGTCCTATATGCGACGGGGCATCTATGCCGAGATCATCCTGACCGATTTCGGAGTGACCATAGGCAACGACGCGGGGGTGAACTTCTGGGACAACTACCGGATTATCGATAACGAAGGCAATATCTATGTTCCCAGTCAGACCAATGACAATACCATCGTCGACACGGCCACGACGAATACCGAAGGCGAGCTAACCTATGATTCAACCATATTCTATTCAGGAGTACAGGTCACGGCGCCAACAGTAGAGGCCAATATCCATTTGACCCCGGAGGTATACTTTCAGATCGCCAGCCAGCCCCAATTGGACCATAACCTGAGCACCACCCTGGGCGGACAGGGGGAGTGGGCCGGCGCGGCCACCGAAAACAGCGGGGGCTTCAGTTTTATCCTGGACTACCCCCGTCTCAATATGAGAGCCTCACTGGTGTCCCAGAATTATTATGAGACGGAAGGTCAGGCTGATGAATTCGGGAGCACTTTGACCGCTTCCTATGAACTGAGCGATAACCTCGTTCTTCAAGGTTACGGCGGTTACATAAACTACTATACCGCCGCGAACAGCGACAACTTCTACTTCGCCACCGGCCGTGAGGGGTCTACCGCGAGCGCCCTGGCCCTGGGGGGAGCCGCCCTGACCTATAATTTCTACGAACTGGCGGAATTCGGCCTGTCCGGAGATTTCGCCTATGTGGTGAACGGTAAGTATAACAAAGGGGATACCACGATCCCGAAAATAGTTAATTTTAACGGCTTTCTCTACGACGTCCGTCTGGACCTGCCCTTCCCCATCGCTCTGGACAAGGGGGTCATCGCCCTGTCTGCGGATACCTACAACTACTCCTACCGGGATAGTATATTCACTTCCGATGAGAAGAACACCGAATTCCCCCTGGACCTTCAGCTGACCTTTACCTACACCGAAGACCGGTGGCAGCTGCAGGGCGCGGTGCAGGCCTTTAACATTCTGGATTTCACGAACAGCTATGAGAACTACCTGCTCGACGATCAGCAGGAGCTGGCCTTTCTGGTATCGGGGCAGTACACCTTCGGCAATCCCTCACGCCTGGCGGTCACCCCCGGTATCGATATGATCTACTCCCTGGGACGACTCATGCCGGGGGGTTGGTACTACAGCAGCGTGAACGATCCGGGAACCTATGTCACAGACTGGAAGGATGATTACCTGAGCCTGCAGGCCTCGATCGCACTGGAATTCCCCCAAACGGTGATGACAATCAGCTATGCCTCCCTGCAATTGCTGCCGGGCCAGGGAAACTCTCCCGCGGGGAGCGATTACACGGGGATTGATCTGGGAGTGATGAATATTTCCACGGTGATTTCTTATTAGTAGTTGGGAACACGGATGGGCACGGATTTGCACAGATGGGAACGGATATCTATTTTATGAATCGTTGATATTCTAGTCTTTTGTTTCGGAAGTTAGCAAGGTAGCCTAGTTTTATTTTTGCGATGTTCATATAGTTCAGCAGTTGAGCTTCCATACACTCATGCAATTGAGTAACGGCTTTAAGTTCTATGATGACTTTTTCTTCTACGACCATATCGGCTATGTAATAACCGGCAAGTTCACCTTTATAATAATATTTAAAAGGTTTCTGTCTCTGGAATTCCAACCCTCGATTTCTGAATTCTATCTCCAGCGCCCCTTCATACAATGATTCCGCCAGCCCCGGCCCCAAGATAGTATGCACCTCCATCATAGCACCGACTATATTGTAGGATAACTCCTTATGAATAAACATTTCATTCCTCCTCAATTAGAGGGACAAAAAATCTTCCATTCTTCCCAATTATCTGTGGGAATCTGTGCCCATCTGTGTTTACAGAAAACGCCCTTCAAAACTCTCAAACACGGCAAACTTCTCCATCCCATACAATTTCCCTATCAGAATCTCCCCGTCCCTTTCCAGCCAGGCGTGGGCTTCCACGGGCAGTTCCGGCCGACGGCGGCGCGTACCGATCTTTAAAGTGACGTCCCAGCCGCAGCGGCGCAGGAGAATGAAACCGGCCAGTGCGCGGGGCAGGCATTTGAGGAGTCCGGGAAAGGCGATGCCCGTGGAATCGATCATCCAGGCAAGACGCTCCGGGGAGGATTGAACGGTTTCACAGGGCTGGGGAGACTGGCGACGCACCCAGTCCAGCACCCGGGGAAAGGAGAAAAAGATCATGTGCAGACGAACGCGGATCAGCAGAAAGAAAGCCTGCCGGAACAGGGACCGCTCCTCCCCTTTAAGGGCAAAAACCGTCCGAATCCGCTTAAGAGACTTTTTCAAGGACGCCCTTTTTGACCATGGTCTTAATCATTTTCTCCAGGTCCTTCCGGCACAGGTCTTCCTCGACCTCGAATTCCTCTCTTATAACGGCAATCATGTCGCCCAGAGAAAGACTGGTCCCTTCCAGCTTCTGCCAGATGAGGCTGCCCGTTTCATTCAGGGAGAAATACTTTCCCTTGGGAACATGCATCAGAACGGCCTCCCCGTCCATTTCGGTGGATATGACATCCTTCGCCGCTTTGTAAGTATCGCTTAATTCCATGGATGAATCATACATGCTCCGAAAGCTCCGGTCAAGGCGGGGGAATAGAAAGTACATATTTACATTTTGGGATGAATCTTATAAACTTCGGCCATGAAGAGAGGATGGGGCCGGCTGGTCCGGGAAGAGAAGCTGATTCTGGCTTTGCTGAATGAAAAATACGATGAGGCGGAAGCCCTTCTCAAAGGCAAAACTCCCCTGCTCTGGAATCTGATCTTCAATCTAACCGCATCCCACCGGATTATCCCCCCGGTTATGGGCAGGTTGATAGAACGATTCCAGCCCCTCCTGGACGAAGAGATTGTCAAGCAGGCCCGTCTGTTTATCCTTCAGCAAAAGACGGTCAATAAGCTCCACCGGGAAGAGCTGATCGCCGCGGGGGCCCTATTAGCCGACGCAGGTTTCGATGTAACTCTCATGAAGGGGCTCTCCTACGATCCTTCGGAAAAGATCGGCCGCACCTATGGCGATGTGGACCTGCTTGTCGAAGAAGAGAAGATTCAGGATATATTCGATTTCCTGACGGACAGGGGTTACCGTTACAAGGGCAGCTTTATTCTCTCCCGGGAGGAGAAAAAGAGCATTCAGGGCCAGCTCTCCTGGAACAATCAGTATCAGTTCACCTGTCCCCGCTCCCCCCAGACGATCGAAGTCCATACCAATCTTTTCGAACGGGACAGGATCCGCCTGGAAAATCTGACCGCCCTGCTGGACCGGCCGGATCTTTTCAAACGGGACAGGACCTGGCAGGACGACCTGAAATGTTACCTGCCCAGCCCCGAGGCGGCCCTCATGCTGCTCTGCCTTCACTGTTCCCTCAAACGGTCCCTGTACAACAACCGGTTCATCCTGCGCCATATGAGCGATATGGATATGCTCTTTGCCCGGGGAATTAAGGGAGAAGTCTTTCTGCAGCTCTGCGAAGAATCGGAGACCTCCTACCACGCGGCCTTCTCCCTGGCTCTGTACCGCATAATACGGGAAAAGGGGCTTCCCTCCTGGTATGACACCCTTAATGAAAGATTGACAAGAAGAGAACGCAACCTACTCAATAAACACTTGAACTGCCTGAAGAACCTGAGAAGCAGCAGTGCCATAGGCCGGCTTGTCTATAATTTCACAGCCCCCTTTATCATCGGGGGAAACCGAAAACAGCGCTATACCTGGATCAGGAATAACCTATTTGCGACCAAGGTGGAACAGGAGAACCGTTATTACCGCTGGGGTTTCAAAAAGGAGTCCCCCCTCATCTATCTCACCTACCTGATCAATCCCTTCCAGACCACTTGGCGTTTTATCAAGAAGATTCTGGGGATCAGAGATAATTCAGAGCCTGAGTCGTAAACATTTCATAATAGAGCCCTTTCTTTTTCATCAGCTCTTCATGGGTCCCCTCTTCGGCGATCACTCCCCCGTCCATGACACAGATCCGGTCGGCCATGCGCACCGTGGCCATGCGGTGGCTGACGATAAGGGCTGTTTTGTTTTTAAGAATATCCTTAAAACGCTGGAAGATTTCGAACTCCCCCTTCGGATCCAGGGAACTGGTGGGCTCGTCCAGAATAATGACGGGAGCGTCCTTATAAAAGGCCCGGGCCACGGCGATCTTCTGCCACTGCCCGCCGGACAGTTCATGACCGTTGGTAAAAAAGACGCCCAGCACCGTGTCATACCCCTGGGGCAGAGACATGATCATATCGTGTATTCCCGCTTTCCGGGCCGCCTCTTCTATCTTTTCCCGGTCGGGAGCGACGCTCATGTCCCCGTAGGCGATATTCCGGGCCACGGTCATGTTGTACTCCATGAAATCCTGGAAGATAACCCCCACTTGATCGGCGACAGCCCCGGGGGACAGGCTCTTCAGATCCCTCCCGTCTAGTGACACCGAACCGCCGGTGGGATCGTACAGACGGCAGAGCAGCTTGATAAGGGTGGTTTTGCCGCAGCCGTTCTCCCCCACCAGGGCCACCACTTCCCCGGGCTTGAGGTTCAAGTTCAGCCCGGACAGGACGGCTTTCTCCTTCTTCGGATAGGTAAAGCTCACGTTCTCAAAGGAGATCTCCCCTCTGACCGGACCAGCGGAAACAAGAGAATCGTCGGAACCGGTGATCGTCGTTTCATAATCGAGGAACTGGTAGAGGTTCCTCAAAAAGAGATTGTGCCCGTACAGACCGGTGACACCTCCCAGAAAGGAACGCAGGAAGCCCTGGCCCCTCTGAAAGGCCTGATAGAACATGACAAAGGCGCCCACCGAGACAGCTCCGGCCATGACATCCTTCGCCACCCACACATAGGCGGCAAAGACGAGGAATACCATGAAGGCGCTCGAAAAGGAAGAGACCAGAGTATTCCGTTTATCCAGACTGTTGCGGATCTCCCGCAGCTCCTGACGCAATGTGGTGAACTGGCCGAAGAGTTCACCGGTCAAATTGAAGAGGCGCACCTCCTTGGCGCAATGTCTCTCCATCATAAGAAACTGAAAGTAGCCGGACTTGCGCTCCTTTTCGGTAACGCTTCGCTCATTAAGGTACTCCCGGTTAGAGAAGAACAGACGGGTGATCAGGCCGGGCAGAGCCGACAGGAGAAGAATCAGGACAATCAGAGGATGGAAGTTGAAAATCAGAAAGATGACTCCGGTCAGGGAGACCCCGTTCTGTATAAGGGAACCTAGAGTACCCACGATCTCACCGGGACGGAACTGGGCTTCTCCCACAGCCCGTTCTATCTCATCCAGCTTTTCCGGATCCTCGTAGTAGGGATAATCCACCTCCCCGGCCTTCTTCATGATAACCCCGTTCATATAATCGGCCATGTGCCTGCCCTGCTCCCGGCTTCCCCAGCCCCCCAGCAGTCCTACGATATTGCTCAGAAGGGTGACGAATCCCGTAAGGACGACGATGAACACCAGTCGTTCCAGGCTGCCCTGACCCCCTGCGGCGGCGGTGACCTCATCCACCATCATTTTGAGCAGGAGCAGGGAGAGGATGGGAAAAATGCCCTGAAGGATCTGGAAGATGACATTGAAAACCATCCAGAAGGGGGATCCGGCCCAGACGAGTTTCACCGCCCGGGCGATCTGTGAGAAAAAGGGATTACTCTTTTTCAATATCATTATCCTTTGCCGTTTCCCGGCGTATCCGGTCAACCAGGGCAACCGTTTCATCGAGACGATCCATCCCGGGCGGGCGGATCAAAGTGTAAACCGGAATGTTCCGGGCAAGACGGGAGCACTCGTCAAACAGCCTGTCCTTTCCCAGAATGGGGAGCAAATCACCGCCGAAGAGGGAGCCGTACCAGTGGGGCAT
>JAFGPQ010000226.1 GCA_016936115.1 Spirochaetales bacterium | reverse complement strand
GCCAGATAGTAGTCCCCGGCGCCGGTCACATCCCGGACGTTCCCCAGGGGCGGAGACCCTATTTTACCCGATTCCCTTCGGGAATAATAGACTGAACCCTGTTCTCCCAGGGTGATGAATACATAGGCCGCTCCCTGCCGGGACAGGTTTTCCGCCGCTTCCAGAGCCTCGTCGGGGGTGCGGATTTTCATGCCCGTCAGGGCTTCCGCTTCCAGCCTGTTCGGTTTGATGCCGAAGAGGCGGGGTATGAGGGGGGCGAATCGGCCGCACTTGACCGCGGATACGGTTTCGGCGAAAAGGGGAACCCGGGGGTAGTCACGGGCGATTCCCTCCAGGGTCTCCTGCTCCAGGTTGGCATCCAGAACGATCATATCCGCCTTCTCCAGGAGTCCGACGCAGGGTTCCAGGCTTTTCGGGGTCATCTCACGCAAAAGGCCCATGTCGTTCACCCCGGAAAGCAGGTCCCCCCCGTCCATGATGGCCGCGTAGGCGGGGCAGGTCCGTCCTTTGATCATCCGGCTGTATTGCAGGGAGACCCCCGCTTTTTCCGTTTCCTCTTTCACAAAACGGGAGTGGTGATCATCCCCCAGCAGGGTGATCAGCTCCACCTGCCAGGGACAGTCCGCCTCCCGGCTCGTCAAGGCCAGGGATTCGGCGATGTTCCGGCCCACGCCCCCCGGGACGAAACGGATGCGGCCGGGGGCGGAGTCCCCGGGAAGGACCCGTTTTTCCGGCACGGCGATGATGTCGATATTGGCGCCGCCTATGACCGCCACCAGAGGTGCGGGCCTCATGGGGCGAGGCTGTCCAGAATCAGTTTGATTTTCGCTCCCGCCTTGCCCCGGTGGGAGATGAGGTTCTTCTCCTCCTCGCTCAGGTCGGCCACGGTCATTTCCCGCTCCGGCAGATAAAAGACCGGATCGTAACCGAAGCCGCCCGTACCGGACTGGTCGCTTGTAATCTCCCCGTCCAGGGTCTCCTGCACCGCGTAGACCCGATATTCGGACAGGATAAGAACCATGGAGCAGACGAAGAAGGCGCTTCGGTCTTCTATCCCCTGCAGGTTTTTTAAGAGGAAGTCATTCCGTTCCGGCGCTTCCAGCATCCGTCCCGCCTCTTCGGAGCCGTAGCGGGCGGAATAGATACCCGGCGCTCCCCCCAGGGCGGGCAGGGAGAGGCCCGAATCATCGGCGATAACCGGCTTATCGGTCAGTTCCGCCAGGGTACGGGCTTTGAGAAGGGCGTTATCCAGATAGGTGGCGCCGGTTTCTTCGCAGTCGAAATCCAGGCCCAGATCGGCGGGGGTCAACACCCGGTGGGGGGCGAGAATCTTTTCCAGTTCCTTTGCCTTGTGGGCATTCCCCGTGGCCAGCACTACTTCCATAGGAGTTCCTCTTCGGTTCTCTTGGGCACGTGGTGATTATCCTCTTCATCCCGGTAATAGGTGGTGGGGTAGCCGGTCCGGGCATCCTCAAGGATGATGGTTTCCCCCGGTTCCCCCAGTGCCAGAATCAGCAGGGGGATGAACCTTTCCGACAGGGACATCTCTTTGATTAGTCCCGGCTTGTCGAAGGCGCCGATCATACAGCAGCCCAGTCCCAGGGAACGGGCGGCGAGCATCATGCTCTGGGCGGCGATGCCGTGATCCACTCCGGCGGTAGGGCTCAGCTCCGTATCCAGGAGAATCACGATATAGGCCGAAGGACGTTCCCCTTCGGCCGGTCCGTCCCACTCCTTAAGAGCCCCGGCCCAGCGGGTGAGGGGAAAGAGGCGGGCGCACTCCTGTTTCTCATTGAACAGGGCGAATTTCAGAGGCTGTTTATTGGAGCCGGAAGGGCTGAACCGGGCGCAGTCCACCAGCTTTTCCAGGGTTTCCCGGCTGATGGGGGCTTCCCTGAAGCGTCTTATGGAACGGGTCTCTTTGACTAATGCGAAAAAATCCATGGCTGATCTCCTTTAGGCAGGACTATAGGAGCCATGGTAACGGAAAACGACCGGCGAGGCAATAACCGGGGAGAAAACTCAGCGGGGCAGCTCTATGCGGAATTCCGCGCCCCCCAGGGAACTCTCCCCTACGCTGATTTCGCCGCCGTGGGCTTCCACGATGGCCCGGGAGATGGCCAGGCCCAGTCCGTATCCCCCGTCCTTGCGGTTGCGGGAGCTGTCCAGCCGGAAAAAACGGTCAAAGATGCGGTTCCTGTCCTCGGGGGGGATGCCCGGTCCGCTGTCTCCCACGGTGATGCGCAGACGATCCGCCAGAAGCGTGGAACGGACCTCCACCTGGCCCGGGGAGGGGGTGTGGCGCAGGGCATTGGAAAGGATATTGGTGAGCACCTGCTCCAGTCGGTTCCAGTCGGCCCCCATGAGATTTTTATCCACAGAGGGAGGGGCGGGGGTTTCCGGAGTGAGGGGTAGCCCCATCCAGAGCAGGGTCTTGCCCTCCTTGCGGCTTTCGGGCAGGAAGGTCTGGAGTATCCGGTAACAGAAAGCGGTCCCGTCCCCCTCGCTTTTCTCCAGGGAGACCGTGCCCGCTTCCATGCCGGCCAGCTTCTGCATTTCCGCAATCAGGCGGGAGAAGTTCAGCGTTTCCCGGTGCAGCGAATCG
>JAFGPQ010000225.1 GCA_016936115.1 Spirochaetales bacterium | reverse complement strand
GGTGAAACTAATCTGCACCGAGCCGGGGGAAGTCACCCTGTATTACTCAGGAAAAAGGGTCACCCCGGTCTTTACCTATCCCGGCGAGGAGATTACGCTGAATCGGGAGGATTTCTGACGCCATGGAGATACGGCGGGACGGTCTTATGGACGCGGAAAGACTCTCGGTGCAGCTTCTGACTGACGGGGGATTCCTCTCCCTCGGCGGTGGCCGCCAACATCCGCTGCGCCCTTCCTAAGTAAGCCCTTCCAGAAAGAGAAGATTATCGGCGAAATTGTTCGGCAGCCCGGCTTCGTCCAGTACCTGGGAGATCTGGCCCCGGTGGTGAAGCTGATGGATAAACAGGTAATCAAAGGACGGTCCGGCCACCGCATCCCTGACGGAGCCCTTGGAGTCCTTGTACTGAAAGGGCTTCCCGTAGCCGTCCAGGGGATACTCCCGGAACCACGAAGTCAGTTTGCCGCTGATATAGGCGCTGCGCTCCTGAAGTTCCTCAAAGCTGCCGCAAAGGTCATCGTACCAGGAGAGATTCTCCGGCAACAGTCCGGGATCCCGGAAAAAGTCCGAATCCGGCATAAGCGGTTTGAAGCGGTTCAGCCACATATATTCCGCGGTCACCAGATGGTCGAGAATTCCCCAGAGTGACCCGAAAAAGGAGCCCTTATCCCTCCGCCGGGCCTTATCGGTCAGACCGGAAAGGATCTCGAACATATCCCTGTTGGCAACCTCATTGTAGGAGGCTCTGTATACATAGCTCTCTTTTTGATTGTAATCCATGGACTAAATATAACCCCGTTCAGATAAAAAAACCGCCCCAACTGTTCATCCCGGGTCTTCCCCAAAATGGCGGAGAAGGTTTCATTTATACCAATAATACGGATGAGGGTAATCACCTCCCCGCCAGCAGTTCATCCAGCTGGGCTCCGTTCAGATCCAAATGGTAGAAGAGGGAGTAAAAGCGGCATACTTCTTCCTCCATGCCGGTGGGAAAGAGATCGGCATGCAGGATGCGGGAGAGCCAGCCGATGCCTACGATTCTATTAACCGAGGCGGGACGGTCGAACCACCCGAAGGGATACTGGGGGATGGCATAGAGCCTTCCCTCCCTGACCGCCTCTACTTCGCTCCATCCGGGAAGGGTGGATAGATTGGTAAGAAAGGCTTCCCCTCCCCCTCCTTCGGCGGGTGTGATGATGACCTGAGGATTCCAGAGGATCACCTGCTCCAGGGAGACCCGGGCCATATCCACCGAAGCGTCCCTTCCCCCGTCGGCCGCGTTTATTCCCCCGCACAGGGGAATCAGCTGGGTATGGCGGGAGCCGCGGGGCTCGGTCTGCAGCCCCTCGGGACCTTCGGCATAATAAACAGATATCCGCCGGTTGTCTTCCATGACCGAGGTGATGCTCCGGGCGGTATCCAGGGTATCCTCGCAGTAGGCGGCCAGCTCTTCCGCCCGGGTTCCCAGGCCCAGGAGTTCCCCCATGAAGCGATAGACTCCGGGAAGGGCGTCCATGCCGCTGCCGTCCACCATGACCACGGGGATGCCCAGCTGGTTCTGCAGCTCATCGTCGGCGGCTATCGTTTCCGGAGTCAGAAAATCCGCATCCATGATGATATCCGGGGCCGTTTTTATGATTTTCTCCAGGTTGGCGGAGTTCTTCTTGCCGAACCAGCCTCCCAGAAGGGGCAGTCCATCGTAGGGAGCGGGGATATAGCGCCGCTCCTGCTCGGTAAAGAGGTAGTTCCAGCCGGCCAGTCTGTCCGGATCCAGGGTGTAGATGAGAATCGTCCCCATGGGGCTTTTTCCCATAACAGAGTGTATCTCGCCGGGAAGGATCACTTCCCGGCCCGCCATATCCGTAATGACTCGTCCCCCTGCGGGGGGGAGGCTCTCCCCTTCACCCAGGGCGGTCAATCCGGCGGCAATGGTAAGTAACAGGACAACAAAGAGAGGAAAATGCTTCATAATTCTTCCTTTTGGGGGAGGGAAATCCGGGGTACGCAGTAGGGAGGGGTATGGCCGCTTCCCTCTTTTACCTCCGTATCCATCCCGTAGAGTTTTTTCAGATTATCCGGACTGATTACTTCATCAGCTCCGCCCCGGGCGAGGATCTCCCCTTCCCGGATGATTACCGTATCCGCCCCGCTCTGCAGAACGTGGTTGGGGGAGTGGGTAGTGAAAAGAATTCCCTTTCCCTTCCCTTTCAGCCGGATGACGCGGGAAATCATATCGGTCTGCCGGCCGTAATCCAGATGGGAAAGGGGTTCGTCCATAATAAGGAATTCCGTATCCTGGGCCAGGGCCCGGGCCAGGAGAACCGCCTGCTGTTCCCCCCCGGAGAGGCGGGTGTAGATCCTTCCGGCCAGGGAGGCGATTCCCATCTCTTCCAGGGCCGCGGCGGCCGCCTTGCGGTCTTCCCGCCCCGGTCCGGCGAACCGGCCCATGCGGCTGATGCGCCCCATGAGGACCACCTCTTCCACAGTGAAGGGAAAGGCGGCCTGCCTGGTCTGGGGAACATATCCCAGATGGCGGGCCCTCTCCCCGGCAGAAAACCGTTCCAGGGGCATGCCGTTCAGGGAGATTTCCCCCTCCCGGCAGGGTATCAGCCCCAGGACCGCTTTGAACAGGGTGGATTTGCCCGCCCCGTTCGGTCCGAAGAGACACAGGGCCTGCCCCTTGCTCAGGGAGAAGGAGACCCGGTTCACCACGTTTTTTTCCCCGTATCCGCAGGAAACATCCTTGAGAGCCAGAATCATGACCAGCCCCTTTTCGCGGTGAACAGGAAGTAAAGAAACAGGGGCGCCCCGGCGAAGGAGGTCAGTACGCCCAGGGGAATTTCCACCGGGCCCAGACAACGGGCCGCCGTATCGGTGAGAAGCAGGAAGATCCCTCCCAGAAGCAGGGAGCCGGGAAGCAGGGAGCGGTAGCCCGGGCCCCAGATCATCCGGGCCAGATGGGGCACCAGAAGGCCAACCCAGCCGATCTGTCCGGCGCTGGACACCACGGCGGATGTCATGAGGGTAGCCAGGATGATCACCCCAACGCGCAGGGCTGTCACATCCAGTCCCAGGGTTCGGGCCTCCTCGTCATCGAAGGCGAGCACATTGAGCCGCCAGCGCAGCAGGTACAGGGGCAGGGAAGCGGCGGTGACCACGGCGAGAAGGAGAAGGCCCTCCCGGGGAGTCACCGAGGCGAGACTTCCCATAAGCCAGTAGGTGATCTGGGGCAGTTTCCCGTAGGGATCGGCGGTGTACTTGATAAGGGTGATGAGGGAGGTGAACAGGGTGGAGACCAGCATCCCTCCCAGAATCAGCATGACCGTACGGCCGCTGTCCCCGCCCTTCCGGCCGATGATCCAGGTCAGAAAGACCGCGCCCAGGCCGCATAGAAAGGAGAGGAGTTCGATCCCCCCGGTCCCCAGGGAAAGGGTGATGCCCAGGGCGGCTCCGAAGGAGGCTCCCGCCGTGGCCCCCAGCAAGTCCGGGGAGGCCATGGGATTGCGGAAGAGCCCCTGATAGGAGGCCCCCGAGACGGAGAGGGCCGCCCCCGCGGCGAAGGCGGCGATCACCCGGGGCAGGCGCACATGGTAGACAACGGTGTAGACCGAACGTGGCAGGGAGGGGCCTTTCCCG
>JAFGPQ010000224.1 GCA_016936115.1 Spirochaetales bacterium | reverse complement strand
GGATGCCTGCCCGGGAAGCGCGGTGAGTGAAGAGGGGGGGATCATTCTCTCCCGCTGTTTACAGTATCTGTCCACTCAGCATGAAGTACTGCCCCTTCCGGTCATGAAAAAATGGCACTTTCTTTACGGCTGCCAGATCTGTCAGGACGTCTGCCCCCGCAACCGCAGTGTACCGGAAGGGGTTTCCCTGGAACGGGGTTACCTGGGGGCGGAACCGGATCTGACACAGATTCTGAATGCCTCCGAGGGGGAGCTTCGGGAGCTTCTGAAGGGGACCGTTCTGGGCCAGTCCTGGATCGATCCGGTTCTGATGAGGCGGAACGCCCTCATCTGCCTGTGGAACAGAAGCGGTCCGATAAAAAGAAGGGAACTCTTCCAGATGTTTCAAAACCACAGGGAATCCCTGCTGGCGGAAACGATCCTATCCCTGAACGGCTCCTAAACCATGCTCTCCGCGGCGCGGATTCCGCTGGCCCAGGCGGCGGTGATCCCCCGGCTTGTCCCGGCCCCGTCTCCGATCATCCAGATATTGTCCTTCACCCTAAAGGTTCTGTCCCGGAATTCCGGTTTGTTCGCATAGAGCTTGATCTCCGGGTAGTACATGATCGTGCTGGGATGGAGGATCCCCGGTATGATCGTATCCAGCTCCTTCATGGATTTCCAGATCGCCCGGAGGATTTTACCGGGCATCACCAGGGAGAGATCCCCCGGGGTGCAGTCCAGGGTGGGTTTGAAGCTGTACAGATCGTCGTTAAAGCTGGCCAGCTTGGACCGCTTTCCCATGCGAAAATCGCCCACACGCTGCATGATCGGCTTTCCCCCGCCCAGGAGGGCCGCCTGCAGTCCCAGCATCTCCGCATAATCCTGCCCGCTGGCCAGGGGTTCGGTCAGGCGCACCGTCTTGAGCATGGCGAAGTTCACCAGACCGTTTCTCTCTTTCTTCGAATAGGCATGGCCGTTCACGCTGTAGTAGGTGCTGCCGTTTTTACTGGTATAGCGCTCCCTCACCACGTGGGCGCTGCCCGAATTGGTGCAGAAGGTGCGCACTCTACCCGGGAAATGGAACTTGGGATCGTAATAGTCCCGAACGATGGGATAGTGCTCCTCCTCTGTCTCCACCCGGATGCCGATATCGATGATATTATCCAGATAGTCTATGTCCAGGCTGCCCATGGCGGACTGGAGAAAGCGGAAACCCTTCCGCCCCGGGGCTATAATCAGTTTGTCGAAGCTGATTTCCCCCTCTTCAAGGCGAACCTTGTTTTCACTCACCTCCAGAACCTCCCGTCCCAGTTCTATGGTGACCCCCGATTCCCGCAGGCGGGCGGTGAGCTCCTTGATCAGCTCCAGCCCCCCGTCCGTTCCCAGGTGGGCCTGGCGTATTTCGAGAAGGTTCACATCCAGGGGACGGCAGCGCTTCTGATAGGTCTCCAGGTTGTTTTTCTGTTTTACCGGCGGCTTGAGAATGTTCTCGACCCTGTCCAGATAGTGATGGGCCTCCTCCTTCTCCCAGAACTCCTGGGGGAATCCCACGGGGTAGGTGAAATTCATTTTGCAGTCGTTCCGCAATCCCCCGGTGGAGAATTTCTCCCGGTCCAGCATGAGTATCTTGCCCTTAACTTTCTTTTCGAGCAGCTCAAAGGCGGCTCCCAGACCGGCAGGTCCCGTTCCGATTATCACATATTCCCAGTGTTTATTCAGCATAACGGGTTATTGTACACCTTGCTAAGCCGCATGAATAGGCTTAGAATTCTAATTAATGAAGAGTGCCAGGACGGGGACACCCGTCAAACATGTAAAAATCCTGTCATACGGATCCCTCCTTCCCTCTGTGGAACGGCTTGAAAGAATTTATCCCGGGCATACTCAGGTAGAGGGAAAACTCACCTCCGGGAATCATTATACCTTCTGTTACAGTTCCCGGGGCTGGCAGACCTGGTATGTGGGCAAGGACTACTGCCTGCTGCCCCAGGGACATTTCCTGCTGGTTAAGCCGGGACGGTTCTTCGGTTCCGCCGATAAGGTTCAGGAGGGAAGCCGTGTTTTCATTCTCTCCATGACCATGCCGGACAGGCGGACCGACTCCTCCTATCTGGGATTTGACCGGGAGGAGCGGGAGCGGCTTTTCTCCCTGATCGATGCGAGTACCACCCCCCTGATCCGCCTGCCGGAGGATGTGAATCACCTGTGGGAAAGAATCTACCGGTTCAGTGAGAGAATTATGATCAGGAATCAGCCCGATGATCTTCTTGATAAAATCCGTCTGGAAAATCTGTTCCGGGAACTGCTCTTCTCCCTGGCCGGCGGGGACAATATCCTGTCCAACCCCCTGGATACGCTCATCGATTCCATACTGCCCCGTTTTCCCAAGGGGGGGTACTCCCTTCTCATAGAAAAGGCCATCGGACATATGTCGGAGAACCATCAGGCCGGGCTGACACTGCTTTCCCTGGCGGACGGGGTCAATATTTCCCTGAGCCGGTTCAAGGCCAGGTTCAGAGAAGAGACCGGGATGGATCCCCTGGATTTTTTCACCCGCCTGTCCATACAGAAGGGCATGGAGCTTCTGCGCACCACCTCCTGGTCGGTACGGTCCATTGCGGAGCAGCTGGGGTTTTCCTCGTCACCCTATTTTTCC
>JAFGPQ010000223.1 GCA_016936115.1 Spirochaetales bacterium | reverse complement strand
GATCTGGAACACCAGGGTGGAGAGATGGGCCGCCGGCTTTGAGGTGATTTTTTCGGGAACCCCGCCCAGGCCTTCCTGAATCAGCTGGCGGATGGACCAGCCGGCGCAGTAGCCGGAAAACATGGACAGGTCGTGAAGGTGCATGGCCCCGGACTTGTGAGCCTCCGCCACATCGCTGGAGTAGATATTCTTGAGCCAGTAGTTGGCTGTCACGGTCCCGGAGTTATGGAGAATGAGTCCTCCCAGTGAGAAATTGACATTCGCATTCTCATTCACTCTCCAGTCGGCCTGGGACAGATAGCCGTCCATGGTCTCGTTGATATCAAGCATCAGCTTCTGGGCGTCTCGAATCGCTTCGTGTTTGGCCCGGTACAGGATGTAGGCTTTGGCCAGGTCCACTCTCTTGCTCTCGATGAGCACCGTTTCCACGATATCCTGAATCTCTTCCACGGCGGGGATGGAGTTGGGATGTCGGTTATCCATGAAAAGGATCAGCTTCTCTTCCACCGCGACGGTAAGATCCTCCGCCAGATTATCATAGTCACCGCCGGCTACGGCGGAAATGGCCTTAACTATGGCTTCCTTTATTCGGTTTCTTTTGTAAGTCTCAATCTTCCCGTCCCGCTTGATGATTCTCTTCACTGCGAAATGGGGCATGTCGGAAGCACCTTTTTCTACTCCGAGGAACTGTTTCCAGTCCGTTCTCTCTCCCTTTGTCACATCTTCTCCTTCCAGGCTTTCTTAAGGGGCAAGTACCTTACCCTCTATTACATTTTTTACTGTTTTTTCTTCTTAGACAAACTGTTTATCACATTGACGAACTCTTCCACCTCTTCGAATTTCTGATAAACCGAAGCGAAGCGGACATAGGCCACTTTATCAAGGGAAAACAGGGTATCCATAAGCATCTCTCCCAGTTCGGATGAGCTTATCTCATGGGTGCCCCGGCACTTCATATCCACCTCGTCCTCCAGGGTGTTGAGAATCCGGTCGATTTCCAGCTGGGAAACCGGTCGTTTCTCTATGGCCCTGAGAAGTCCCCTTTCGATTTTCTTTTTATCAAAGGGTTCGCGACTTCCGTCTCTTTTGATAACTTTTATGGTTATTTCCTCTATTTTTTCATAGGAAGTAAACCGGTAACCGCAGGAAAGACATTCCCTTCGGCGGCGGATAGTGGTACCTATACCGTTTTGTCTGGATTCCAGTACTTTATCATCCGTATTTCCGCAAAAAGGACATTTCATTTAAGTTAACCTCAAAAACAGGGGCACTATAAGAAGCGTTGATCAATGTTTTTCCCATTCTACCACACTAAATATGGGATTTCAATATGAATTTGACAATTTGTGAGAATGCTATTAAGATGGAGTATCTATTTCCTTTCTCTATTAGGGGATAGGGGGAATAAAAAATAACCGATTACATATCGTCGAGGTAAAAATGGGAAAATTCGGTCTGGATCGCTACACCATGGACCGCTTTCTGAAGCACTGCTGCCAGGTCTATTCCGATCGTCCCTTTCTGGCTATGGAAGGGGACTCTTATATCAGTTACGGCGAGTTTTACTCCCGGGTGGAAGAGCACCGGGAAATCCTGAAGAAACAGGGTTTTGAGAAGGGAGACGTGCTGGCTCTTCTGGCAGCGGGCTCCCCCCGGTGGGCTCTTTTCTGGATGGCTGCCATGACCTCGGGCATCATCGCCGTTCCCATTATGGAAGATTTCTCCCCGGACGACGTAAAGCACATTCTTATACACTCAGAAGCCCGGGGGCTCTGCCTGGATACGCGGTTCCTCACCTGGGATATGGATGAGATAAGGGATATGGGATTTCTCTACGATCTGGGCAAAGGGGAAACCCTCAAATCCTATCCAGAGGCGGAAGCAGCTGCTCTCCCTGTTGATATTCGGGAGAGCGATCCGGCGGAGTATGTCTACACTTCGGGCACCACGGGATTTTCCAAGGGGGTCGTACTCACCCACGGCAATCTGGTTTCCAACCTCTTTGAGGGTACCGACCTTATCGATAACTGCTTCGACGAGTCGTCCCTGGTCATCTCCCTGCTGCCCGTGGGGCATACCTTCGGTTCCACATCGGCCTTTCTCTCCACCATGTACAAGGGGCCCCGCATCGCCTTCCTCAAGAGAAAACCCACCGTCCCCTACCTGGCGGAGGTATTCAAGGGAAACCATCCCACCATACTGGGGGCGGTCCCTCTTATATTCGAAAAGATTTACCAGAAGCAGGTCCTGCCCGTGATCAACAAAAACGGACTGACCCGTTTTCTTCTGCGCCGGGTGACTCCGGCCAGAAAGCTTTTTCACCGGATAGCCGCAGCCCGGGTTCTGGGATTCCTGGGCGGCAGAATCCGGTGCATCATCATAGGAGGCGCTCCCCTGAGCAGTGACGTGGAGCGCTTTATGAGGGAGGGGCGGATCCCCTATGTTCTGGGCTACGGTCTCACCGAGACGTCACCCCTCATCACCTTCTCCTCCCTTGAGAGGGTCAAGCCCGGTTCCGTGGGCCATGCCATCGGGGGGACTGACATCCGTATCGTCAATCCCCAGGGGAAGGAGGGAATCGGCGATATCGAAGTACGGGGTCCCCAGATTATGGCGGGCTACCTTAAGGAGCCCGCGGCCACGGCGGAGGTTTTCACCGACGACGGTTGGTTCAGGACCGGGGACAAGGGCGTTCTGGACAGGGAAGGGTTCCTCTTTCTCAAGGGGCGTACCAAGAATGTCATCATCGGTCCCTCAGGCGAGAATATCTATCCCGAGGCCATAGAGGCGATCCTCTCTTCCGATCCTCTGGTGGAAGAGGTACTGGTGCAGATGGAAGAGGGAAAGCTGTCCGCCAAAATCTATCCCGACGAGGATTATTTAGAGAAAAACGGCCTGGTTCATGATGCGAAACCCCTGGCGGAGCTTCTCGAAGGGTTGCGCCGACGGGTTAATAAGAAGCTGCCCCAGAGTTCTTATCTCTACCGTATCGGGCTGCAGAAAAATCCCTTTGAAAAGACGGCCACCCGAAAAATCAAGCGGCCCCATCTGTTTCACTCCCCGGGAAAGAAGTAGCTCTCCTTATCGGGGGACAGGTCCAGAGCCGCGGTCAGGGTCATGGTGTAGGTGATCTCCGCCGGTTTGTTACTTATCAATGGGGCGTCCAGGGGCGGATCGGAATAGAAAAAGGTCATCTCCATGACAGGCTTCGTATCCAGGGTGACTGTCAGATCCAGATTAAGAGGAAAGGGGGGGCGGTTTCCTATGATAATACGGCTTTCCCGGTTGTCGGACCTGTTGGCATAGGGAAAGTTGCAGTCATAAACGGTAATCTGCCCCTCCTGCGTTGAAAGGCGGATTTCCAGTCTGTCCGGACGGCCCTTCGGATCCAGGGTCAGAAGCAGCCTTTTTCTGTTGAGGAAGGAGCTGATCTCTCCCTGATAGGAGAGAAAACTGTCATCCATTCTTCCGTTGATGGAAACGCTCTCCCCCAGATTATTCAGAGTCAGATCAACACCGTTATATTCAAGGTTTACCGTTCCCATGGGCTGGGGGCTCTCCAGCTGTATTGTCCGCACGCTCCGGGTGTAATTCAAGTCGTCCCTGATCTGTACGGGCTGTTTGTTCGTATCGGAAAAGGGGGTGAAGAGGACGATCCGTGCCAGGATGAACAGAACTGCCAGAGGGTCGAGGATGAAAACGGCCAGGGCTGTGAAACTCCTCCTGTCCCGGTGATAGTAGAAGCGGCTGTAGTGGAGACTGGTCAGCATGAGAATATAGGGCATGAGAAAGGCGGTGATGAGCAGGTTCCCCTCGATCCTGTCCATGAGAATGTACCGGGACAGGTAGGGGTACCCCTGCAGGACCACTCTGATGAGAAAGTAGATGATCGGCAGGGGCGTGAGTATAGTCAGAAGGGACTTTATATACAGTTTTCGAGTCAGGGCAAAGGGAAAGAGGCAGCCCAGGAGCCACAGGGCGTAGTAGGTGAGGGAGATATCCCGTGATGCCAGGAGCAGCAGATCCGCAATGGCGAATAGTATGGCCCCGTAGCTGTAGAAATGGGGCGCCCTGGGAATGGGAATACCCCGTATGATAAAGAGGAAGAAGGAGGAGAAGAGCAGGGTCAGGAGCAGCTTGAAGAAGAGGATGTCCCGGGGGATGCGGCTCCACAGATCAGCCATGTCCTTCTGCAGCATGATCTCTTCCGATATCAGGGAGGAGAGATAGAGCAGTGTGAAGATCAGGGAAAAAATCAGCCCCAGAACCCAGATGGAGGAGCGGTTTTTTCGGAAGTTCAGGATGAATTTACGGCTTTGAAAGACAATGAGAATGGTAAAGAGGCTCAGCCCGGTGATGATCGCCAGTATGGAGTGCCATTCGTCAATGAGCAGGAAGCGGTCACCACCGGAGAGTATCAGGTAGTTCTTCTCCCCGTAGTCACCGGTCAGCTGGGTGTTGTGACCGGCCAGATATATCAGGGCGCTTACTATCTTCCCAAGGGGAATCTCTTCCTCCAGTGGTGTTTCTTCGCTTCCCGTCAGAAGAAGTGAGGGGATATCCCTGTTAAGCCAGGGTGTGATAGCGCTCTCCGACTCCCCGAATCCGGACCGGTTGAGCAGATTCTTCATGCCGTCCAGCAGAAAACCGACGCCCCCCTGTTTCAGGGCGGCGGAGAGATCCCTGAGCAGCCAGAAGGCGCAGTTCTGGTCCCGGGTGCTGCTGATAAGCCGAATGCGGGGCGAGTTCAGTTCCAGATAGATGAGGCTGCTGGTCTCTTCGGCGGTGAACTCTTCCAGAAAGGCGGTGGTTCCCACGGGGACCTTGTTCTTTTCTCCCCCAAGAAAGAGGAGGGTGATTCCCCTGTCCGGGTTGATACGGCTGAATTCATGGGCCACATTGTAGAGTATCTCCGTGTTCGCCGCAGAGTAGGGGGTCTCCCCGTTCAGAGACACGGCGAAGTACATCCGATCCTCCCGGTCTCGGTTGAAGTCCACCCTTATGGAACGGGAAAAGGAGTGAAGATCCTCCCTGTCGTCATAGGTGATAACCGAAAAATCCAGACCCATGCCGGTGAAATCGGTAATGAGAAATTCGATAAGGGCGAATTCATTCTCCGAACTCTCCCGGCAGGGGTAGAAGGGATCCATGATGCTCTCACTCCGGATTCCCGGTGCCAGGCTCAGGAGGAGAATCAGGAGGGGAACGACTCTCCTAGGAGAGGGCATGGTAGATCTCCCCCGCCAGATAGAAGGAACCGGTCACCAGAAGAGCTCCCCCGGGTGACAACTCCGCCAGGGCTGTCTTTACCGCTTCCACCGGATCTTCGATGAGTTCACAAAGCGCGTATTCGGAAAAGATCCCGGCTACCCCGGGGGGATCGCTTTTTTTGAAGGTCCCCGGCCGGGATATGATGATCCGGTCAAAGGGGGGGGCCAGAACGGCTGCCATGGCCCGGGCATCCTTATCCAGGGCGCAGCCGAAGATCAACACCCGCTCCGAGGCTTCCGACGCCGCCCCAGTGAAGGCTTCCAGAATCGCCTCTACGGACCGGGGCGTGTGGGCTCCGTCCAGCATGATAAGAGGATTCCGGGAGAGAACATGGGATCGTCCCGGCAGATGGGCCCGGGAGAGGCCGTGCTTCACCGATACCTCGGAAGGGGCGGCGCTCAGATAGGGAACGGCCATGAGGGCCAGGGCGGCATTGTCCGCCTGAATGGCCCCCACCATGGAGAGGGAAATCTCCCTGATCGGGGAAATGTCTCCCTCCCACCGGTAGAGAACGTCCATGGATCCACGGTCATTGTAAGTGACCTTCCGGCTCTGCAGGCAATCCTCCAGTCCTGTCAGGGAAGAGCCCCGTTCTCCGGCGATCCTCTTAAGTACCGTCAGGACTTCCGGTTTCTGCCGGGCCGTCAGAAGGGGCACTCCCGGTTTGATGATACCCCCCTTCTCCCCGGCGATCTCCTCCAGGGTATTACCCAGGAATTCGGTATGCTCTTTTTCTATGGGGGTAATGAGGGTCAGTTCGGGACGGCAGACGTTCGTGGCGTCCAGCCGGCCACCCAGTCCCGTTTCCAGGACGACCCGGCTGCAGCCCGACTCCCGGAAAGAGAGAAAACCCAGCAGGGTGAGCAGTTCGAAGGTGGTGGGATAGCCCCCGTCCAGTTCCTTGCGGTCCAGTTCGGAGCGGATGCGGTTCATCAGACCGGTCAGAATCTCTTCGGGAACCGGCCGGGCACCTTCGGCGGCGGTGATGATCTGTATTCGTTCCCGGTAGTCGGTAAGGTGGGGAGAGGTATAAAGACCCGTTTTATGTCCTGCCTCTGCCTGGATATAGGCCAGAAAAGCGGCGGTAGATCCCTTTCCCTTGGTGCCGGCAATATGAACCACGGGGCAGCTCTCCTGGGGATCTCCGAAATGGCGGCATAGCTCCCTCATCCTCTCCAGACGGAAGGCTCTCTTCTTATCCCGGCTGCTGCGCTCCATATTGGAGAGGGATTCCATCCAGGCGAATCCCTCATCGGGGGTGGTGAATTCCATTACCATACGGGTACTACTATGGACTTTCCGGGGCTTTTTTTCAAGCGGAAAAGGATTATTCGTAACGCAGGGCTTCCACCGGATCCATATCTGCGGCCCGGGTGGCGGGGATCATGGCGAAGATGAGTCCCGTCAGAAGGGAGAGAACCAGGGAGATGACAACCATTCTGCCGTTTATCACTCCCGGCCACCCGGTCACCCGGGAGATGATGAATACCGCCAGTGAGGAGAGCAGGGCCCCCGCCGCTCCGCCGGACCCGCATAGAATGAGAGCTTCCAGCATGATCTGGTTGAGGATTTCGTAGGGCGCCGCCCCCAGGGCTTTTCGCGTGCCGATCTCCCGGGTCCGCTCCTTTACGGTTACCAGCATGATATTCATAACCCCTACCCCGGCCACCACCAGGGATATGCCCGCTATGAGGGAGATGAAGAGGGTGAGAACGGCGGTGACCTTGTCTATGGATTTGAGGAGGGCCGCCATTTCGGTGACCACGTACTTCTCCCATTTCCCCCCGTATTTGCCGTGGTTGTAGTTAAGAACGGCCCTTATTTTACGGGATGCTTCGGGTATCAGCTCTTCGTCAAGAACTTCGGCCTGGAGAAAGTAGATGTAGGAACTCCCCCCCAGCCGTTCCACCGTGGCGGGGGGAACGAAAAGGGTGTTGTTATGGGTGGTATCGAAATCGGCGATACGGGAGGTGAAGCCCTCTTCTGTCCGATTCAGAACGCCTACAATCTGTATCGGGCCGACCCCTTCCACGGTCACCCATTCCCCTACGGCGCTTCCTCCGGGGAAGAGGTTTTCCGCCAGATCGTAGCCCATGACGGCGGCTTTGCGCTTGTTCGTATTGTCCAGACGGTTCAGATTTCTTCCCTCTCTCAGGGTGAGTTCGTTCAGCTCCAGAAACAGGGGCAGGGTGCCCATGATGCGGGCCTTCTCCCTTCTGCTGCCGGCGGTCAAATTCATCTCCATCTCTATTTGGGGGGTCACTCCCCGAAGAAGGTCGCTCAGACCGTTCAGGTCGTCCATATCCTTCTGGGTCAGTTCCTCCCAGTCGAAACGGCCCTCCGATTCGGTAACCGCACGCCAGTTGGGCTGTATGAGGAGGCTTCGTGAGTTGAATCCACCCAGAAGCTCACCGATGACCTCGGACGCTCCGTCTCCCACGCTGACCACGGTCACAACCGATGCCACGCCGATCACCAGGCCGATGAGAAGCAGAAAGGAACGGGATTTATTGGTACCTATAGCCTGGAGCGCCTCGCCCAGGGTTTCTCTGAAATTCACAGGCTACTCCCGGGTAAGGGCTTCCACCGGAGGAAGCTTGGCCGCCCGTGCCGCCGGATAGAGTCCGAAGAACATGCCGATGGCCAGGGAGATACCCAGGCCCGCCCCCACTGCGAAGAGGGGGACCAGGAAGTTCCATTTCTGGGCCAGGGCGACCAGAAAGGTGATGCCCATGCCCAGGAACACGCCGATGCCCCCTCCCAAGAGACAGATGATGACCGCCTCGGTGAGGAACTGGAGGAGGATATCCTCCCGCTTGGCTCCCAAAGCCTTTCTTATGCCGATTTCCCGGGTCCTTTCGGTAATAGCCACGAGCATGATGTTCATGATGCCTATGCCGCTGACGAGCAGGGAGATCCCCGCGATAAGGGAAATGACAGTGGTAATGATGGAGAACACCTTGTTGAACTGGTCCAGGGACTGCTTGGCCAGCTCCACGGTGAAGCGCGGTTCCCCCCGGAGATAGCCGTAGCGGCGGATCAGATAGCCCTTGATGAGATTGGTTGTCCCACCGATATGGGACACGTCACCCACGTTCACCCGGCATCGGCTCAGGTAGGGCATGCCGTAATAACCAT
>JAFGPQ010000222.1 GCA_016936115.1 Spirochaetales bacterium | reverse complement strand
CAGCTGTCCTGAACTTTCTCATAGGCGGCCACGCAGTTGCACACGATATCCGTTCCCAGCTCGGAGGGATTGCCTATGCGGATTTTCAGGCCCGTCCTGATGCCCGGACCCACAATGAGGGGGGGCTTGCCGATGATCGAGGCCACCATCTCCTTGATTTTGCCCGTCAGGACCGGGACCACGCTGGAAATCACCGCCTTGTGCAGATCCTCCCGGTCGATACCCCCGTCCCGGAGCATATCCCGAAAGAGCACCCCGTACTCGTCGGGCATTTTGGAGTGAACCGTGGCGATGCGCCAGTGACTCACCCAGGTTTCCCCGTCATGAACACCGAAAACGATGTTCGTGTTCCCCACATCGATGGCTAACATCATTATTCCTGATCCTCTCCGTCGATATCCTCAAGGGAGGATTTTTTCGTTGACCCTTCGATCTTTTTCCATGAGGCAATGACAGCCGTACAGATGATGGCGGCTCCGATCGCTTCGGGTATGCCGTTGGCCACGAAGACCGATCCGAAGAGGGGCCAGAAACCGATTCCCAGCATCTCTTCCCAGTTGATATTCGCGAAGAGTCCCAGGGAACCGATGACCAGCACCGTATTGGTAAAGGTACCGGCCAGAGCCGCCGCGATGACCGCGGGCAGTTCCCAGCGCTTGAGTCCCCGGTAGACAAGCCAGGCGATCAGGCCGATGATGATTCGGGGCAGTACCGAGATGAGGGGATTCACAAAGTAGGGATCCAGCACGCCGCCGGGGGAGACCGCCGCTTTGATCATGCTGGACACGCCGAAAATCAGTCCCACCACCATACCCACCACCGGCCCTTCCAGAACGGCGGCGATGATCACGGGTACGTGCATGATGGTGATGGAAGCCCCGGAAAACCAGGGAATGATACCGAAGGGGGTGATCCCCAGGACAACAGCCACGGCGGAGAGCACTCCCGCCACGGTAATCTTTTTGATAGACAGTGTTTCTTTCATTGAAAACTCCTTTTTATTGTATGAATACCCTTTCCCACTGTCCCAGACGGAACAGGAGGAAAAGACCGAAAAACAGTATGCTGACACCCAGGGCGATGCCGTCCCTGAGGGTATAGCGATAGGTAACGTAGCGGGTCCGCTCCTCTCCCTGCCTGAAACAGCGGGCTTCCATGGCCTCGGCCAGCTGCTCCGCCCGCTGCAGGGAAGCGGTGAACAGGGGGACCAGGATGGGCATGTAGGAGATGATCCGCTTAACAGGATTTTTCGCTGTGCCTATCCGGGCGCCCCGGGAGGTCTGGGCCTTCATGATACTCTCCGTCTCCTCCGTCAGAAGGGGAATGAAACGGAAAGTGATGGTGATAATCAGGGAGAAGGCATGGGCGGGAAAGCCGATCCGGGCCAGGGGCATGGTCAGATTCTCCGTGCCGTGGCCGATCTCCCGGGAGGGGGTTACCGCAGTAAAGAGGGTCAGCAGGCCCATGAGGGCGAAAAAGCGAAGGAAGATGGCCAGGCTGTTCAGAACTCCCGCGCCGGTTATGGTAAAGCGCCCCCAGCTGTAGAGGACCGGCGAATTACCGGCAACCGTAAAGAAGAGCTGCAGCAGGGCGATGAGAATCAGAAAGGGCAGTACGGGCAGGGCGTTTCTGAAGAGGAACTTCATGGGGATTCCGGCTATCAGGCTCAGGATAATGAGCAGGCCGATTCCCGCCAGAGTCCCCAGCACGGGGGAGGTGACCAGAAGTCCCGCCGTGAGAAGAATGATGCCGATCAGCTTCACCTGGGGGGTGAGCCGGTGCAGGGGAGATGTACCGGGAAGATACTGTCCCAGGGTGAACATGCGGGAAAAATCCAGTTCCTTCACAGGGCCGCCTCCACTCTTTTGATAAAGGGCGCTTCCAGACCCGCTTCGCTGAGTAAATCCGTTTCGGAGAAAACCTCCGACGGGGTGCCGGATCGAAGGACCTTTCCTTCGTACATGAGAAGAACCTGATCGGCCAGGAGAGCCGCTTCATCCATATCGTGGGTGGCGATGACCAGGGATGTGCCCTGTTTCTGCAGATCCCCCAGAATCCGGTGAAGTTCCCGTCGGGAGAGGGGATCCAGTCCGGCGGAGGGCTCGTCCAGCAGGAGAACGTCCCCCTTTAAAGCCAGCACTCCCGCCAGGGCGGCCTTGCGTTTTTCACCCCCGGACAGGGCGTGGATAGGCCGGTCCTTAAATTCGGAAAAGGGAAGCCCCACAAGATCCATGGCTTCCTTGACCCGTCGGGCCAGTTCCTTCCCCTTCAGGCCGATCTGCCGTGGTGCGAAGGCCACGTCATCCCCCACATAGCGCTCGAAGAGCTGCTTTTCCGGCCGCTGCATGACAAGGCCGATTTTCTCCCGGATAAAATGGGCCTTGTCGTCCGTTGTATCCCTGCCTATCGGGCCGATTCCCAGCAGGCGGACGTCGCCTCCGTCCGACAGGAGAAGGGCGTTCAGATGCTGGAGCAGGGTGGACTTTCCCGAACCGGTGGTACCGATGAGCACCGCCGTCTCTCCCGGTCTGAGGGTCAGGGAGACCCCGTCCAGGGCCCGGTTCGCCATGACCGAACCCTTGCGGTAGTCGTGGGAGAGATCCTTCACCCGGATAATCGGCTCTTTCTCGTTTCCGGTCAGAGTCTGCTTTTGATAAAGGGGATCCTTCTGCTGCAGAGCGGCAAAAAGCTGATGATCTTCCCGGCGCAGGGCATCGGTCAGCTCTCCCTCTCCGGTGAGCAGGGGGAAATCCCTCTTTTCCGATGCCAGAAGGCGGGAGGCGGTCAGGGCGGGAGGGGGAAGGAGTCCCCACTGTTCCAGATTCTCCCGGCGGAAGAGTTCATCCGGCGTCCCGTCCACGGCGATCTCACCCTTATCCATGATGATCATGCGGGAGGCGGCGAGGAGCTCCTCTTCGTGGTGGGAGGCCATGATCACGGTGATGCCCTTTTCCCGGTTCAGCCGGATGATCAGGTCCAGGAACCGTCGCCGCGCTTCCGGGTTTAGCATGCTGGTCGGTTCATCCAGGAGAAGGCACTCCGGGGACATGGCCAGCACCCCGGCCAGGGCCAGGCGCTGGAGCTGTCCCGCGCTCAGAGCCGAAGTGGAGCGCTTCCGCAGGCTCTTCAGTCCGGTGATGTCCAGGGCTTCGTCCACGGCACGGTTCATCTCTTCACGGGGAAAAGCCAGATTCTCCGGACCGAAGGCGGTATCCTCTTCGGCCACGGTGGCGGTCAATTGATTTTCCGGGTCCTGGAAGACCATTCCCGTCATACGGCGGATAGGGAGGAGGTTTTCCGGGGCAGAAGTATCCCGTCCGGCGGTCATAACGACGCCCGATTGGGGTATGAGAAGTCCGTTGATGAGTCTGAGGAGAGTGCTTTTTCCGGAACCGTTGCTTCCGGCAAGTACGGTGAATTCCCCCTGCTTGAGGGTAAGAGATAGGTTCCTTATAACCGGGTTGTTTCCCGTGTCGTAGGCGAATGTCGCGTTCTTAATATCTAAATAATCCATAACCTCGTCCCGGTTCCTGCGAATCCAAGCGATGATTCGACTATAGGGCGGGATTTTTTTCTTGTCAAGGGTCTGACATTATGATATGAAGGGATTATGACATACGAACTGGATGAAATCATCGACCGAAAGGGCACCAATTCCATGAAATGGGAATTCATGCATAACCTCTCTCCCAAAGCGAAGGAGACCACTCTTCCCAGCTGGGTGGCTGATATGGATTTCGCCTGTCCTCCCCCTGTTGTCGAGGCTTTGCACAAAAGGGTGGACCGCCGGATTTTCGGATACAGCTCCCACGAGACGGAACGGTACTGGCAGGCGGTGACCGGGTGGTTTTCCCGGCGCTTTCACTGGCAGGTGGACAGGAAGGATATCTTTATAGCGCCGGGAGTTGTTCCCGCTATCGCCACCCTGGTGAATCAACTGACCCGGGAAGGGGAGGGGGTCATTATCCAGTCTCCCGTCTACTATCCCTTCGGTCAGGTCATCGCCGGGGCGGGACGGACCGTGGTCAACAATCCCCTTATAGAAACGGATGGGTACTACACCATGGATTTCGACCATCTGGAAAAGCTTGCCCGGGAGAAGAATAACGCCATGATGGTTCTGTGCAGCCCCCACAATCCGGTGGGCCGGGTCTGGACGAAAGAGGAACTGACCCGGGTGGGAAAAAGCTGCCTGGAAAACGGTGTGATCCTGGTTTCCGATGAGATTCACTTTGATTTGATAAGGGGGGATCGCAAACATCAGGTTCTGGCCGATCTCTTTCCCGGGGAGGATGGAATCATCACCTGCACTGCTCCGAGCAAGACCTTTAACATGGCAGGGATGCAGTGCTCCCACATCGTGATCCCCCGGGAGGAGTATCAGAAAGCCTGGAAGAAAGAACGGGGTCATGCCCTGCTCAATCCCCTCTCCATCGCCGCGGTGGAAGCGGCCTATACCGAATGCGACGACTGGCTGGATCAGCTCAACGCCTACCTGGACGGGAATATGGCCTATATCGACCGCTTCGTGAAGGATCGGCTCCCGAAAGCCCGTCACCGGATCAGCGAAGGGACCTACCTGGCCTGGCTGGATCTGCGGGGATACGAATTCACACCCCGGGAGCTGGAGGACCGGATGATCGAGAAGGGGGACGTGCTCTTTGACATGGGCGCCATGTTCGGGAAAGAGGGGGAGGGCTTCCTCCGGATCAACGCCGCCTGCCCCCGCCCCCTGCTTGAGGAGTGCATGAACCGGGTGGAAAAGGCCCTGCTTTAGGAATGTCCCCTCACTTCTGAGAATAGAGCCGGGGATAGGGGCGGATCATATTCTGTATCATGTCCTCGGACATCTTCCGATTGATGAAGGGAATCCCCGTTACCAGGTAGCCCAGAAAAATGCCCAGCCTCTTCAGGGGATTTTTTAAGGGAAAATCATAAACTCCCGTCCTACGGTAGGTTTTATGGTCCCGGCGGAAAACCAGTTTCAGCCCCCCGAAAACTTCATCCCGGAATACCTTGTACCCTCCTACGCGGCGGAAGGTGACCGGACGGGCTTCCTGATAGGGGCTCTTAAGCAGGACATTCCTCAGTATCCCTTCAATCCGGTCGTCCAGGGCGGAGGAATCGGGAACCTCATCGCTAATCAGCCAGGTTTTGTCAGCCTCCTGCAGCTCCCCGTAGGTGTAGAGGATCTCCTGTAGGTTCTGCTCATGGGAGAGGGGGCCAGAAATCAGCCAGACAATCCTTTTCCCCTGAAAGCTGGACTGATGGGTCCGCCAGAAACTCCGGTCGAAGTAGGATTTCCAGACCGATGAGAGATAACGGTCCTTCATGGTGCCCCCCATGATCAGGATATCCGCCTCCATCCACTCTCTGAAAGCATGGATATAGCCGTCCTTGCCCTCCCAGGCACAGAGGTTATCGGCGCCGCATTTGAGACATCCCAGGCATCCCCCTTTAATCAGATCATCCAGACGGTAACTCTTTATTTCCCCGTCCATAAGGGAACGGGCCTTTTCCAGCATCCCCCCAAGCCGTCCCGATACTTCCGATCCGTCGCTCAGGAATACGATTTTCCTGTCCTTTGCGGGGATCTTTTCTGTTGCTGCCGGAGTATAGACCCAGTCCGATGATGCCGGCAGCGGGGCGAAGCGGCGGTTGACCGGTAATGATGCGGGATTGCTTTGAAGGAAATTTCTGCCGAAATTCAGGAGAAGCTCCCGGCCCGGTTTATTGAAAATGTCATGCATATTCAGGGAGAGGGCATCCGCAAAGAGACAGCCCCAGTCTTCGCAGACCGCCTGCAAATAGTTCAGAGCCGTGTGGTCATAAAACTGGATGGATGTCATGAGAACGGCGGTCACCTTGCCCCGAAAGCGGGAAACTTCTCCCCGTTCGTTGACAAGTTCGATAAATCGTTTGAATCCCGAGGGAATCAGGGTGTAGTAAACGGGCATGGCTAAAAGGAGAATATCCGCCTCATCCACCCTTTTCATAAGGGCTGAGAAACTCTCTCCTTCCCTTTCCAGCTTTTTTATCCGGAATCCGGGCTGTTCATAGAGAAATTCCGCTCCCTCCAGGTGCTTTTCCAGAAACCTCACGTGTTCCATGGTCACGCTCACATCGCCCTTGGGACTTCCCCCCAGTACAAGAACCTTTTTCATTTATTTTCCTCCTTAAGCAATTCCATCGCTTCGTCGCACCACTCCAGAACGGCTTCGGAAAACTTCCTGCCGTAACTGAGGGTCAGTAGAGCATTTAGCTGTTTGCCGTGTACGCTGCGGACATGTTCTTCCACATGGGCGTATTCTTCGAGCAGTTTTTTGTTGTGATCCCGCTCCTTTCTAATCATGCGGATCATCTCCTCGTCCCTGTCCGGGGGAAGTAAAAACAGACGAAGAAGCAGCTCATTCTTGAAAATGATTCCCTCAAAGGGAGTGCTGAGCCAGGATTCCAAATCGGAAGCGCCAGCTTCGGTGATGGTGTAGACCTTCCTGTCCGGTTTTCCAGGATTGGCTTCCTCCCGGCAGGTTACCCGGCCCGTTTCCTCCAGTTTCTTGAGCACCGGATAGATATGGCCGTAATTCTCCATCCAGAAGTAATTCAAGCTTTCATCGATGAAGGATTTCATTTCATAGCCCGTCGAAGGTCCTCTCATCCTAAGGATTCCCAGAAGGACATACTGTGTTTTGTTGATTCTCGCCATTTATTCGCACCTTGTATCTTACTGATTTATATCAATATTATATATATCACTATGATATATTTATCCAGTAAATTCCAAAGTTTCTTCAAAAAAGCGGGATATTGGGAAAAACCGGAACTCCCCTGTGGGGGAGGTGTTTATGCCCGCAACGGAAAGGGATGCCCTGTTTTACCGCATACAGTACATGTATTATCGTCTGACCCGGGAGCTGAAGGAGAAAGATGCCCATCAGTTCACTCAGATAAACCGACAGGCGGATACGGAATCGTTCCTGGATTTTCGAAAGGTTTTTTTTCACCGCCTGGACCGGTATGAAGCACGTCATCTGGGAGATACCCTGAGATCGGTGAGGACCACGGCCCCCCTGAATGAGGTTCGCTCCCTGGACCGTATCCTTGAGGCTACCCTGGAGTACTGGGGCATTTCACCTTCGGTCCTGTCTGTGGAAGCTCTTATGCGGCCCCATCCCTTTCGGGGGTGCCGGGTGGAGGATGTGAAGCCCGAGGATATTCTGGAACCGGCGGGGGAGGAGGGCTACTGGCTGCTTACACGGGACGGCTACCTGGAATTTCACGGGGGCGGCTATCTGAGGAATGAATACGGTCCTGTCAGCCTGACCTATGACAACAGTAAATCCATCGGCTCCCGGGGAATCGAAACGGGGCTGCTGAACATTTTCAACTACGCCTCGGAAGAAGGGGAAGGCAGGAATAACGGCAAGACGGAAACTTCCGCCAGTCACCCCTACTCCCGGGAGGAGATTATTGAGACCATGCTGCAGGGGGGATTGAACTATTACGTGAACAGCGGTAATATAAATGAACAATCGAACTGGTATTGGAATCTGAAGGATAATCAGGATTACAACAGCAACCGGCGGATCAAACTGCCCCCAAAGGTTTATACCTTCTTCCGGCAGTTTGAACCGGGATGGAAACGGGTGGAGAACGGATTCATCGGGGCGGATTATTCAGAAGAGCCGGGCGCCGGAGCCCGTTACCATGTGGGAGTGGACTGGGCCTGGCGGTGTAATAACAGGAACTGTACCGTAGGGGTGCCGGTTTTGTCGACCACCGACGGGGTTGTTAAATCCAGCAAGGACGAGGGAGGACGAATCGGGAATGCGGTCAGAATTACTTGCTCAGATGGGGCGGAGATTGACTATTTTCATCTGGGATCCCTGTTGCCTGGTCTGAAATCGGGGGTAGCCGTGACGAGAGGAGATTTGATTGGATACGGGGGAGGTTCGGGAACTGAGTTTGCTCATTTGCATATTGCGAAGAGTTATAATGATCAGTTCTCTGCAAACGAGCGGGGTTTCTATGAAGAAAAATGTGATGGTAATGAAATTGCTAATGATAGCTTCATTTTGTATCAATCAAAAGAGTATCCAACGCGCGAATATTTCCGAGCTTATGTTACCCCACCTAAACCTCTAGAATTCAGCTGAGAAAATGAAATGAAAAGAATTGTAATAAAAATATTATTTATAGAGCCTCTTTCAAAACTCATTCACATAATCGCTATCGTATCATAAAGAGCGTTGCTTTAGGCTCCTGACGGTCTGATAGCT
>JAFGPQ010000221.1 GCA_016936115.1 Spirochaetales bacterium | reverse complement strand
TTATATCTACTCTATCTCATCTTGGAGCATTCAAGTTCTCTTTCCTGAAAAGTTACAGCTAACATGAAACTCGAAATTCGGCCTATTACAACGGGGATGACTGCCTGCAGCTGGTGGATCCCGCGGGAAAGGTCATTGACCAGATCGGCGTGTTAGGTGAGGATCCCGGTTCCGCCTGGGATGCGGCGGGAGTCACCGGGGCGACCGGGGAGCACACCCTTGTCCGAAAGCGTGCCGTGGTGAAGGGCAATCAGGGCGATTGGATCCTCTCCGCAGGAACCTCCGAGGCAGACTCCGAGTGGATCGTCTACGGACAGAACTACTGGGATAATCTGGGGATTCTTTCAGAGGAATAAGAAGAAGAGGGGAGGCGGCGGCTCTACCGCTGTCTCCCTACTCTTCGGGGTAAAGGGGAAGATATATGGAGAATTCCGTTCCCACCCCTATGACGCTCTCCACATAGATGATGCCCCGGTGCTCTTTGATGATGCCGTATACGGTGGCAAGACCAAGGCCGGTTCCCTTTCCCTCCTCCTTGGTGGTGTAAAAGGGTTCAAATATGTGGGGCAGATGTTCCCGGGAGATACCGGTACCGTAGTCCTTTATATGAAGAATAACATACTCCCCTTCGGCCATATCCGGATCCAACCGGGTAATCTGCTCATGGTCCAGGAGGCAGTTTTCCAGGATCAGGCACAGGTTTCCCCCCCGGGGCATGGCCTGGCTGCCGTTGATGGCCATGTTAATCAGGCAGTTCTGCAGTTCCGCCTTATTGCCCAGAACCCTGTCCCGGGAGGTGAGATTCTTTTTGATCAAATGGGTTCTTTTATCCAGGGTCCTTTCCAGAATGGCCAGGCTCTGGTCCAGTACTTCGGAGAGGGACAGAACTGTTTTACCCGGCCCTTCCTGGCGGCTGAAGGTGAGCAGCTTCGATGTGAGGTCAGCGGCGATCTCCGAGGCATTGATGATAATCCCGCAATAATCCCTTATATCCTTATTAATGCTCTCATCGCCGAGTATCATATCTGCGGCACCGGCGATAGAAGTAATCAGGTTATTGAAATCATGGGAGATCCCCCCGGCCAGTTTTCCGATAGCCTCCATTTTCTGGCTCTGTTTCAGTCTTTCCGAAGCGGTGACCCTTTCGGAGATATCATTCATAAAGAATTCGATAATTTCCTGACCGTCGATATCAATGGCATGGGCATTAAGGGATACGATAATGGGCTTACCGTCGGTCCGGACCAGATTGACCATCCGGTTGGTGATGACACACTCCCCGGAACATTCGGTGAGTAATTTCTCGAAATCCCTGTCCTTGGACAGGAAATCCTTAATGAAATTGTAGGATCGGTTTTTATCGGATATTTTCAGTATCAGGGAAAGGGCGGGATTGAAATCGTAAAACCGGCCGTCCCGGGTGATGCGCAGAATCCCGTTCAGGGCGTTGTTGAAGACGGACAGGTACTTTTCCCTTTCCCGGTCCAGCTCTTCTATTTTCTGCTGCAGCTGGGGGAAATAGCTCTTTTGAATGCTGTCTCCCTCCATACCGATAAGGTCTTTTATGATAGAGAGATCGTCCTGCGACTCAATAGGCTTCTTCATAGATTGTCTCCAGATCTCTTCTATTGCTCTTACGGGGATTGGTAATCAGACAGGCGTCTTCATAGGCCTTGGCGGCCAGCAGGGGAATATCCGTGGTTTTGACGCCGCAATCACTGAGGGATTTTTTAATACCCAGGTCATAGCGCAGATTGCGGATGTACCCGAAGAGGAGGTTCCGGATCTCTCCGGGTGTTCTCCTTTCCGTTTCCAGGCCGCAGGAACGGGCTATGGCGGCATACCTCTCTTCAGATGTGGAAAAATTATAATTCATCACATGCTCCAGCAAAAGGCTGTTGCACTCCCCGTGGGGGAGATCCAGAAGACCTCCCAGGCTATGGGCCATGGCGTGGACATTTCCCAGAAGGGCATTGGAAAAGGCCAACCCCGCCTCCAGGCTGCCGAACATGATCTGTTCCCTGATGGCCAGGTCGTCGGGACGGGCGATGACATCCCGCAGATGGGAGGAGAGGATGCGGACCGCTTCCAGGGCATGGGTATCGGTCAGGGGAGACCGGGCGATGGAGACATAGGCCTCCATGGCGTGTACCAGGGCGTCCATTCCGGTACAGGCGGTAAGGTAGTTGTCCATGGTCAGGGTGGTTTCCGGATCAATCAGGGCCACATCGGGTATGATGATCTTGCTGACCACGGCGATTTTGACCTGATTTTCACTGTCGTTTATTATGGCGAACTGGGAGACATCGGCGGAGGTGCCCGCCGTGGTGGGAATGAATATCATGGGCGGCAGGGGATGGTTGATCCGGTTGACACCTTTGTAATCGAGAATATGGTTGCCGTTGGAGGCGACGATACCGATGCCCTTGGCCCCGTCCATGGGACTGCCCCCCCCAGGGCGACGATGATATCGCAGTTGTTTGTGATAAAAAGCTCCGCCCCCTCCATGACCTCCTCGGCCCGGGGATTGGGGGAAAAATTGATATAGCTGATATAGGGGATATTCTCCGCTTCCAGGCTCTCCTGCACATCCTTGAGCCAGCCCGATTTCTCGACGCCCCTGTCGCTGACGAGCATCACTTTCTGGCTGTGGTAGTTACGGCAGTACTTTCCCGCCATATGGCGTGAGCCCACACCGAATATGATTTCAGGGGAGATGAACTTTCTGAGCCGATAGACATCCGCTTTCATATACTACATTTTAAATCAGCTTTGGGACTATTGCAAAGAAAAGCTAGCCCTTGTGTTTCAGATAGCGTATTTTCGTGAAAATCTTCTCCATGAGCCGGGATTCCCTCTTGCTCAGGGCGGCCCGGGCGAAGATATCCCGGAAAAATCGGTCCGTATCGTCAGGATCGGATTTGATAAAGTAATCCAGCCCCTGAAGGGTTTCGTGGATAGTTACCACCAGTTTCTCAATCTCCCCGTCGCTGATGGGAAGGTATTTTCCCACCCGTTCCCCCTCGGAGGCCCGCCAGAGGGCTGCGGTCATGACCTGCACCGCATGGGAGAGATTGAGGGAGGGAAATTCCGGATTGGAGGGAATGTGCACCGCCGTATGGCAGCAGGCCAGCTCCTCTTCGGAAAGGCCGCTCTGCTCGTTTCCGAAAACCAGGGCCGATTCCCCGTCCAGGGAGAGGGCCCGTTCGGCGAACTCCTCGGGGAGATGGGAGAAGAATTTTCGCCGGCTGCCCCTTCTGCGGGTTATACCCGCCGAAAGGGAGACCCCCTCAAGAGCGGATTCCAGATCGGGGCAGTACCGGGCGCTTTCATAGATTTCGTAGGCATGGACAGCCATATTGCGTATCCACTGTTCGTCCAGTTCGACGGCGGGATTCACAAGATAGAGCTGTGAGAGCCCCATGGTCTTCATAGCCCGGCATACGGAGCCGATATTGACCGCCCCTTCGGGCCGGCAGAGAACAATGCGGATTTTATCTGTCTTCATCAGCGCATGACCAGATCGCTCTTACCGATGGTGATCACATCGCCCTGTTTGAGTTTGACGTATTTGTCCGGTTTGATCTTTTTACCGTTCAGAAAGGTTCCGTTGGTGCTTTTCAAATCGCAGATGAAATAGGCGTCCTTGATCTTCTGAATGATGGCGTGCTGCCGGGAGGCGAGGCTGTTGTCTATGACGATGGTGTTTGTGCTTCCCCGGCCCAGGGTGATTTTACTGACCATGGGGTAGGACTTGTTGCCGAACATGAGCATATTCTCTTTCTGGTGGGAATACTTCTGCAATCTCTGCCCAATGGGACTATCCGTGATAATCGTATCGCCTTCTGCCATGATTTAACCTTCCCGGGAAATTTCCTAAGATTTATTCTACCATAAAAAAGGTAAAAACACAAAAAAACCGGCTGTGTGAGAGCCGGTTTTTTGTGGTTGTTCCGTATAATTTATCTGAAAATTACTTGGAGTAGAATTCGACGATGGCCTGTTCGTTGGCAACCGTTACGATATCTGTTCTGTAGGGGAGTCTTTCGATCTTACCTACCAGATCATCTTCTACAATAGAAAGCCAGACAGGAACGGGCTGATTGCTTTTCGTCAGATTTTCTCTGATCAGCTTTTTGCTGCCGTCGCTATCTTTCACTTTGATGACATCCCCTTCTTTCACTACGATAGAAGGAACATTGGATCTTTCCCCGTTGAGTCTGATGTGGCCGTGACTTACCATCTGCCGAGCCTGAGCTCTTGTGGTTGCCATTCCTAATCTGTACACAACGTTGTCCAACCGTCTCTCAAGAAGAATCATCATGTTGTCACCGGTAAGGCCGCTCTTTTTCTTGGCCTTGAGAAAGGTGTTGTAGAACTGTTTTTCGCTTAAGCCGTAAGCATAGCGGAGCTTCTGTTTTTCAACGAGCTGCTGACCGAAGTTGCTTACCTTTCCGCGGGTTCTTTTACCTCTTTCCTGTCCGGGACCCTGGGGTTTCTTCTTAAGTAATTTATCATACTTTACGTTACCGTAAATGTTGACACCTAAACGGCGGACGATTTTACCTCTTGCTTTCTGGGTTCTCGCCATTACTTAACACCTCATGGTTTTTTTGGATGCGTTCCACGAACGCGGAATATCATCATATAGACGAAAGGATTATAAGTCAATATTAGCGGAGAGGGTCGGAAGGAAATTAATCGGTTGGTTTTATCAATAGTTGATAATATCATCTAAATATGGGTGATGAAAGAAAGTGATAGAATTCCGGGACCGCCTGAGAAGGCTGGAAAGGATAATCCTGAGCCGGGTGAGAGAGAGCTCCTACTGCAGCGGACTGACCGTGAACCAGGGTCATATCCTTATCTGCCTCGACAGGAGGGGCGGTTCCCCCATGACGGGGCTGAACGAAGAGCTTCGCCTGGACAAGGCTTCCCTTTGCGGACCGTCTCTCTTCTTCTGGAACTGACGGAAGGGGGCCGGGAGTTCGTCCGTAAACTGGACAGGGCCGGCCTTGTTAGTTTCGGGAGAGTATACGCCGGTCTGTACGAGCATTTCAGAGGGGATATGAACGGGTATCCGGACGTGCTGATAGAAAGCATGGTGAAAACGGATTTTCCCCGGGGTAAGGACGGGGATGAGGGCAGGGGGAAGTTTGATGATACGGAATGCAGCAGTTAAGGACGGAAAAGTTCTGGCGGGTATTTACAATTGCTATATTTACCATACGACCATAACCTTCGAAGAGGAGGAACTGACAGCGGGGGGCGTTGGCTACCTGATGGTGCGGGAGGGGGAATCCTCTTCCTTCTGCGACTGGGAGACCCTTGATACTCTTCCCTGCTTCGGGAAAGGAACCTACTTCCGTCATATCCGGCAGGAAAAGCCTTTTCGGATCCTTATGAACGGGAGGCAGGGTCAAGCTTTTGTCGCATTATCCCCAAAGGAGGAGTGATATGTCCTATACGCAAGAGGTATTGGAGTCCCTGAAGCAGAAGTATTGCTGGGAAAAGGAGTATCTTCAGGCCGCCGAGGAGGTCATGTGTTTCTGCCAGAATTTCATGACCGAACTTTCCCGGCATATCGGACCCGACACGGATGTTCCCGCCGGAGACATCGGCGTGGGGGCCGGGAGATTGGTTACCTGTTCGGCCAGTACAAGAGAATCGTCAATCGCTTCGAAGGAGTCCTGACGGGGAAGAAACTGAACTGGGGGGAAAGGTTATCGCCCTGTCCGATTCCAGCGGGAGCATTCTCGATGAGAAGGGGATCTCCGGTGATAAATGGGACTATGTGATGGATCTGAAAAACAACCGCCGGGGCCGCCTTTCCGAGTACGCCCGGGAATTCGGGGTTCCCTACTTTGAGGGAAAACGTCCCTGGACTCTGGCCCAGGCGGATGTGGCCCTGCCCTGGGCCACCCAGAACGAATTGAATCTGGAAGAAGGGAAAACCCTGGTGTAAGGGGGATGTCTGTGCATCTGCGAGGGGGCGAACATGCCCGTCACCCCGGAGGCGACGGAGTATCTGCTTGAAAAGAAGATTCTCTTCGGTCCGGGCAAGGCGGCCAACGCGGGGGGCGTCGCCACGAGCGGTCTGGAGATGAGCCAGAACAGCATGAGGCTTAAATGGACCAGAGAGGAAGTGGACGGGCGGCTGAAGCAGATCATGAAGGATATCCATACCGCCTGCGTGGATGCTTCCGAACTGGCCGGAACCCCGGGGAACTACGTTAACGGCGCCAATATCGCCGGATTCATCAAGGTAGCCGATTCCATGATCGACCAGGGCGTGGTGTAAACCGTTCCTAGAGCTTCATCGTATAAGCCAGGGCTATCCGGTCGAAATACCAGTAGCTCTCTCCGGTGCTGCGGCGGTTCAGAAAGTAGTTGTAGTAAACGGAACTGTCGTCATACTGAATACCGTTGTGGCACTGGAAGAGCACGGTGAGCCCGTTGTCTTCATTGATCTGCCAGTTGAAGAGCGGCCCCAGGCGCACCTTGGTAAAATCCGATCCCCAGCCCCCTTCAGCCATGGTGCTCAGGGTGCTGGCGTATCCCAGGCGCCGTTCCGTCTCTACGATGAAACCGGCGAAGTTTATAGGAAGATCGGGGATCATGTAGCCCAGTACGGTGGAGGAATGGAACTGCCAGCCGTTGAAATTCTCCCCCTCATCGGATTGAAACTGCCAGGGATCGTCGTCCTCGGCGGCGGTAAATACCTGGTACAGCATTTTCGCCTCGGCCTGCAGTACCACGTGTTTCCATTCGTCCGGTTCGGGCAGGACCGCGGCCAGATCGAACTGGAAGGTCCCCGAAAACCAGCCCCGGTATACCATGCCGGGTAAAGCGGAGGTCTCCGGATTACCGGTTCCGTCCGAATTCAGCCCCAGTCCGTTGGGCGCTCCCAAATTCCACCCGGTACCGAGCATGTTGCCCTGATTGAAGACGAGAAAGGCAATCGGAGTCAGGGAAAAGGAGAGGTCCAGATTCGTGGTGACCGGGGAGAGGGACCATTTCGTATTGATCTGAAGGTTGTTGTCCTTCGTCAGAGCTCCGTCGCCCTGCAGAAAGGGTATGGTCCAGGTGTTGTCCAGCCAGCCCTGCAGCTCCACGGAGCCCCATCCGGTTCCCAGTTCTCTTCCCTGATCGTCGGAAAGGGGGAGGTATGTGCCGGGAAGGGGACTGATATCGTAGGTGAGGGTGTCCCATCCGCTCCGGCTGTTCAAGCCTTCCTGGTGGGGAAAATAGTAGGCCGTCTGAATTCCCCATTTCATCTGGCTTTGCGTGATGTCCTGAGCGGACAGGGCGGGTAGTAAAAGAAAAATCAGGACAAAAGCTGATGATACTCTTAAAAAACCGGGCTTTTTCATAGGCGTTGCTCCTCACTTTAGTTGATTGATACCACAGGGGGGTGATAAAATCAATTATGATATTTGAAACATTAAACGGTTATATTTTACAGTACTTCTATTATTTATTCATCGGTCTTCTGGTTGTTAATATGGTTGTAGGATTCAGGGGAAAGGATTTCTCCAAGAGAATCCCCCTCATCCTAAACGCGCTTCTTTTCTTTCTGGTCTACGTGGTCACAGTACTGACGAAAATGAAAAACCTTCCCTCCTGGCTGCCGGTCCTGTTCTTCCTTATGCTCTTCGGGACTTCCTATACCATGTTCCGGCAGAGGTTTTTCCCCTACCGCTTCAAATGCGCCAAATGCGGCAAGAATCTGACCTGGCAGAATATCCTTCTCGAAGAGGGTTATATCTGTAACGGGTGCAAGAGCAGCGAAGTGGAAGAAGTTCTGGACACGCCAGCAGAAGCAGAAGCAGAAGCAGAAGCAGAAGCAGAAGCAGAAGCAGAAGCAGAAGCAGAAGCAGAAGCAGAAGCAGAAGCAGAAGC
>JAFGPQ010000220.1 GCA_016936115.1 Spirochaetales bacterium | reverse complement strand
GTTTCTTCGTCCGGGGACGGAACTCGATATGCTCCGCCACTATCTTGATTTTCGACTGGTTGTTCCCGTCCTTATCGGTCCACCGGTCCTGTTTCAGACGGCCCACCACCCGGACGCCCCGGCCCCGGTCCAGATGCTTTTCGCAGATCTCCGCCTGCTTGGCCCAGGTTTCCACGTCAAAGAAGGAGACCTCCTCCTTCGTTTCCTCCGATCCGTCCAGCCGGTAATAGCGGTTGGAAGCCACGGTGAAGTTGCAGACCGGAGTCCCCTTGGCTGTCAGTTTGGCATCGGGCTTGCGGACCAGATTGCCTTCGAGAATGATGGAATTCAATGCGTTCATGTCATTTCCTTTTGCGGGGAGGTTTACCGGATGACATCCGGCGGCTCCCCTTGTTTTCGGCGCCTTTGCCTACAGGGAGAGGCATTTTTGCCGGATGGCCCGTAATCGGGAGGAAAAGCCAACAAATAGCAGAGAAACTCAACTCAGCCCGAGACTTTTGTTCATAATCCACAGGCCAGCTTCTATCTTTTTTTTGATTAAGATTTGACTTTGCAAACCTACTCAACTATAATTGAAAAAAAACTAACGTTAGGTAGGTAATCATGAATAAGCTACTGCTTACCACTCTGCTTGTATTGCTAGGGTTTGCTTCCCTCTACTGCCAGAGTGAATTAGTGGATGTCAAATCGGTAGATGTGGGACTTATGAACGCCGTTCCATTCGGCCGCTACGCAGATCTTGTCTCCTATGGAGTCGGCGTGCACAGTGAAGTCAATATGGGATTGACTAGGGGCGGCAAGGGCTCCCTTCTCGATAGAATTATAATGTCTCCCGGTATGGCTATCACCTATGAGATCCCAAAAGTCGATTCGATTTCCCTATTAATGGACCTTCTCTGGCAGATTCAGGGAGGAATCGAACTGGAGCTTGCCGAGGGGCAAATCATTTTCAATCCCGCCATAGCCTATGGCGGGATTATGCATCTTGTTCAGGATGACGATGTGGGCTCCGGGATTTATTACGACTCCGTACTGGGCCTTTCCCTGAATTTTACCATGGGCTTATCGGAGAAATGGGGCGTTTACCTCAGCCCGTCCTATCAGCTTTTTCTGGAAGAAGAGAACCTGGGACACCAGATTCTCGTTCCCGCGGGGCTGCGGGTTTATTTATAGGGAGGTTATATTATGTTTAAAAAATTGATTTTAATTTTTTCCATTCTTCCGATTCTGGCAGGCTGTTCCGGGTTTATGAATACATACCTTACAGATGGCGATGGAACCACTGCGTTCCCCTATGTTCTTAATGGAGTCGCATATGATCTGGTAGGATCGGAAGTTCAGGTAATCAGGGATGATACGGTTACGACTACAGGCAATGTTTCTGTGGAGTCCGAAATAGGAGGGTATCCGGTTACTTCATTAGGATCAAGTGCTTTTTACGGTTCCGGGTTGACCAGCATTACTATACCAACCAGTGTGACATCCATTGCCAATTATGCATTTTCAAACTGTTCTTCTCTGGCGAGTATAACTCTTCCCGATACAATCACTTCCATTGGAGACGAAGCTTTTAGCTATTCTGGTCTGACTTCAATAACATGGCCTTCAGGAACAACGACGGTTCCCTATCAGGCTTTGTATGATTGTGATTCTCTTACAACAGTTGTTCTTCCTGCTACAGTGACATCGATAGGAGACGAAGCGTTCGGATTATGTGAATTGCTAGACACAATAAATATTCCCTCTGGTTTGACCAGTTTGGGAAATTTAGTATTCCAGGCGAACTCTTTTACATCTATAACCCTTCCTGCCGGTATAACGACGGTTCCAAGCGGTACATTTACTAATTGTACAAGCTTAACTTCAGTGACCATGGAAGGTGTTATAACCGCTATTGGTTTCAGCTCATTCGCAGATTGCACATCTCTTGCAGATCTATATTTAAATAATTCTGCAGCTCCTACCGTTGCAGATTCTTCGGGGGGTGCCCCTGATTCTTTTTTGAATGTTCCGGGGACTTTGAACGTCCATACCAACACAGGTGCTTCTGGCTTTGGTGCAGTTCCATGGTCAGGATTTACTGTTTCCTACGATTATAACCCTTAATTTTTAAGTCCTCCGGAAACTCTTCCGGAGGATTCTTGCCCGCTAACCTTAATGCATAGTATAATACCCCATGCCCACCAGAGAAGAAATCATTTCCAGTTGCATCAACCTCTTCCTTGAAAACGGATACACCAATACGACCATGAAGATGATCGGCGATTCTGTGGGCATAAAAAAGCCATCGCTCTATGCCCATTTTGAGAATAAAGAGGACATCGGCCGCTCGGTTATGATTCACCTTCTCGAAGGTTCGGAAGGCCATAATATGGTTATGGATCAGTATTCCATGAAAGAGCTTGTCTATCTCTTTATACGTTCCTCTGCTGTGGACTGGGCTGTTGAAAAAAAGGGACTTCATTCTCACGATACATTATTTTCGGAACTGCTTTTCTATTTTCCCGATTACAGAAACCGCTCGGTCAAGCTGATGGAAGGATTCAACAAGGCCCTGTCGAAGAGGATTGCCAAAGCCGTTGCCGAAGGGGAAATCTCTTCTACCGTCGATCCCGAAGTCCTGGCCTATGAGCTGGTTCTCCTTCCCAAGGGATTTCACTATCTTCAGAATCAATCTAAACCTTATGATAAGTCACTCTTTGATAAAATCGCCGATAATATCTGGGACCGGATTAAAGCTTAAAAAATCAGCTGTTCAACCGACTCAATAAACCGAGTAAATCCAGTAGAGATAATTTCTCCCTCTCTCCCAGGCCCGCTGAACAGGTCTTGTAGATATCCAGTCCCCGCTCTTTGTACTCTTCCAGAGTTCTTCGTCCTTTTTCCGATAGGCTGACCAGTTTGGACCGGCGGTCTTCGGGGTTTTCCTTCTCTCCTATCCACCCCTGTCTATTCAGTCTGTTCACCACTTCCACCCCCGAAGACATCTCCATGTTATTGGAAAAAATCAACCGGGATTTTGTCATATCCCCATGCTCATTCAGAACGAAGAGATACTGGAAGTCCATAAAAGATGAAAAGGGCGTTTCGGCTGCAAAGCGGTTCTGTTCCTTTTTTAAGAGATTGGACATATTGACCAGATGCATACCGATAAGAATGTCCTCCATTCCCGAACCGGCGTGTGCCTCTGTGATGTTTTCCTTATCAACGGAACTGTTGATCCAGCGGGAAAAATCTGAGATCCAGTCGGATTTTTGAGTTTCTCCCTTGGTTTGGTTCAGATAGTTTTCCAAATGGGTAAGCAATTCTTTCGCATATTTCAGAGTCAGATCATTCATAGAAAGTATAATAGTGCTATAAAGCAATAAAAGCAAGGTATTTTAGTTGACTACAGCATAAATATTAGGGTATATTAAGTGCTATAAAGCATCAATTGCAAGGAAATAGTATGAAAAAGAAGTTTGTAAAAAGATTATTGTTAATTATTGCTATCCTCTTTGTCTCTCTCATCGCAGCGGCCGTAATCATCCCTTTGTTTATATCCCTTTCACCCCTGGAAAATGTGATGTCCTTTGAAGAGGTAAAAAAGAACGGCAGCCCCTTTGTCACAATATCCTTTGAGGGTACCGACGGCATAGATCTGCACTACATGGAAAAAGGCGGAGCGGAAGAGGGAGAACCGGTTTTTATTCTCCTTCATGGCTCCCTGTATAACCTGTACTCCTGGGACAGGGTTATAGACTATTTCGGTTCCATCGGGCGGGTCATCGCCTATGACCAGGTCCCCTACGGGTTGAGCGAAAAACTGTTGCCCGAAGACTGGTCCGGAACCAATCCCTATACGCAGCAGGCGGCTGTGGATCAGCTAGTGGCGCTGCTCGATGCGTTTGATTTCGATCAGGTCTATCTGGTGGGTTCTTCCTACGGCGGGACGCTGGCTGTTCGTACGGCACTGGAACATGAAAACAGGGTCGCCGGAATGATTCTGGTTGATGCGGCCGTATTTGTGTATGAAACCATGCCGGGGTGGCTTCTGGGCAGTCCCCAGATGGAAAATCTCGGGCCCCTTTTCGCCCGGATGATGGGAACCAATGTTCCTTTCTATGAATCATGCTATGGGGACCCCGCCTTTTTTGGCGGAAAGAGGAAGGAGGACACCATGGTCCTGACGAAAGTGGAGAATTGGGACTTTGCTCTCTGGCAGTATCTGAAAGCCTGGGGGGGGGAAACCTTTGATTTTGAGAATGTCCTCCCTTCCATTGATATTCCCGTCCTGGTCATATCAGGCAGCGAGGACGCCGTTGTTCCGGCGGATGACAGTCGGAAGCTGGATCGGCTGTTACCGGATTCCCGCCTTGAGATCATTACCGGTGCCGGGCATATGCCACACGAGGAAAATCCGGAGGAATTTGTCGATATTGTCAGTTCCTGGTTTGAAGAAATTAAGCTGTAATTTATTGAGGAGTATCATCATGAAGTCTTTTTTCAAGGGTAAGGAAATTTAGAATATCCTGTATATAACAAGATATAAGAAGCTGCGGTTCCATGAACTGAAGCACTGGCTCTTTGTCTTATTATACGGGGCGCTTTATTTTAGTATTGAAGCAATAACAAGAAAATATAATATAGAGTTTTATATATGGGACACCGCCCTGACTGCTTCTCTGATTATTCTCGCCCTTTTTATCGGCAATCTGTTTTGCGGATGGGGGTGCTTCCTGTGGCGTTTTCAGGACGCGGCGGATATTGTCGGCCGCTTTTTCTTAAGAAAAAGATACAATAATATTATCCCCCGGAAAATGAAAAGCAAATTAAGATGGATTAAATATCTGGTGCTGGCTGCTTCCCTTACCATTCCTATGGTTATGCAATCCTATGAAACGTTCATTTCCCTGTGGGGGCTTGCCCTATCGGCCGGCTTGATCGTAAGTCTGGTAGACAGCCATGGCTATTGTAAATATTTCTGTATGAACGGTGCGCTTTTCAAACTAGCGGGATTATTGAACAGAAGAGTCCTTGTCAGAGACAGGGAAGCCTGTACCAGTTGTGATCTCTGTAATCAGGTTTGCCTCCACGATTGTATGCCGGGGAAAAAAGATACCCCTATCAATCGTGATTCCTGGTGCACTTCCTGTTTCAGGTGTAAATCGGTCTGTCCTGTGAATGCCATCTCATACGGAAAGCAAAACTGAAAATAGCAGTTATACAATTTAGGGCTATTGGCAAATTCTCAATATGAAATATGCTCCCATTGATGTACTGTCAAGTGGCGGCATTTGCTTTTCTCTCTTCGGAGCTTCGCGGGCTGGGTCCGGAAGCTCCCGGTTAGTGTTTAGCGGCAGGGATGAGAATTTCCCTGATTCTTGACTTATGAAACTCTCTTTTCTATCCTTTAAGGAGACATTAAGGCAAAGGCGGGCGAATTATGTATGCAGGCAGCGGTTTCGTAAAGTCAGAATTGGGAGATGTGGATATCATCAGCCATGATGGGCTTTTCCACCTTTTCCATCTGGTGCTCCCCAATCATGACTATATCGCCCATGCTGTCAGCAGTGACGGATTTCTCTGGAGACGAGTCAAGAATCCTCTTTTTATCGGAGAGCCGGGGGAGTGGGACGACGATATGCTCTGGACGATGCATGTCAGTCCCGACCCGGACGGGGTTTCCCGCTTCCGCATGTTCTATACGGGGATTTGCCGAAAGGAGGGGGGACGGATCCAGAGAATCGGCCTGGCCCGGTCCGACGATCTTTACCAATGGGAGAAAACCGCCGCTCCTTCCTATCCCCTATCCATCGCCGGCCCCCATTATGAGGAGTCCGAGGACCAGGGGCGGCATTGGGTCAGTTGCCGGGACCCCTTCTTCTATCATGAGGGGGACGATCGGCTTCTTCTGGTCAATGCCCGGGTGGCTTCGGGGCCGATTATCCGCAGGGGGTGCATCGGGCTGGCCCGGGAAGTCCGTCCCGATCATTTTGTCTGGGAGAAGCCCCTCTTTTATCCCGGCATGTACGACGACATCGAAGTTCCCGGACTCTACAGGATTCAGGGGCGCTACTATCTGCTGGGGAATATCAAGGAAGATATCAAAGTTCACTACTGGCACAGCGAATCCCTCTCCGGCCCCTATGAGTCTTTCGCAGACAACGTGCTTCTTCCCAAGGGGAATTACGCCGGGCGAATCACCAGAACCGATGAGGGGTATCTGGTCTGGAATTTCTTTTATAACCGGGACGATTCAGTCCGGTCGACGATCCTGCCCCCTCCCACGGAACTGGCCGTGGACGATGGGGGACGCCTCTTTTTGCGGAGCTACAGCCGTTTCAACTCTCTTGTGAGAGAGAAACACGATGCTCCCGCCCTGATGCCCAGGGAGAATCTGCTTGCCAACCCTACGGCCAAGAGCGACGTAAGGGAAGGGGGAATTCTCTTGAGTACGCTCAGCGGCTACGAGCTCTTCTTCCTGACCCGGAAAGCCCGGGATTTCAGGCTGAGCTTTCGCCTGACCCTGAGAGGGCGGGGAAAGTGCGGCATCGTCTTCCGCAGCGATAATGAGGGAAACGGCCAGTATATCGGCCTGGATTTTATCAACGGCCTGGCCCAGGGCAGGGTATGGGGAGAAAACGACGGGGGCGACAGGGAACATTCTTTTATTTACAGAGCAGTCCAGACCGGAACCTTCAGGTGTTCCGTCTCCCCCTCCCATAACCCGTCCTGTGAGATATCCGCCGTGGTATACGGGGGCTATATCGAGTTATCCGTGAATGGGAAGATCATCCTCAGGTACGTGGAGACCGGATACATCAATCAGGACAGGATAGGTATCTTTGTGGAGAGCGCTGAGATATTCCTGGAAAACCTTCTTCTCGAGGAGTTGGACGGACCGGAGGAAGAGGATCACCACGTCCTGTAAGACCCAGCACTCAATCCTCCTGTTTCAGACTCTTCCAGTGGCGGATCCCCTCCAGCACCCCGGAGGCAAAGGGGGTTGATGAGAAGTAGATCCATTTCCGATTCTTCAGATTATTCAGTTCCTGCTCAAAGTTCCCCACCACAATGCCCTTCATGCTGCCTGTGAGCATATCCCTGTCGTTACCGGAATTGCCCGCCGTATAGATGTTCTGTATGGGCAGTTTCCATTTGTGGGAAAGGTACCGTATCGCCTTGCCCTTGGATACCCGGCTCGGCAGGATATCAACATAAGTCCCGTGGGAGTGAATCAGGTTATAGGAGAGCTTTCTGTTCATCAGCTCCGTATGGATAAGGGGGATCGCCTCGTCGGGGGGGATAGAGGAATCCAGGATATAGCTGATTTTGAATTCTCTCTGGGCCATGGGGTTCTCCTGAAGCTTAAGCCATTCGAATCCCCTCAGGGCATCCTGAATCTGGTCCGGCTTCCATTTGTATTTTATGTGTGAGGACCATCCCCTGTCGTAGAGCTTCTTGTCGTAGTAGTAGATTTCCGATCCGACCGAGGCAATGATGAATTCAATCTTGTCGATCCCGTACCGGGACAGCACATCCCGGGTCGATTGGATATCCCTTCCCGTGGCAACGCCGAAGCCCATGTCGTCGGAATGCTCATTCATATAGGCCATGAGCGGGCGGACCGCCTCGTCGTCTCCCAGGAGCGTATCATCGATATCCACGATAAGCATTTCCTTGAGGGAATGGATGCGTTTCCCGATGCTATAGTATTCCCGCTCTATGGCGAAGGATGATTTCCTGTGGCCCTTCTTCAGTTTCTCGATTTCCCCGATATAGGTCCGGCAGTGATGGTCCCAGCTATAGGTTTTTCGCGTATTATTGATGCCCTTTTCGGACAAATCGCTCCACAGTGAGGATTCGGTAAGGATCCTGATTATAGCCTGGCCCACCGAATCGGTGTCTTCTATATCGGTCAGTACCCCGCTCTGGCAGTTCTTCTGAATATCCACCGGGCCGCCCTTGTCGGTGGCCACGAAGGGGAGGCCGCAGGCGGAAGCCTCAATAAAGGTCAGGCCGAATGTCTCCAGATAGGAGGTGCTCACGAAGACCCCCTGGCTCAGCGCGGCTATGCGGTACATCTCCGGCACATCGCTCTGGGGATTGTGGTACTTGGGAATGGCCATTTTCCCGTAGAGGTCGTATTTATCCATGGCCAGGAGAATATCCGTCAGTACCTGCCGCTCCCCCTCTTCCATGGTGCTTATGTCATCCCGGATCCCTGCGAAAATCACCAGATTGGCCATGGCCTGCAGCTCTTTGTTCTTTCCGTAGACATCTATGAGAATATCGATGTTTTTACGTGAGTCAGGGCGGCAGAGGGACATGATAAGCGGCTTGTCCGGTTCAAAGAGAAAACGCTTCAGTTCCGTCTGGGTTCTGTGGTGGGCCTGCTTCGCCTCCTCATCAATCTCCGTGCCCTGGATGGCGTAATAGTAGTAGGGAAAGAATTTATCCAGATCCGCCCCGGGGGGGATCGTGGCGTATCGGGGAATCTCCCGGTGCTCGTATTGGCCGTAAAGGCTCTCCTTTTCGTAATTGGTGCTCGTTATGACCAGATCCGCCTGGGCGAGGATTCCCTCTTCCGCCTCGATTCTGGTCTCCGTGGCATAGTGGCTGCGGATCTTCTGTTCATCCATTCCTGTGGATTTGAGGAAGGACAGCTTATTCCGCCCCAGGGAGTGACCCGTGAAAATCAGGGGGATGCCGAAGAGATTGGCGATATGGGAGGCCACGTAGCCCGCATCGGCATAGTGGCCGTGAACGAAATCGGGCAATCGGTTCTGACTCTGGATGTATTCGATAACCCTGTCGGTGAATTCATCCAGGTGGGGCCAGAGTTTCTCCTTTCGTATGTAGTTCTTTCCCCCGCAGGAAAGGCGGACGATAGAAGCTTTACTGTTGATCTCTTCCCGTTCGTTTCCGTACGAGGAGTGCACTCTCTTGTCTGTGATCTTTCTAGTCACCAGGTCCAGATAGTCGATCTCGGGCTGGAGGGACAGGCTGTTCGCCAGTTCAATGATATAGCGGGTTTGCCCTCCCGTATCGGCATCCCGGCCTATTTCTACATTCTGTCCACGGACTAAGCCATGGATATTTATCATCATAATATACATGTTATATTTAGAGTACGAAATAAAAAGGAAAGAGTCAACCCAGAGTCGTTTTCGTAAAATACCATTAATTTTGAATTTAGAGGATCATTGTTAAAGAATCAATAATTAGAGCAATAATCAATGTCTTTGTCGTAATGCTATGAAAACAAAGGGATCTCCTCCCTTTTGCATCAGAGGGGAGCCGGCCTGTGATGCATAATTATCACGCAATGCTTCACTTTCCCCGGTTCCCTTATTACATTGAATTCAGAAAGTACGACCTGAGGAGGTCTTGAAATGAATAATCAGCAATTTGATATAATGAAACGGGGAAAGGGGTTTGTCGCAGCCCTTGATCAGAGCGGGGGAAGCACCCCGAAAGCCCTGGCTGCCTACGGCATTTCCTCCGAGGCATATGAATCGGAGGAAAAAATGTATGAACTGGTTCATGATATGCGAACCAGAATCATAAAGAGCCCCTCCTTCGAGAAGGATAAAATTCTGGGAGCCATCCTGTTCGAACGAACCATGGACAGTCTTATCGACGGAAAGCATACGGCGGACTTTCTATGGGAGGAGAAGGGTATCGTCCCCTTTTTGAAAATTGACAAGGGACTCGCCGAACTGAACGGGGGCGTTCAGATGATGAAGCCGATTCCCGGCCTGGACGATTTGCTGAACCGTGCGGTGGAAAAGAACATTTTCGGTACGAAAATGCGTTCTGTGATCAAGGAACTCAATCCCCGGGGAATCGATGCCATTGTGGAGCAGCAATTCGAATGGGGCCGGAAAATCGCAGAAAAAGGCCTGGTTCCCATTCTGGAACCGGAGGTGGACATCCATAGCGGGAAAAAGGAAGAAATCGAGGCTTATCTTCTTAAAGCAATCCTTCAGAAGCTGGAGAATATCGGCAATGAGGGGCCTTTCATCTTCAAGCTGACTATTCCCACGAAAGACGATCTTTATCTGCCCCTGATTGGACATCCCCGGGTTGTTCGGGTAGTGGCCCTTTCCGGGGGCTATTCCCGGGAGGATGCGGATGATCGGCTCTCCCGGAATCATGGGCTGATAGCCAGCTTTTCCCGGGCCCTTTCAGAGGGGCTGGCAGTCGGGCAGAGCGATAAAGAGTTCGACGCCGTTCTGGGCAGCTCTATCAGGGCTATTTACAGTGCATCTATTACGTAACCGTAATAGAAAATGTGCATCCCTTTGAAATCTGTCTGAAGTAAGAGTATAGTATTATCATGGGGTACATTTTGAAAACCGGCAAAGTCTTTCTCTGCTACTTTTCCGGAACCGGTAATACCAGTTCCCTGGTCAATCGTTTCGCAGAGACAATGGAAAGTAACGGCTATGAAATCAGCCTCAGGCAAATGGAGAAGGATATCTTCGACGGGGGGGAAGGGGATTTCATCCTGGGACTGGCCTTTCCCGTGGCGATCCAGTCGACTTTCCCCCTGGTATGGGAATTCGTGGAGAATCTTCCCGACGGCAAGGGAAGGGACGTTTTCATGTTCGATACGATGGAAAGCTTTTCCGGGGGAATCGTGGGACCGCTGAAAAGGGTTCTGACCCGAAAGGGTTACCGATGCATCGCCGCGAGGGAATTCAGAATGTCTTCCAGCCTGAACACGTCTCCCGGCAAAGTCGAGCGGGGACAAGAGAAAAACCGGGCCGCTCTGGAAGGGGTGGAACGCTTCGCCCTGGACCTGATACAGGGAAAAGGGAGATGGGGCAGGGTTCCCCTTCTTTCCGATTGGATGCGTTCCATCTCCCTGTCCCGGAAAATCTGGACGGCGAACAGCGAGAGAATATCTATCACCGGGAGCTGCATCCGCTGTCTCAAATGCAGCAGGAACTGTCCCGTGGGGGCCATCGAAAAGATATCCGGGAATATGGTTATCAATCATTCGGTATGTATCTCCTGCATAAGGTGCGCTTCAAACTGTCCGGAACGGGCGATCCTTTTCAACGGGAAGGAAATCCATGGATAGCCCCGTTCCCCTGAACTATAACAACATCACCGTCTCCATCATGCTGCTCATGATCATTCTGAACCTGAAAATCGGTCATAAACACCTGAGCCGTACCTCCCGCTATATGCTCATGATGTGCCTGAGCATCATCGTTATTCTCCTTTCCGATACGGCTTTCTGGGAATGGATATGCCCGTCAGAGGGCGGGGGTGCTCCTATTGCATGTGGTTAATTGAGTTCCCTTTCTGATCGCTGTGGCTTGCGGTAAATAACAGAAAGAAGATATCCGCCAGGCTGATCCGGATTGTCATCCTCTTTGCGGTTCTTCCCCTGATCAGCGCCCAGATTCAATATTTTCCCCCATATCGCGGTGCTGTGGCCGGTCATGGCGATCTGTACTCTGACCACCTATATCTTTTTACAGGTTCAGAGGATTAACCGGGATTATCTGACCGGGGTATACAACAGGCAGCAGTTTGAGGATATGGTTTATGCCCGGGTTGCGAAATGGGGAACCGCCGGTCCCTTTTCCCTGGTCCTGCTGGATCTGAATGATTTCAAATTCATCAACGATACCCACGGCCATGATGCGGGAGACGAGGCTCTCAAAACCATTGCCCGGATACTCATCCATTCCGTTCAGGCATCGGATACGGTGGCCCGTACTTACGATGAACTGTTCAAACTGGCGGACAAACGGATGTACGATTACAAAAGGAAACTGAAAGAAAACCGAGAGGGATGAAATCAGGCGGTTCTCCGGAACGTATCGGTCAGGCTCTCATGACGTATTCCCTTCACGTCAAACCGGAGCATCTTAAAGGTGAACTGCAGGATAATCCCGATCCCGAAGACGGAGATAACCGTGCCGACGCCCACCTTGGCCCCCAGCAGCCAACCGATAACCAGGACCGTGGCTTCGATCATCCCCCGTATGGCTCCGATGGGCAGACGGGGCATCCTCTTTCCCAGGGCCACCATGAGCGAGTCCCCGGGGCCGCACCCCAGTCCCGCTCCGATGTAGAAATAGCTCCCCAGGCATATGATGAACTGACCGGCCAGGATCAGGACGATGCCGTATCGGAAGTCGGTCATGAGGGGGATCAGGCGGGAAAACTGTATCAAATCCACGAATTTTCCTATCAGAAGGGCATTGAGAATCGTTCCTATGCCGATTTTCTCCTTCAGCAGGTAATCGATAATCACGATAATCAGGCCCGTGAGGATGACGATGTTACCGAATGAAATATGGGTCAGTTGGGAAAAGCCCGCGCTGAAGGCGTTCCAGGGGGAGAGGCCTACATTCGCCTGAACGCTCAGGGTGATGCCCAGGGCGTAGAGAAAGAGTCCGAACATCAGTCTTACGATTCTTATCATAGAGGGATTATAGCCCGCACCATGACAATGTTCACCTCCCCGTACCCGATTATCTCAGGATACGGGAAGATTTCGAAGACTTCTAAAGAATATTCCCTTCCGAGTCGATTCTCTTGCCCACTATTCTGACAAGCAGAACGATGGCCGCCGCTCCCAGGAGCAGGCTGACCCAGCTGGGGACGCCGAATCCGGCGGGCAGGGTTCCCAGGAGAATGGCCAGTCCCGCCGCGGTCAGGGCGTAGGGGGCCTGGGTCTTCACGTGGTCGATATGGTCCGACCCGGAGGCGGAGGAGGAGAGGATCGTGGTATCCGAAATGGGGGAGCAGTGGTCCCCGAAGACGGCTCCGGTCAGAACGCTTCCGATGCAGGCCAGGATCAGGGGAGTCACCGTTCCCGAAGCGGCGGACAAATTGGCGGCCACGGGGATGACGATGGGCATGAGGATCGAGTTGGTTCCCCAGGAGGTCCCCGTGGAGAAGGCCACGAACATGGCCGTCACGAAGACCAGGGTGGGTAGGAGGATCACCGCCAGCCCCCCATCGGTAAAGGGAATCACATGGACAAGCCACTCGGCCAGCTGCATTTCGGAGATAACCGCTTTCAGAGCGAAGGCCAGGGCCAGGATAACCACGGCGGTCATCATGGTCTTGGCGCCGCCCATCCAGGCATCCACCGCGGCGGAGAGGGTGAACCTCTTGCGGATCATGCCCTGCACGCCCGCTGCCAGGGAGCTGATGAAGGCGGCCCAGGTGAGAACCACCGAGGCGTCCGCGTTCCCCATGGCGTCCCGGAAGGAGAGTCCCTCCTCATAGCCGTTGTACCAGAGTCCCAGAAAGGTAATCACCATAAAAAGGCCGATGGGAATGATCACGTCCAGGAGGGACACCTTCGTTCCCTCCGCGGGAAGGAGATCCCTATCCTCGGTGATCATGGGGTTGGAGCCGGCCCGGTAGACTTCTCCCGTTTTCCGGGCCCGGATCTCCGCCTTGAGCATGGAACCGAAGTCCCTTCTTTCGATGATCAGGGTAAAGAGCAGTATCAGGGAGAAGAGGGAGTAGAACCGAAAGGGGATGGTCTGGAAGAAGACCAGCATGGAGTTTCCCGGAATATCCAGAGCCTGCAGTCCCGCGGCGATGAGTCCCAGCTCCATGGCGATCCAGGTGGATATGGGAGCCATGGACGAGACCGGGGCCGCGGAGGAGTCCACGATGTAGGAGAGCTTCTCCCGGGAGATTCTCTGCCCGTCCGTGATGGGGCGCATGGTGTTCCCCACGATGATGGAGTTGGCGTAGTCGTCAAAGAAAATGGCCACCCCCATCAGGGCCGCCGCCAGCTGGGTGGATCGGACGTCCTGGGCTTTAGCGGAGATTCTCTCAGCGATGGCCTTGGTTCCGCCCATTTTGCTGATCAGTCCGATCATGCCGCCCACGGCCAGAAGGAACACGATAATACCGATGTTCCAGGAATCGGCCAGGGACTGGCCCACGATATAGTGGGAAAAGGTCTGAAGAAGGCCCTTGAGGGGGTTCCAGCCGTTGATGATGGTGGCCCCTCCCCAGATACCCGCGAGAAGGGAGATGATAACCTGTTTTTTCCACATGGCGAAAACGATTGCGATCAGAGGAGGAAGCAGGGCAAGCGCCCCGAAACTGAGATCTTCCATGTATAACTCCTGTAAATGTTTGTGTAATGAAAATGATTGTACACGCAGTTTTTCCGGGGCGCAAGTGTTCTTTTTCGTATAATTTTCCGAAATATCTGCTAAAAACGGCGTTTCTTTGAGATATGGTCGAGCCATCCCGGGATTCCCCGGTCTTCGACGAGACGGCGGGCCTTTCGGAAACCGCCCCCGTAAATCCGGTCCCTGTCCTCGTTCAGGCTCTTTCTCAGGTATTCCGATTCCGGGGTGAGGATATCTTCGAGTATCAAGTAGGCGGCCATATTGCAGCTCCCCTCGGTCAGGGCGGGGGAGGCGTCGGTTATGCCCCGGCTGTAGAACCAGATATGCATCAGCTCATGGGCGCAGGCCGTCCGGAACTGGATCTCCGGCAAACCGGTGAGTATGAATATTTCCAGGCGGAACTCGGTTATCTCTCGGTTGACGGTTTTTCTGTTGAAAACGGCATATCCCTGTTTCTCCCGGCCGGACCTGTCCAGAGAGATCAGTCGGGACCGGTCAATCAGAAAAAACTCCGGCCGGAAGGGGCGGACGAGGATGCCCATCTCTTCAAGCCGGTCATGTACTTCTCCGAGAATTTCCCGGCCCCGCGTCTGATCGGTCACCGCCGATTTATAGCAGAGGCGGCAGATAGCCCTGCCGTCGGCGTAAGCTCGGCCTCCCCCGGTCGTCTTTTCCCCGATAAGCCTGCCGCAGTATGAGCAGACCGGGGCTTTCTTCAGATGGTCGGCGCAGTAGCTGTTTCCCCAGAAGTCCCGGAAGAACCGGCCGGCGAGGGGTTGTCCGCAGTAATCGCACAGAAGGGGCATACTCTAAGAATAAGTCAGAATTCTGTTAATTGCCAGTGGGGCTATTCGGAATAAAGGTTTTGCTGTTTATTTATACGGATGATTATAGCATGATGTCATCCATGGATAAATTTCTTCTCCTCTTTTTCATTCTCCTCTCTTTCTGCCCCCTCCTCCTGAACCATTCCCTTCATCTCGAATCCTCATCCGGACTCGCCCCCTATAAGCTGGAGAGGGAAAACAGGGAAATGGATCCGGGTGTCTTTTTGAAATTCATTTTCGGGGATAGGGGCGGCAGCTGGTTCCCCCACTCTCCCTGCTGCATTCGGAGAAGTACGCTACCGCCGTTGTAACTAAGAACGGAGCCCTGTATGACGGGACTGTCAGCCTGGAGGTGGGTGATACCTTCCCCTTAAGCGTCACGACGGATAGATATCTTGCGCTCTGGCGATGGGACATGGAGGGCATGATGTATCTGAGGTTGGGAACGGGAGCCGTTTCGGTCCTGCAGAAGGGTATCGAATATGAAAAGGCCCCGGCCTGGATGTTCTTCTATACCGACATCCATAGCGAATATTCTTGGGAGAATCATTTCGGGCAGATTTGCGATTGCCTGATCGCCGCATCGGAGATTGACGCACAGGTAAGTATGCAGGCCTGTCTGACCTATACTTTCCCCCATATCTATCTCTACGGGGGACCCGGTTTTACCTACGGCGGGACAGGATACCAGTCGGTCCTCTTGCTATTCCCGAAAAAATACTTACACTGGACTTATGGATAGGATAAACGCTATTTTGGATATGTTTTTCAGTTTCAAAGCCTACGTCATGCTTCCCATCATCATCTTCATCATCGCCCTGATTCTGCGGATGGGTCTGAAGCAGTCCCTGCTGATCAGCCTGAAACTGGCCGTGGGCTTCGCCAGCGTCTTCATCGCCTTCGACTTCTTCGTGGCCACCATCGGCCCGGCGGTGGAGAGCATCTCCCGGGTAAGGGGGCTGGATTTCCCCGTGCTCGACGTGGGCTGGCCTCCTCTGGCCGCCATCACCTGGGCTTCCCCGGTGGCCCCCGTTTCCATTCCCCTCATTCTGGGGATGAACCTTCTCCTGCTGGCTCTGGGGCTGACCCGGACCATCTATCTCGATATCTGGAATTACTGGCACTTCGCCCTGATCGGCGCTCTGGTGGACAATCTGACCGGCAGCTTTCTGCTGGGCCTTGTCGCGGTCCTGCTCCTGGCCCTGTACAGTTTCAAACTGATTGAGTGGACCGCCCCGGACGTGGAGCGGGAAACGGGCCTGACCGGTGTCTCCGCCTCCCCCGTCTCGGTGAACGGGCTCATCCCCTACGCGGTGGTGATGGACGCCCTTTTCGAGAAAATCCCCGGATTCCGCCGGCTGGAGTACAACCCCTCGAAACACGATGAGGGCAAAACCAGCCTGCTCGGAGAACCGATGATCATCGGCCTGCTTATCGGGCTGCTGCTCTCGGTGGCCGCGGGCTACGATATCAAGGGGATTCTGGAGACGGGGATTCATATCGCCGCGGTCATGTTCCTCCTTCCCGTCGCTTCGGGGCTGATAGGGGAGGGCATGCAGCCCATCACGGTGCAGCTGCGGGAGAAG
>JAFGPQ010000219.1 GCA_016936115.1 Spirochaetales bacterium | reverse complement strand
GGAAAAGGCGTAATCCAGTCGCAGGCGGGACTGGGGAAAGTGAAAGAAGCCCCCCCGGAATCCCAGGGCATTGAAGCTTGTAGCCGTGTCCGGTCCCCGAAGGGGAACGATAAGGGTATCCAGTTCCAGACCCGCTGTAAAGTTGTTAAAGAGAACCAGCTCTCCGGTCAGGGACAGGCCGCCCCCCACCGTGAAAAAGGGGGCGGAGCTTGCTCCCACCGGTACGGCCAGGGCTGGGCCTCCCTCCACGTCTATATCCAGGGAGAAGAGAAAACCGCCTGTTAGGCACAGGAGAATGATAATCCGTAACATCGATGATGGAGAATACAATTTCATAGCCCTATCTCTATTGAAAATCGTCAAAAAGCCCCTGAATAATGAGTCTAAATAATATTATAATAAGAAATTATTGATTTTCCCATACCCTTTATCTATAATAATAAATATGTTATCCAGGAAACTGTTTATCATACCGCCAATGGCTGTTCTCTTTTCCTCCCTGTTGATTCTGACTTCCGTTGAAAACAGGATGTTCGATCTTTTTCTCAGAGCCATCCCCTCCCTTAAGGAGGATCCCTCGGTTCTGCTTATTCGGATAGACGATGTCTCCCTGGAAAACGTGGGCCTCTTTCCCTGGCCCCGGGACATTATGGCGGACGCCACCCTGTTTTTGAGGGAGATGGGCGCCGGATCTGTCAGTTTCGATTTGAGTTATCTGGACAGAAGCCCGGAGCGGATTAACAGCGCCCTTGTTGAGGAAGAACTGCCCCGGGAACTGGAGAAGGGGTTCGGTGAGATCGATTCCGCGGTGGATCAGGTGATGGAGGGATTCTCCCAGTCCTGGATCTTTCCCGATGAAGCCCCCGACTACCGTGACTATCTCCTGGGTATAACAGATCAGGTCAGGAATAGTCTGGACGGCTCTCTCTCCCGCATCACCCGGGATGTGGATTCCTATTTCGGAGATTCCCTGGCCTTCTTCGGTAACTCCTATCTGACCCTGACCATGGTTACTCCCGCGGATATCGGCAAGGGGCAGACCTTTGATATGTCCCCCTATGATCTTCCCTGGCTGGAGGATAACATCGCCCTTGAGAACATCGATACTGCCGGTGATCATCTGACCCCCGTCTCTCTGGGAATCATTCCCACCATCCCCCTCTTTCTGGAACGGGCGGCGGGGGCGGGATTCGTCAATGCACCCGTTGACAGGGACGGCTATCGGCGCCGTCTTCACCTGCTTATGAGTTTTAACGGCCGTTACTACGGCCAGTTCGCCTTCGTTCCCCTTCTGAACTGGCTGGGGAATCCCCCTGTGAAAGTGGATGACAATTACATTACCCTGGAAGGAGCATTCCTGGGGGATGAGACCCGGGACATTGCCATTCCCCGCAGCGAGGACGGTTCGGTTCTGATCCAGTGGCCGAAGCAGCAGTTCATCGACTATCGGGATATCTCCGCCTGGGACCTTATTGTGGGAAACAACATTGAGACTATCCTTATCAAAAATCTGACGACCATGGGGGACTCGGGATTTTTCTCTTTCTGGGACCGGGGTGACACTCCTCTTACCATCAATGAGCAGTGCACCTATATCCGGGATTCCCTGTCCGACGGGACGGCGGAGGAGAGCGGCGTAACCATGGAGACTTACCGGGAGTATCGTCAAATCTTTCTGGACGAAACGGATCTCTTTCTGAACGGTCCCTATGAAAAGATTCTGCTGGACTCCCTGGACCCTGCCGATAGCAGCACCCGGGACTATGTACAGAGCTTTTTCGAAGAGACCAGGAATCAGTTCGCCGAATGGCGGAAGGTCCGGGACCGGGTAGCCGGGGCCGTTCAGGGTGCCCTGTGCATCATCGGGGTGGACGCCACTTCCATGACCGATTCGGGGATGACAACATTTCAGGAGAGATACCCCAACGTGGGGATCCACGCCACCCTGAGCCACATGATACTTAACGGGGAATTCCTTGATGACGCCCCGGTTTTTCTCTCCCTCGCCATCGCCTTGATTCTCTCTCTTCTCCTGGCAGGCATTATGCGCCGCCAGGATACGGCCCATCTGGTCATCACAGGCATGGCGGCCCTGGTTCTGACTTTCGGAGTCTCCCTGCTCTTTTTTATGGTGACCCGGCGTTACATCGGCACGGCGGTACCCCTGACCGCCATGGGCATCACCTTTGTTTCATCGGCGGTGATCTCCTACTTCGTCACCTCCCGGGAGCGCTCCTTTCTGCGGTCCGCCTTTTCCCGGTACCTCTCCCCGGACGTGATCTCCGAAATCGTAGCGGATCCCTCCAAGCTCAAACTGGGCGGGGAGAAGCGAGAACTGACCGCCCTCTTTACGGATATCAAGGGGTTCTCCACCTTCTCGGAGAAGCTGGATCCGGAGGAACTGGTCCGCCTGCTGAACCTTTATCTCACCTCCATGAGCGACATCATTCTGGAGCTTCGGGGGACCATCGACAAGTACGAAGGGGACGCGATCATTGCCTTCTTCGGTGCCCCCATCCCCATGGAGGACCATGCCTCCCGGACCTGCCGTGCCGCCCTGCTCATGAAAAAGGCCGAGGAGGAGCTGAATAAGCGCATTATGTCGGAGAACCTGATTGCCGCTCCCATCTTCACCCGCATCGGAATCAATACGGGCGATATGATCGTGGGCAACATGGGAACGGCCAACAAGATGGACTATACCATCATGGGCAGTTCGGTCAATCTGGCCGCCCGGCTGGAGGGGGTCAACAAGGAGTACGGGACAGGCGGCATCATAATCAGCCAGTTCACCCGGGACAAGCTGGGAGAGGAATTCCTTCTGCGCCGGCTGGACAAGGTACGGGTGATGGGAATGCAAAGCGCTATCCGGCTTTACGAGCTGCTGGACTTCTCTGAAGGGAGCTCTCCCGGGGCGGGTGATTTTCTGCCTGACTGGGAAAGGGCTCTGGATAAATACGAGGGTCAGGACTTTGCCGGCGCCCGGGCCGGCTTTGAGAGCATCCTCGGGTCTTTCCCCGATGACGGGGTGGCCCGGGTTTTCCTGAACCGCTGCGACGAATATCTGAAGAACCCGCCCCCCGCCGACTGGGACGGGGTCTATACCAT
>JAFGPQ010000218.1 GCA_016936115.1 Spirochaetales bacterium | reverse complement strand
CGTAGCGATACGGGTTACCTTGACCGGTGTTTCCGCAAAGAGCCTGACGATATACAGGGCGGTGGAGTCCCCTTCCAGGGTGGGGTTCGTAGCCATGATGACCTCTTTGACACCCTCTTCGCCCACCCGCTTCACCAGCCGGTCCAGCCCCAGTTCCTCCGGGCCGATGCCGTCCAGGGGAGCGAGCACCCCGTTCAGAACATGGTAAAGACCTTTATATTCGCCGGTGGCTTCGATGGTCATGATATCCTGGGGCTGCTCCACCACGCAAATGAGATCGCGGTCCCGGTCATGGGCCGTACAGAGGGGACAGGGATCCTCCTCGGTATAGTTGCCGCAGACCGAACAGGAGAAGATTTTATCCTGAAGATCCCGTATCGCCTCGCCCAGGGTCAGATTGAAATCCCGGTCGCTGCGCAGCAGCCAGTAGGCCATGCGGGTGGCGCTTTTCTTCCCCAGGCCGGGCAGCCGGGACAGGCTGTTTACCACAAGCTCCAGCTGATTCACGTGTTAAGTCCGGAAAGCATCTGGGAAAGGGTATCCGTGGAGACTTCTTTCTGTATCTTCTCTTTGATCGCTCCGGTCGCCCCCTCGATAGCCGAAAGGATCAGTTCCTCCAGCATGGGCACGTCCCGGGGATCCACGGCAACCGGATCAATTTTGATATCCTCGATCTCCATTTTTCCGTTTATCACAACCTTGACCAGATCCCCTCCGGCGGAACCTTCCGCCTTGAGATCTTTCAGTTTATCCTGGACTCCCTGCATCTGATCCTGCATCTGCTGCAGATTCTTGACGAATTCCAAGGGATTAATGTTCATTCATTCCTCCTGTGCCGTCCTGAACGACGGTCCCCCCGAAGATACGCAGAAAAAGGTCGACTTTTTCATCCACCCTTTTCTCTTCCTTAGCGACCTTCGGTTTCTCAATAACAAATTGTAAATCATAGTTCTTGCCCGTGATGGAACTCAGGAGTTCCCGGATGTAGGCTTTTTCCCTCTCCACCGATTCGGCAATGAAGGGGCTGGGGAAAACAAGGGTCAGCTTCCCCTCGTCGAGACGGTGCCGGCCCTTGCTCATGTTTCCCATGAGCACCACGTTCCCGTCCCGTTTCATACGGTTCAAAAGGCCTTCCCACCAGTCCCCTTCGGGAAGGGACTCTTCCCGGGCCGGGGAAACGCCCCCGGAATCAACCGGCGGCTCACCCTCTTCCCGGGACATATCCCCATCGCCGGAACGATCCGCATCAAAGGGGGGCTCCATCTCATAGGGAGGCTCCTCGTCGCAGGGCGGCTCCTCCCGGGAATATTCCCCATCTGTCGGGGGAGTCTCCCCGGGGACTGCCTGGACGGGAGCCGCGACTCTTTTTTCGGAGAACATGTTAAAGAAATTCCGGGCCGCATCCCCCGGATCCTCTTCATTCAGGCTTTTTTTTTTATCCTCTCCCGGGGGAGTGGGTGATTCGCTTGAAGGGGCGGCCAGTGATTCGGAAACCAGAATCGGCCCGCTTGTCAGCTGCTGGCGGATATTCTTGATCTGTCCCAGCAGCTCCTCCATACCGAAGTAGCTGCGGAGCTTCACCAGCCGGGCCAGAAGCAGTTCCAGCTCGAAACGCTGATTCAGGGAGTAGCGGATGTCCTTGTAAATCTGAAAGATAAGCCGGGAGCCTTCGAGGAGCTGGTTCTCCGTAAAGGAGGAGACCACCTCCCCGTCGAAACTGTCCGGGGAGCTGCCCAACAGGGATTCCCTCTCGATACCGCTCTTCAGAAGGAGGATATTGCGGAAGTACTCCGCTGTCTCCACGAGAAACTGTTCAATGGAAATCCCGGCGGAGAGAATGGCGTCGGCCCTTTCCAGCACCGGTCCGATCTCTCCTTCCGCGATGAACCGGGCCAGTTCGTTGATCCGGTCCAGCCCCACCAGGCCCAGCTTCTGTCTTATCTTCTCGACCGTGATGAATCCGTCGGAGAAGGAGACCACCTGGTCGAACAGGGTATAGGAGTCCCGCATGGACCCGGTCCCCTCCTTCGCGATCCACAGCAGAGCGTCATCCTCGTACTTGACTCCCATTTCGTTACAGGCCAGGGAGAGCTGCTCCTTTACCGTGTCCAGGGAGAACAGGCGAAAGTTGAACTGCTGGCACCGGGAGCGGATAGTGGCGGGCACCTTATGAATCTCCGTGGTGGCGAATATGAAAATGATATAGGGGGGCGGCTCTTCAATAGTCTTGAGCAGCGCGTTGAAGGCGCTGTTGGAGAGCATGTGCACCTCGTCTATGATATAGACCTTGTAGCGGGAATTGGAAGGGGCGAAAAGCACTTCGTCCTTGATCTCCCGAATATCATTGACCCCCGTATTCGACGCACCGTCTATCTCTATGACGTCAAGGGAATTACCCCGTGTTATTTCCAGACAGTTCGGACAAGTGCCGCAAGGCTCCGCCGTGGGGCCCTCCTGGCAGTTGAGACTCTTGGCCAGAATCCGGGCGGATGAGGTTTTTCCCGTTCCCCGGGGACCGGAGAAGAGGTAGGCATGGGCGATCTGCCCCTGGTTGATGGAGTTCTCTATGGTGGAAACGACAAATTCCTGTCCCACCAGCTGTTTCAGAGTCTGGGGCCTGCGCCTGGTCGCGGTTACTTCGTATGCCATTGAACCCAGTTTACCCGAAAGAGGGGGGCAATGTAAAGGATTTCCTTTGATCCGGGACTCCCTTTTTGCTATACTGGAATCATGAATAACTATCAGGACGCCAAACTGTGCCGGCTCATCAGGAAAGGGGTGCCCGAGAAGGATCCGGAAGGATTTGCCTCCCTCATTCGGGAAGCCCGGTTCTTCTGCCGCAAATGCGGTGCCGTCTCAAAGGATAAGAAGTGTCTCTGCCGTCCCTGGAAGCTCGACCCTTGACCTTAGCCCTTATCTTTTCTATAAATAGAGGAGAACACCCGGGGAGGAAAATCACCCAAAAAATGCCCCTCCCCCACTACCATAACCCATAGGAGAATAAACATGAATATCTCGGAACTCCAGAAGGCCCGGTACGCTTACCAGCCCAAACTTCCTTCTGTCCTGCAGAAAGACGTCAAAAACATCGTCGTATCCCTGGGCGATCCCACCGAAGCGGTTGCCGATCAGGCGGACGTGAAGAAGCTTTTCGCCAATACCTACGGCCAGCCTATCGCCCGTTTTGAAGAGGGCGCCAACGAAGCGGCCGGCAAGAAGATCAACGTGGGGGTTATCCTCTCCGGCGGCCAGGCCCCCGGCGGACACAACGTTATCGCCGGTCTTTACGACGGTATCAAGAAGGGCAACAAAGAGTCCAAGCTCTACGGCTTCAAGGGCGGTCCCTCCGGAATCATCGACGGGGATTATGTGGAGTTCACCGACGAGTTCATCGACGCCTACCGGAACACGGGGGGATTCGACATCATCGGTTCCGGCCGAACCAAGCTGGAGACGGAGGAGCAGTTCAGGAAAT
>JAFGPQ010000217.1 GCA_016936115.1 Spirochaetales bacterium | reverse complement strand
GCCTTGAAACGGCCCGGGGCTTTCTCCTCGCCGGCACGGCGAAGCGCGTTCTTGTCATCGGCAGCGAGATCCTCACCCGCATCGCCGACTGGACCGACCGCTCCACCTGCGTCCTCTTCGGGGACGGGGCCGCCGCCGCCGTTCTGGAACAGGATAAGAAAGTACTCTGGGAGAGCGCCCTCCACGCCGAGGGCAGCGGCTATGACAAGCTGATACGCAAGCTGGGTGGCACCGCCCATCCCCTCAAGGAGGGAGATGTGATCGGGAAGGACGCCTACCTTTACATGGACGGACAGGCGGTTTACCTCTTCGCCGTCCGCGCTATCGGCGACGCCATACAGGAAGTACTGGACAAAGCGGGCCTGACCATCGACCAGGTGGACCACATCGTGCCCCATCAGGCGAACGTGCGCATCATCGAGGCAGTCTGCAAGAGGAAGAAGATCAATCTGGACAAGTTCTATATGAATATTGAGCGGACCGCCAACACCTCTTCCGCCTCCATTCCCCTGGCTCTGGACGAAATGAAGAAGAAAGGGGTGCTCAAGAGGGGAGACAAGGTCATCCTCTGCGGCTTCGGCGGAGGCCTGACCTACGGCTCCATCCTCATGGAGTGGTAGAAACTACTCCTTAACCAGCACTTCGATAATCTCTCCGTAGTAGGTCCGGTGGAAGTCTTTATTCCCATAGCAGGATGCCACTACGGAGGGATCCAGAAAGCGGCTCTCATCAAAATCCTGGGTATAGAGCTTGCGGCAGAAGATCACCAGCTCCGACTCTTCGTAATAGAGCGCCCTGTTCCGATAGGCCGGCGAGAGGGGTCCCCCTTCCACCTTATTGATATCCCGTCCCGATTTCGTCCCGAAGGTGTTCAGCACACTCCGGTATTTCCCGGGAAGAAAGCACAGGGAGTAGGTATCATGGGACTCCATGAATTCGTAGGTGTAACGCTGGGGACGGACCACGCAGACCGCCACATCCCTGCCCCACATCTCCCCTATGAGCCCCCAGCTCCCGATCATGGAGTTGGCCTTTCCCTTCGTCCCCGCGCCGATCAGCATCCACTGATCCCGTATCCTCTTTATCAGATTGCCCTCTATCTCATCGGCTCTGATCCCTCTGAATGACATAAAAATACCCTCCTCTTCCGACGTTACCATGTCGGAAAAGGAGGGTCAATAAGCTTTGGGTTTACCCGCGCCTATCCCTTAGCCGTAAATCGGGCCGTAGGTGTCGCAGGCCCGGTAGTCGGCCCCTTCCTTGTCCATGCCGAAGGAGTTCCAGGCGGTGGGCCGGAAGATCTCCCCCTCACTCAAGTTATGCATGCACACGGGAATACGCAGGATGGAACAGAGGGTTACCAGATCGGCACCGATGTGACCGTAGCTGACCGCTCCGTGGTTGGCGCCCCAGTTGGCCATCACGTCGTATACGCTCTTGAAGGCGCCCTCTCCCGTGGTCCGGGGAACGAACCAGGTGGTGGGCCAGGTGGGATTGGTCCGGGCGTCCAGTTTGTCATGAACCTCGGCGGGAACGTCAACGGTCCAGCCCTCGGCGATCTGCATGACCGGTCCCAGTCCTTTGACGATATTGATACGGCTCATGGTGCAGGGCATGCCCCCCTTGGAGAGGAAATCCGTGGAGAAACCGCCGCCCCGGAAGTAGCCCCCGTCCCCCACGCAGAACTCGGTAGCCTTGAGGCACTTCTCCACTTCCTCTCCGGTAATATCCCAGAAGGGTTTCATGACCGGATTGCCGTCCCTGTCGGAGCACTGTCCCGTACCGTCCAGGGTGGTGGATCCCGAGTTGATCAGATGGATGAAGCCGTCCGATGCGAGGCCTTCCGGCTTCCAGCCGGTCACCCGTTCGATGGCGGCGGGGCTCCAGTAAGTTCTCACGTCGGAGAAGATCTGGGAGGTATTTGTCAGCAGCTGGCCGAACATCATGGTGATACCGTTCAGATGGTCATTTTCGGTAGCCATGACGTAGGGCTCCCGAATGCCGTTCCAATCAAAGGAGGTATTGAGCATGGTTTCCATGAAATCCGCATTGGGGAAGTAGTCGGTCCACTCTCTCTGCCCCTGAAAACCGGCGGCCAGGGCGTTATGTCCCAGGGACTCCTCGTTAAAGCCGATTTCCTTAAGCTTCGGGTTGCCCACCATGAGATCCCGGCCGATCATGACCATCTTGATAACATAGTCCCAGTCCGCTTCACGCTGTTCCGCGGTGCGGCGGTACTCCGGGGGATTCACCGTGTCCTCCTGCTCTTTGCACCAGGTTTTGACCCACTTTTTCGCCATTTCGAACTCATCCTTGTCGTAGATGCCGCTCTGAATGCGTCTTTCGATCTCCACCATGTCAACCACTTCGGTTCTCATGCCCAGGTACTCCTGCAGGAACTCCTGATTCACGATGGAACCGGCGATGCCCATGGAGCATCCTCCGATGGAGAGGTAGGACTTGCCCTTCATGTAGGCAGCGGCCAGACCAGCCTTGGCGAAGCGAAGAATCTTGGTCTTCACGTCTTCCGGAATAGAGGTGTCTGTGGACTCCTGCACATCCTGTCCGTAGATGCCGAAGGCGGGGAGGCCTTTCTGGCTGTGTCCGGCCAGTACGGCGGCCAGAAAAACAGCGCCGGGACGTTCGGTCCCGTTGAAACCCCAAACAGCCTTAGGCAGAAGGGGATCCTGATCCATAACCTCGCTGCCGTAGCACCAGCAGGGAGAAACGGTGAGGGAAACCCCTACCCCTTCCCGGGCGAATTTCTCGGCGCAGGCCGCCGCTTCGGGAACCCGGCCGATAGTGCCGTCGGCGATAACGCACTCCACGGGCAAACCGTTGGGATGGCGCAGATTCGCCGTGATAAGATCTGCCGCCGCTTTGGCCATATTCATAGTCTGAACTTCAAGGGATTCCCTTACGCCCCTTTCCCGGGCGTCGATACAGGGTCTGATTCCGATTTTGGGCATATCGCCTCTGAGTCTGTTGACCGGGCTGACTGTCTTGATATCCATGAAACACTCCTAAAAAAAACTTTACAAATTCAATGTAATCGATTACAATACAGAAAATATGCTTTGTAATCGATTACATTCTGTCACAGTTTTACCGATTTGGCAAGAAAAAAACGCAGGGAATTTATGAAATCTGAGAGAAAGGCTACAGTAAAAGATGTCGCCGAAAGGGCGGGTGTTTCCACGGCTACCGTATCCCGGGTCCTGAACGGGGATGCCCGGGTCAAGCCGGATACGGTCCTGCTGGTGAACCGCACCATAGAGGAATTGAACTATCGGATGAACCGGATCGCCCGCAGCCTTAAGACCAGCCGCACCCATACCATCGGGGTCATCGCCCCGGAATTCAGGAACGAATTCTTCATGAACATCGTCACCGGGGTCGAAGAGGAACTCAAGAAAAGGGGATACTCGGTCATACTCTGCAGCTCACGGGAGCGCCGGGAAGAGGAAACGGAGCTCATAGGCATGCTCCGGGACAAGGGTGTGGACGGAATCATTCTCATTCCCGGGAGCAGCGAAGGGGAACACCTGAAGTCTGCCCGTCCCCTGCCCCTGGTGCTGGTGGACCGGACCGTGGACGGCTTTCCCTGCGACGCGGTGGTGGGAGACAACTACCGGGGGGCCTTCAATGCGGCGGATATGGCCCTGAACGAAGGGGCCCGGAGAATCGGATTTATCGGGGGGGATATGAAACTCTCCACCGCCCGGGAGCGCTTCGAGGGCTACGAGGCCGCCCTGAAAAACCACGGGCTGACTCCCCGGGAAGAGGATATCCTTTTCGGCGACTACCATGAGGAGAGCGGCTATCTCCTTATGAAAGAGCTCATGGGCAGGTCCGATCCACCGGATTATGTCTTTATCGCCAACTATTTCATGCACCTGGGCGCCGCTCGTTATCTGCTGGAGCAGAAATCCCCCTTCCCCGGTCTGCATATTCTCTCCTTTGACGACATGCCCCTGGCTTCCTTTTTCCCCTACTCCAGCATTATTGTGGCCCAGCCCATGGAGGAGATGGGCCGCCGGGCGGCGGAACTTCTCCTCTCACGCATAGAATCGGGACCGGGAGAAAGGGAGCATCGGGTAATCCGGCTGGATACGAGCTTGAGAAAAGTTCTTTAATCATTTGCACGGGATAGTCATCCGGGAGATGGTTCCCCCCTATGTTCAATGCGGAAAAAGGGATTATTCTCCAGGAGAGCTTTACTATATCTTATTTACCATATATATTATATAACATGAAGACACCCCTGAAAGGCCGTTCATTGAAGGGATCACTCCCCGGCCTGCTCCTGCTGATCCTTATCTGGATTCTCATTGCCCTTTACCAGAGGGAGATTCAGGATAAACCCTTTCCCTATCCCTGGGAAGCTGTGCAAAGCATATTTATCACGCCGGCCGCCCACACGGCCCTTCTGATCCATGCGGGGGTCAGTCTCCTGAGATGGATAGGCGGCTACGGTATCGCCCTGATTGCCGGTATATCCTGGGGCATTGCCATCTGGCGTTTTCCCCTTTTTCAACGCCTGACCGAACCGCTGGTTTCCACAATTCAGCTGATTCCCGGCATGGCCTGGATTCCCATAACCCTGATTCTCTTCGGACTGGGTAACGGATCCACCATTTTCATGATAGCCATGACCTCCCTGCCCCCGGTGGTGGTGAACACCTTTACGGGAATGCAGCAGCTGGATCCGGGACTCCTCAAAATCCCCCCCATGCTGGAACTGACTGAAAAACAGCGCCTGACCCGAATCATCATACCCGGGGCTCTTCCTTCCATTATCGGGGGCCTTCGCATCGGAGCGGGAAACGGATTCCGGGTTCTCATCTCGGCGGAGATGGTGGTGGGATCCTCCCTGGGGCTGGGATACAGCATGTTTCAATCCCGGTGGACCCTGGATTATGCCTCCGCCTTCGGCGCCCTTCTGCTGATCATTGTGATCGGTCTCATCTTCGAACAGCTTATTTTTCTTCCCCTGGAGCACCGAATCCTTGAAAAGAGGGGGCTGTAGATGCTGACCTTTCAAAATATCAGCCATGAATATCCCAGTGGAGCGGAGACGATTACCGCCCTGGACGGCATCAACCTGCGGGTGAACCGGGGAGAGTTTCTGACCATTCTGGGACCTTCGGGATCGGGAAAATCCACCCTGATCCATATCGCCGGCGGTTTTATCAGGCCCAGCAGGGGCGAGGTCCGACTCCATGACGTGCCCGTGGAAAAACCGGGAAGGGACAGGGCCATGGTTTTCCAGGACGCCAACCTCTTTCCCTGGATGTCGGTTCGGGAAAATCTTCGGCTTGTTCTGGAAAACGAACCCGTGAGTGAAGAGCGGAAACAGGAAAAAATCGTAGAAGTCCTTGATCTGGTGGGCCTGAAGGATTTCGACTCCTCCCTGCCCCATCAATTGAGCGGGGGGATGAAACAAAAGGTATCCATTGCCCGCGCCCTTCTCATGGACTCCCCCCTCCTCCTGATGGACGAGCCCTTCTCCAACCTGGACGAACGGACCCGGGACAGGCTGAACCGGGATCTTCTGGAAATCTGGAAACTGCGGGGGCAGACCATTCTCTTCGTCACCCACTCCATAGAAGAAGCCCTGCGGCTGGGTACGCGGACACTGCTTCTGAGCAAGAGGCCGGGAAAAATCGTTCAGGGCTGGGATACCCGGGATTTAGGGGAAGATATCTCCGCTCCCCCCTTTCTTGAAATCTACAGGGAGATCCACTCCACCATGGAGCTGTGCTGCCCCCCGTCCTATAAATTTGAAATGAGGTAAAATATGAAAATCTATACTATGGCCCTGTTCCTCTTCCTGACAACTCTTCTTTCGGCGGGAGGAAAAGGGGACATTCTGAAGGTAGCCTATCAGGACAGGATTGTGGACTCCGCCCTGATTCTTGCGGTTCATGGGATAGAAGCTTCTCCCCGGGCCGATAATTACGGATTCTACCGCTTCTCCTCGGGATCCCTGAGTGCGGAAGCACTGATAAGCGGCGACGTCGATGTGGCGAGCATGGGGGATGCGGTGGCAGTTTCCCTCCTGTCCCGGTATCCGGACAAGCTGGTGGTCCTGGGAATTCACGGAACCGGCCCCACCCGGCACAGGCTGGTCTACGCCGGTTCCGATCCCGCATCTCTCGAGACCCTGGCTGTGAAATTCGGCACGAGCACCCACTCGGCGCTCATGGCCTGGCTGGACCGAAATCCGGAAGAGACCGGCCAGGTACGGTTGATCGATCTCTCCCCGGATATGCAGCTTTCCGCCCTGGCCTCCGGAGAGATTGACGGTTTCGCCGCCAGCGAGCCGACCCCCACCATCGCCCTGAACAGGGTGTCCGGCCTGAACTCTCTGCCATTGGCTGTAGACGGCCGAGCTTTCCCCGTGGTATTGGTGGCTCGAAAAAAGACCTATTCCTTGAAAAAAGAAGCGATTTATGAACTCATCGGAGAAATAGAAAAGGCCGGAGAAGCCCTGGAGAATCGAACGTCACTTACGGAGGAGCAGTGGAGAATTCTGACCGGGGAAACGGGTCTGGAAAGATCGCTCCTGAATCAGAGTCTCTCCCATCACAGCTTCCGGTATCGCAAAGCCTCCGATTTCCAGGCCGAGTTGGGGGAACTGGCCGCCTTTCTGCTGGAAATGGGTAAAATTCCGCAAATTCCCGAAAAGTGCGTCTGGGAGGAATAATCAGGGATTTCGGGAATCAAGTAGAATGGTCACCGGACCTTCGTTGACCAGGGCCACCTCCATGGAAGCGCCGAACTCCCCGGTGGGCACAGTCTTCCCCAGAAGCTCTTCCGTCTCCCTGACGAAAGCCTCGTAGAGGGGGATAGCTTGATCAGGCGGGGCGGAGCCGTTAAAGGAGGGGCGGTTCCCCTTGCGCGTGTCCCCGTAAAGGGTGAACTGGCTGACAACCAGGATCTCCCCGTCCCGATCCTTAACGGAAAGATTCATCTTCCCCTCCCGGTCGGAAAAAATCCGCATATTCACAATCTTCCGGGCCATCCAGGCAACATCCTCTATCCCGTCCTCGGGCCCCACGCCCAATAGCACCATCAGTCCCGGACCGATGGAGCGGGTATCTTCTGCGGCTTCCCCGGGGAAAACCGTCACCGAAGCCCGGGAAACTCTCTGAATTACCCCTTTCATCCCATAGCTCTCCTTTTCTCTTGATTCATTTCCCTATTCTAAGTATTTTTACAGGGTAATCAAGCACAGAGGGAGGCTCAAATGGGCGACTGCGACGGAAACTGCAACAGCTGCGCCAGCGGCGACAGCTGCAGCGACGATCAGAAAGAGGCAAAATCAAAACTTCAGAACAGGCTTAACAGCATCAAACATAAAATAATGGTCATGTCCGGCAAGGGAGGCGTGGGCAAAAGCTCCGTTTCCGCCAATCTGGCCGTGACCCTGGCCCTGTCGGGAAAGAAAGTGGGGCTGTTGGATATCGACTTTCACGGTCCCTCTATCCCCCGCATGTTTTCGGTCCAGCACAAGAGGGCCGAAGGAACGCCGGATCAGAATATCCTGCCCATCGAACAGGACGGGGTGAAACTCATGTCCGTAGGATTTCTCGTGCCCGATGACCGGGCCGCCGTAGTCTGGAGGGGCCCCATGAAAATGGGGGTTCTGGAACAGCTTCTCAAGGATGTGGAATGGGGAGAATTGGATTACCTGATTATCGACTTCCCTCCCGGAACCGGTGATGAGGCTCTCTCCGCCTGTCAGCTCATCGACGATGCGGACGGAGCCATCATCGTGACGACTCCCCAGGAGGTTTCCCTGTCCGACTGCCGCCGGGCTATCGATTTCTGCCGCAAACTGAATCTGCCCGTCCTGGGCGTTATCGAAAACATGAGCGGCTTCGTCTGCCCCAGCTGCGGAACGAGAACGGATATTTTCTCCACCGGGGGCGGTAAGAAGATGGCCGAGAGCGAAGAGGTCCCCTTCCTGGGCGAAGTGCCCCTCGATCCGGCTCTTATGGCCGCCTGCGAACAGGGCGAAGCCTACATCAAGACCCATCCCGAGTCGGTGACGGCGGAAGTCTTCAAGGGAATCGGCACGCTTCTCGAGGGCTGATTGTGTCCCTGAACTGGAAAGAGATCGACCGGGCTGCCGGGGAGTGGAACCTGGTTCCCTCCTTTCTGCAGGAGATCCGGCAGCCCGACTTTCAGCATCTCCTCTTTCAGTTCTATACCCGGGGCGGGGGTACGGATCTTCTGATCTCCCTCAATCCGGGAGCCCTGCGCATCCATAAAACCCGAAAAAAGCGCAAAGCCCTGCCCAAACCGCCCCGGTTCACCACCTTTCTCAAAGCCCGTCTCAAAGGAGCGAAAGTGACCGCTCTGGAACAGATCGGTTCGGAGCGGATTATCCGCTTTGATCTCACCCGGGGGGGAGAAACCTTTTACCTCTATGTCAAACTCTGGGAGAACAGCGCCAATATTATCGTGACCGACGGGAATCACCGGATTCTGGACTGCTTTACCCGCCGTCCGGGCAAGGGGGAGGCACCCGGCAAGAGTTATGATCCCCGGGAGCTCCTCGACGCATCCCCCTCCGCTGATCCGGACCGATTCCCAGTCCGGGATTTTCCCGGACAAGGGGACTATAACGAAAGGATGGAACTGTTCTACGAGGACAGGGAAGAGGATTCCGATCTGGATAAACTCCGCCGGGAAGCGGATCAGTGTCTGAGAAAAGAGAAACGACGCCTGGAGAACCGGCAGGAGAAGCTGGAAAGGACTCTGAAGGAGTACGGCCAGGCACAGAAGTACCGTGAGTGGGGAGACCTGATCATGTCCCACCTGACTCAGATAAACGAGGGGGACAGGAATCTGGAACTCAGTCTTACCGACGGCAAGGGCAATGAAGAGACCCTGCTTCTGGAACTGGATCCCCAGCTGAGCCCATCCCGGAATGGGGAGAGATACTACAAGCGGTATAAAAAAGCCAGGACCGGTGAAAAACTGGCCCGGGAGGAGTGGGCGAGCCTGGAGACCCGGCTGAAACTCCTGAACGAAGAACGGGAGCACCTGGACGAGGAGAATGATCGGAAGAAGCTCGTCGAACTAATCACTCTGGAAAAACAGAGAAAGACGAAAAACGACAGCCCCACACCGGGACTCCAGTTCCATTCCGGCCCCTTTCTGCTTCTCGTGGGACGGAATTCCTCGGAAAATGACGAGCTGCTGCGCCACTATGTGAACGGCAACGACCTGTGGCTTCATAACCGGGACTGGCCCGGGGGCTATGTCTTTATCAAGAAGCTCAAGGGGAAATCGGTCCCCCTGGAGACTTTACTCGATGCGGGGACCCTGGCCCTGCACTACAGCCGGGGCAAGAAAGCGGGAAAGGGAGACCTCTACTACACGGAGGTCAAATACCTGAGACGGGCCAAGGGAGCTCCCCGGGGAACGGTTCTCCCGACCCGGGAAAAAAACCTGACCGTGGAGCTCGATCCGGCCCGGCTGGCCCGCTTGATCGGATCCTAAGCGAAACCGGTCACATCCGTAAAAAGGGATTTGAGGATTTTACCGATATCCGGGTGATGGAAATCGGGGGACCATCCCTCCTGCATGAGAATATCGCTTATGACGAAAAGGGAAGCCATGGACAGGTCCCGGCATTCGGCACAGGCGTAGAGAGCGGAGGCTTCCATATCCACGGCCAGAGCCCCCTTTTCCCGATAGAAGAGAACCTCCTCCCGGGTTTCCCGAAAAAAGGCATCCGTGGTCCAGACGGGCCCCCGGTGGTGCCGGTACCCGCCCCGTTTCAGGAGCTCCTCCAGGCGGGCCGCTTCCCCGGGGTCCGGCTGAGCTTCTTTGTCATCCGCCAGGTAGTGGTAGCTGGTCCCCTCGTCCCTGAAAGCCTTATTCGCCAGGACCACATCGCCCACCTTCAGGTCTGTTCCGCTTCCCCCCAGTCCGCCGGCGGTTCCCAGCCCCAGGAAACGGTTCGATCCCAGAGCACCCAGGGCTTCCATCATGAAGACGGCGGCAGGTGCGCCTATGCCGAATCCGAAGGCAACGCCCACGGCGGGAGGACTGTCTTCCCCGTATCCCTCATGGGAGAGCCTGCCGTTCAGAAGAATAACTTCTCCGGGAAACTCCTTCAGAGCCCTGTGGGCATAACGGGATTTGATCCAGGAGAAGAAGGTTTTCTGCCAGGTGAATATGATCAGATCGGGCAGGGTAAGCCGGGCGAAGCGCCCCTGGCTCTTCATATATTCGGCCCATCGATCCGGTCCGGTAATCTCCCGGCATGTTAACTTTTCACTGTGAAATGGTACGGCCATAGGTCATAGTATCAGGCCCGGAGTCCCTCATCAAGGGGATGTTGACAGCCCGGTCCCCCTGCACTATCCTAATCGGCAAATGCTGTTGGAGATAGAGAGCCGAATAGACAGGGAGACGCGAAAAAGAGAGGGGATTTTCTTTACCAGCCCCCATGTGGTCGGGGAAATCACGGCCCGCTTCGACTACTCCCGGGTTCGGAGCGTGGTGGATACGGCCGCCGGGTCGGGAAACTTTCTTATCCCCCTTGCCCGGAAATATAGGGAAATCCAGTTTTACGGGGTAGAGCGGAACCGGACGATTTATGACGCGGTAATGCCCCTGGCGGACGAACTGCCCAATCTCAGCTACTATAGGGGGGATATTCTCCTCGATTCTTTCCCCATCCCTCCCTGCGACCTTTATCTGGGCAATCCGCCCTTCGTAAACTACACCGATCTGCCCGAAGAGTATCGGAAGATAATACGCCCCCTCTGGACGGAGTACATGCCCGTCAGGAAAGGGTTTTCCCTGCTCCTGGGAGAGAGTCGGGGGGATCTGGCGGCCCTGGTTTTCTATCACTCGGTCAACCGGTATCTAAAGGAAGGGGGCCGCTTCGGCGTGGTGCTTCCCGACTCACTCCTCAAGGGAAACAAAGCAACCGAATCTTTTCGCCGTTTCCCCGGTATCCGGGCGGAACGGGCTGTGGATATTGCCCACCGGGAAGCATTTGCCCATACGAGCCGTTCCTGTTTTTACCTGGTCGGCACAAAAGGGGGCCGAACGGAGTATCCCCTGGCCTATGAAAAGGAGGAAGGTCTTGTTTTCCTGGAAAACCGGGAGGGGCTTCTCATTGAGGAGGAGATAGGGAGTACCGCCGGTTCGGACTACCCCGTAAGGCAGGGGATCAATACTCTGGGAGCGAACGGAGTCTTCTTTTTCGATGATAAGCCGAGGCTGGAAGAGGAACTGCTCTTTCCCCTGCTGCGGAGCGGAGACGTGGGAGAGAACCGGGCCGATCCGAGCCGCTGGGTGCTACTGCCCTACACAGGAGAGGGCCGTCTCCTGTCAGAGGTGGAACTAAAAAGAGGCTATCCCCGGGCCTGGGCCTACCTGGGGAAAAATAAAAAAGTCCTGCTTGCAAGGAAATCCCGCTTCGCCCGGAAATGCTGGTACGCCCTCTTCGGTATCGGCCCCTACACCTTCGCCCCTTACAAGGTCGTCTGGCGGGCCATGGGGGCGAAGAGACTGGAAGCAGCAGTCATTACCGATGCCATTCCCAATCAGGCCATGCACGGGTACATTGCCTGTGAAACCCGGGAGGAGGCGGATTATCTGTGCTCCCTTCTCAATTCCGATGAGATCCGCCGCCTAACCGCCCTGTTCTCCCAGGCCCGTTCCCGTTCCTTCGCTCAGCCGGGAACCATGAAGATGCTGCCCCTCAGAAAGTATGAGGGGACGGGAATCAATCGGGAATAACCGGAGAGAAGCTGCTCAGAGGGGGAAGGGTCAGCCCGGCGGGAGTACCCTCGGAACCGTCCACGGGAACCCAGGTCTGGTTTCGGCCGATGGGGCCGATTTTT
>JAFGPQ010000024.1 GCA_016936115.1 Spirochaetales bacterium | reverse complement strand
TTATACTGATTCCAGAATTCCGGGGGCTGATCCCCCACGTCCCAGCTGTTTTCCTTGTTACGGGGCGAGAAGTACCGCTCCTTGGAACGGGAGCCCTCTTCGTCGGCCCGTACCCCCACGATGACGCCGGTATACATTTCCCGGTCGCTGTCCACTTCGTAGCTCCCCTTGCGGTGGTTGAAGCGGTAACGGGTCCATTCACCGGAGAGGGTGTTCTTCAGGGCTTCCGCCTTGAGAGTGGCGCAGCAGGTGAGCCGGTCCACCTTGCCGTTGGGAAAGGTATCCCCCCGGTCCAGAACTTCCCGATTCTCCCCGTAGACCATGGGCAGCTTCCATTCGGCGGCCAGACGGTCACGGTACTCGATCATCTCGGGAATCTTGTAAGAGGTATCGATGTGCACCAGGGGAAAGGGGACATGGCCGTAAAAGGCTTTACGGGCCAGCCAGAGCAGTACGGTGGAATCCTTGCCGATCGACCACAGCATGCACAGGTTGTTGAAGTTGGCATAGGCCTCCCTGAGCAGATGTATGCTCAGGCTTTCTAATTCATCCAAATGATCCATGATTGGCATATTAGGGCAGTTTCTGTGATTCATCAAGAAAAATCTGTTAGGAGATTGTTAGCAAATCCTTCCGGTAAGGCAAAATCGACCCTTTTCTTGACTTTTGACAATTTTTGTCTTACATTTTGTTAGACTTAAATTTTCCACAGAAAAGGTTGTAATAATCCTATGCAGAAGATAATGATACGGGAGCTGCAGCATAATCTGGCCGCAGTCCTGAAAATGGTCAAATCCGGGCAGGATGTGATGATTTTCAACAGGAAAACCCCGGTGGCCCGCCTCTTGCCCGCGGACTACAGGGACAGGGCCGATTGGGAGGATCACGAGAGGGAGATTATGGAAATTTTCCACGGCAGAACCCTGCAGAGCCAAACCCCGGCGGGCATTATAAGCGAAACACGCCATGAGTTCTGACAGGGCTGTGCCGGAGAAAATCTATTATCATCCGGATGCCCTGGAGAAACTCTATCTGCCCCAGGTGGACAGCATGTCGGTGATCAACCTTACCGTGGAGCGGGGCCTTCCCCTCTTCATCACTTCCCTGCAGGAGACGGACCTTCAGAACGAACTGGCCCAGCGTCAGGGTCTGGGAGAAATCTCCCGGGATGAGCTGGAGGGGGTGAGACTGCAGATCCATAAGGACAAGACCCGGGGAAAGCTGATTCTGCTCCCCTGCGACTGGGATGCGGTGCACAGTCTGACCCGGGAATACACCCAGACGGCGCTCTACCAGAGAAGCTGGAATACCATGGACCTTCTCCATCTGGCCGCGGCCCGTCATCTGGGTTTCGACGGGTTCCTAACCCCCGATAAGAGACTGAGGGAACTGGCCGAAACTGTAGGGTTTCTTATTCCCTGATTCGGGAGTATAATGAACAAATGATCGGCATCCTGACGGCTTTGATCCTATCGGTAACGGGCATCGGTCTGATTTTCAAAATCGGCCGGAAACCTTTAGCCCATCAGTATCTCTTTCCGACGGGCATGGCTCTTCTTCTCATACACACTCTCATGGATGCGATTCCCTTTATCAAAGGAGGGAATCATTACTACCTCTCCCCGACGTGGCAGATAAGTCTGATTCTCCGTTACGCCTCGGCCGTGCTTTTTCTTCAGTTCCTTAGAAAGCAGCATAATTCGTATCTCCGCCCCGGAGAGTTCCTTTTATGGGTACTCTTAAGCGCCGTCGTAGTAATACTTCCTCCTTTGAAATATTCCCTTCTGCCCCCTTTCATCGACCTTGTCCTGTTTACCCATATTCTCATCACCCTGATTCACCTCAGACAATCTCCCCTTTTCCTTTCCTATCTGTTCTTCTTCCCCGGTATCATACTGGGTATCCTCGAAAATATTCCCCGGGCTGCCGTTTCTATACCGGAACTTTATGCGGATTTCTTCTCTTTGTTCATGGCGGTTTCTGCTCTGATAATCATCTTCGGGAGGGAGACCGTCCATGATTCCCATGGGGATATTTCGTCGCTTCCTATTTCTGAACGGGAGAAAGAGGTGGTCCGTCTTATCATAAAGGGAGAGCCGAACGGAGTAATCGCAGAAAAATTATTCATCTCCCCATCAACTGTTAAAAAGCACATCAACAGTATATTCCGTAAACTGAATATAAAAAGCCGATGGGAGTTATTCAAACTGACCGGTTCTTTTCACCCAAAGGAGTAGGCGTGCTAAGGGGAATTCACCCAAAGTTCTATTGTATAAACTCTCGATTGCTTTAGGATAAAAGCAAACAGGGAGGTCCTATGAAAAGAATATACGGCGGGATGATACCGATCATGCTGATGCTTATGGTAACCGGCTGCCTATTTCCGGATAATTCCACTTTAATGGAGCTCAATAGAAAGGGAAAATGGTAACAGGCAGCCGAGACGGGGGGAGAGATGTACAGGAACAGGAGCACTTTCATACCCGAAGAGAGAGCGGAGACCCTATACCACACAATGTATGCCCTTATGAGACTGGAAAAAACCGGCGAAGCCCGTCAGGTACTTATGGAATACGATAAACTGATCCGGGAAGATCTTCCCGGGGAGGAATTGACCTGGGTATCAGGAGAGATGAACAAACTTCGGATTCTTATCGAAGAGGGAGACCCCTTTCCCCGTGGCAGGGAACTGCGCGAACTGAATCGCAGGGGAGACTGGGCCGAAGCGGAGAAAAAAGGATCGGCCCTTCTGGAACAAAAACCGACGCTCTCCCCCGAGGAATACGCCGAGACATTATACTACCTGACATACGCCCGGGTCCGCCTCGGAAAAACGGAGGAAGCCCGTGAAAATATAACAGTATGGGAGCAGTTCACAAACACTACCCCCCTAAGTCAGGAATTGTTCTGGCTCAAGGGGGAAATGGAAAAACTTAAGAAGGAGCTATAAAGCTCTATTTCTTCATCCGGTCCTTGAGGAGAGCCGCAAAGGGATTGTAAGTCTCGCCGGAACTGTCCTCTTTGTCTTCCATATACTTCTGAACGCTCTCTTCTTCCTGGGCAAGGGATGAGAGCTTCAGGGAGATGCGCTTTTTCTCAACATCGATACTGTTGATCTGAACGGATATTTCCTGGCCCTTCTTGAGAATATCCTTCGGATTGGCGTCACGGGAGTCGGCAGCCATTGCCGATTTGTGAATCAGTCCGTCAATTCCCGGCTCCAGGGTAATGAAAGCACCAAACTCGGTAAGACGTACTACTTTTCCCTTGTGCCGGCTTCCCGCCCGGTACTTGACCGAAGCGTCGTCCCAGGGATCGCCGAGCATAGCCTTGCGGCTTACGGAGATACGGTCCCTGGACCAGTCGATGCTCAGGATCTTTCCCTCCACATCCTGGCCCACGGAAAGGACTTCGGAAATATCCTCGACCCGCTCCCGGCTGATTTCAGAAATGGGAAGGAGCGCCTGAAATCCATCGATATCCACAAAGGCGCCGAAGGGCTGCAGGGAAACAACTTTTCCCTTGACGGTCATCCCCTCCTTCAGGGTTTCCTTGAGAACGTCCCGCTGCTTGTCTTTCTCCGCTTCAATCAGGGCCCTGTTCGAAACGATGATGTTCCGGCCCTTTTCGCTGTGCTCCATGATCTTGAAGGAGAGGTGTTTCCCGATCCATTCCGCCGCATCCTCAACCCGCTTCTCCCCCATCTGGGAAAAGGGACAGAAAGCACGGGATTCGCCGATTTTCACTTCGAAACCGCCCTTGATCTCCTTTTCCACAACCCCTTCCACGGGAATGCCCTGCCTGTAGGCGTTCTCCAGAACGGCAAGGCCCGCTTCATTACTGCTGATACGGGTGGTAAAGCGCATTTCCCCGTTTTCCGCCTTCAGGAAGAAAACCTTGATAGTTTCCCCTTCCTGTACGGTAAGGTTCCCTTCCTTGTCGGTCAGCTCTTCGGCGTTAAGGATTCCTTCGCTCTTTCCGTTCAGCTGCAAAAATATGGTATCACCGGAGATGGCGACTATTTCCGTTTCGAGAGCCTGTCCCGGCTCCATGAAATTCTGCCCCATGGCGCTCTTTTCGAGCAGCTCGGCAAAATTCTCTTCCCTGTTATCTGTTGAATTCTCTTTCATAGATGTTCAGTATAGGAGGGTAATGAAAAAGGGACAAGAGGTTCTCCCCGCCCCGGGGATTATTGATCCCCTTCCCGATAGAAACAGTATCCCCTTTTGCTCTGCTTAGCCCGGTACATGGCCTCGTCGCTTCGGCCGATAAGCTCTTCCACCGTATTCCCGTCATCAGGAAAAAACGCGACTCCCAGGCTTATTCCCAGGTTTATTTCGTGACCCTCATAAATGATAGGCATTCTGATATTTCCGATGATGCGGTCCGCCACGACTCTGATCTCCGCTTCCCCCCTGACGTTTTCCAGAACCACCACGAATTCATCGCCCCCCATGCGAATCACCATATCGTCGGGCCTGATAGATGACTTGAAACGCTCCCCCAGAGTCTTGAGAACGAAATCGCCCGCCTCATGTCCGTATGTGTCGTTCACTGGCTTAAACTTATCCGCATCAGTGTATATCACGGCGAATCTCTCGCTTTTCTCACGGGATTTGACAATGTCGTATTTCAGATGTTCCAGACCGAAGACACGGGACCTGAGCCCGGTGGGTTCATCGTTAAAGGCCATATTCTTTATGGTCTGCTGCTGCGCTATCGCCGCGGATTTGTACTTGGCCAGAAAATAGGAAACCCCCAGGGAAGTTAAAAGTAAAAAGAAATAGGCAAAAGAAAGGGAACGGGCCTGGTTTTTCAGCTGAAGCCACACCTGTTCCCGATCAATTCGGGCGACCAGGTACCAGATATAGCCCACCGCCGGGAGAAGGGAAACTTCCGATCCGTCATCTCCCCACTTGCTGGTTACCCATTTCATATCCAGGGGGTGGAAGTGGGTGAAAGCATACAGATTATGGTCAATAACAACTGTTCCATCGGCAGACTTGCCCATCATCTCCCAGAGGTCTTCCTGATCCTGCCCGATTGTATAATCACCGCCCTCCTCAAACATGAAGCCGAATTCCCGGGAAGGATCCCTTGTATTGACCAGGTAATATCCCTGGGGATCGGTCATACATACATCTATATAGTCATTGCTGATAACTTCCAGATTCACGAAATCAAAAAGCCTTTCCGCAAGATAATTAATGACCACAATACCGGACAATTCCGAGTTCCCATCAAAGACAGGGGCGGAGAAACGAATCATAGGCTCATAGGGAAGTTCCACCTCCCCGTGCTCTATATTAAGGTCCAGGGGAGATACGTATAATTCACCCTCCCTTAGAGGAAGGGCGCCCCTGAAATAATATCGGTCCCCCTTGTTTTGAAGCTGATCCCCGGGAACAACCGAGACCGAGCCGTTGTTATAGTTTATCCGGATTCTCTCCCATCCGTTCCGGTCGATATAGCGGATCTGATCATAGTTCCCCGTTATTTCGGCCATCTTCATAAGCATGCCCTCCACCTTGCTTGACGAAGCCCCTCCTTCTTCGGGACAGTAATGGGTCGAAAGAAACTCCCCCAGGAGTATGGTTTCATGGGCCACTTCGGTAAAATGGCTTCTGATAAGGGGAGGGGCGGAATCCAGCTGCAGTTTTTCGGTCAGAATCATTCTTGTCTCAATCCCCTTATACTGGCGGTAAAGAACAAACAAACCAAGCCCGGAAAAGGAGAATGACATGAGGAGAAAATAGAGAAGAAACCTTCTCCTTCTCCCATTTTTCATGTTTCCTGTTTTTTGTTTATTTTTCTCCATAGGCATATTTTAAAGTGTAATCTCCGGCAATATTATTTTCAAAGCGTTTTTTCCCGGGAACGATTCGGGTATCCCTTTGCTTCACATAGTATAAATATTTAATTTCATTGACATATACTTGCATCTCTTTTATCCTGACAACTTAATTCAGTTTTTGGAGAGAGAACTATGCTTATTTTTATTCAATTCGGTCTGTATCTGGCCCTCATGCTGGGCGTGGGATGGTATTCCATGAAGAAAACCAATTCCAACGAGGATTTCATCATCGGCGGGCGACAGCTCGGCCCGGTCCCCACGGCCATTTCCGCCGGGGCTTCGGACATGTCCAGCTGGCTTCTGCTGGGACTCCCCGGGGCCGTTTTCGCCAGCGGCCTGGTAGAGGGGGTCTGGATCTCCCTGGGACTGGCTATCGGTGCCTATATCAACTGGCTCGTGGTCGCGGGAAAACTGCGCTCCCTGACGGAGAAGCTGGATACGGTAACCCTACCCTCCTACTTCTCAAAGCGGTTCGAAGACGAAACCCATGTCCTCAAGGTAATCTCCACGGTCATCATACTGCTCTTCTTTACCCTATACGTAGCTTCCGGCCTCAAGGGGGGAACTCTTCTTTTCGCCCATACTTTCGGAGCAAGCGAGGAAATCGGCCTCATCATCACCACCCTGGTCATCGTTTCCTACACCTTCCTGGGGGGATATCTGGCCGTCTGCTGGACCGACTTCATCCAGGGACTGCTCATGCTGACGGCTCTGGTTTTCTGCGGCCTCTTCGGATTCTTCGCCATTACCGGTTCCGGCGTGAGCATCAGCTCTATCAATCCGGAAGCCTTTCACTTCTCCACCGGCTGGATCACCGCGATTTCCCTTATGGCATGGGGATTCGGCTACTTCGGCCAGCCCCATATCCTGGCCCGCTTCATTGGTATCGACAGCGTGAAATCGGTACCAAAATCCCGCCGGGTCGCTACCATCTGGATGGTGCTGTGTCTCATCCTGGCCACGGCCATCGGCCTGATCGGCATCGGTTACAACGGGATTTCACCCCTAGAGGGAATCTACGGTCCGGACGGTAACAGCGAGCGGATCTTCCTGGCCCTGACCGACGCCCTTTTCCACCCGGTGTTCGGGGGATTCGTCCTCGCAGCCGTGCTGGCGGCGGTTATGTCCACGGCGGACTCCCAGCTTCTGGTTCTGACCTCTTCCCTGACCGAGGATATCCCCTTCATCGCAAAGAAGGATGACAAGACCAAAGAGATCATCAGCCGGGTAGGCATCGTGGGGTTCGCCCTTCTGGCGTTCATCATCGCCTCCCGGGACAACGGCAACATCCTTAACATGGTCGGTTATGCCTGGGGCGGTTTCGGAGCAGCCTTCGGCCCGGTTATTATTCTCTCTGTCATCTGGCGCAAGACCACAAAATGGGGCGCCCTGGCCGGCATGATTGTGGGAGCTGTCACCGTGGTGATCGTCAAGAACTTCATCTCCATCGAAGGGGAGTACTTCTACGAACTTCTTCCCGGATTTATCCTGGCATTCCTGGCTGTCATTCTGGTCAGTCTAGCCACAAAGACACCTTCCGAGGAGATCCTGACCCGGTTTGATCTGGCGAAGGAAGAAGCCCGATCGGTCTGACGGGTCAGAAAGGGGGAGCATGAACAGGGATATCCGGATTATCCTGGCCGACGCCCGGGAGGGTTTCTGGCGATATTACCGAAATCCCGTCGGGATTGTTACCACCAATGATCCCGGCCAGGTTCTGCCCCTTCTCAGAGAGATTGAAGAAAAGGTGGAGTCGGAACGTTACCATGCTGCCGGCTTCATCAGTTACGGGGCGTCCTGCGCCTTCGATCCCCGCCTCAGAGCATCCCGCAGGGAAGGGTGCCCCCTTCTCTGGTTCGGCCTGTTCGAGGCGCCCGAAACAGGGGAACTTCCCCTGACGGAAGCCGACCCGGTCCCGCCCGAGTGGATCCCTTCGGTCAACCGGGAAGAGTATGCCCATGCCATAGCCCGGGTAAAGGACGAGATAAGGCGGGGCAATACTTACCAGGTAAACTACACCTACCGCCTGAACGCTCCCTGCGTAGATGACCCCTGGCGCTATTTTCTGCTCATGCAGAGAACTCAGAATGCCCGATTCGGCGCCTATGTAAACACCGGCGAATGGTCCGTCTGCAGCGCCTCTCCGGAACTGTTTTTTTCTCTGGAGGGGGATAGGATCACCATGAAGCCCATGAAGGGTACTGCCTCACGGGGAAAGACTCGGGATGATGACCGCAGACTGGCGGAGTGGCTTTTCCAGTCGGAAAAGAACCGGGCGGAAAACAGAATGATCGTGGATATGATCCGCAACGATCTGGGGAGAATTGCCCGCCCGGGAAGTGTAAAGGTTCCCGCCCTTTTCTCGCTGGAGAAATACCCCACCCTTTGGCAGATGACCTCCCGCATCGAAGCTCTGACCGATGCCTCCCAGGCGGAAATATGGAAGGCCCTCTTTCCCTGCGCCTCCATCACGGGAGCGCCCAAACGGCGAACCATGGACATTATCCATAGGATAGAGGCGACTCCCCGGGGTATTTATACGGGAAGCATCGGGTACATGGCACCGGGGAGAGAAGCCCGATTCAATGTGGCCATACGCACGGCGCTGATTAACAACCGCACCGGAGAAGCGGAATACGGGACCGGCGGGGGTATCACCTGGGACTCCACGGTAGACGAGGAGTACGAAGAGACTCTGGTCAAAACAAAGATTCTAACGGAGATCCGCCCCGACTTCGATCTGCTGGAAACACTGCTCTGGACTCCGGAGGAGGGTTATTTTCTTCTGGGACGCCACCTGAATCGGATGGGAAAGTCATCGGATTACTTTGATTATCCGTTCAGAGAAAAAGAGATACGGGACAGTCTGTTTTCTCTGGCCAGAACATTTTCTTCCCACCCCACCAGGATTCGCCTTCTTCTGGACAAGCGGGGAGAACTCTCTCTTGAGTTTGCCGGATACGTCCCGACCGGGACATGGACAGTCGGCCTGGCCGCCGTTCCTGTCGACAGGGGTAATCACTTTCTTTATCATAAAACAACGAACAGGGAGATCTATAACCGCATCAGGGCGCTGACACCCGAATGGAACGATGTCATTCTCTGGAATGATAAGGGAGAGATTACAGAATCCTGCATAGGCAATGTAGTGGTCCGCCTGAACGGCAGAGACTGGACGCCTCCGGTCAGCTGCGGGCTTCTGCCGGGGACCTACCGGGAGGAATTGCTCGAAAAGGGACTCATTTCGGAGCGGATAATCCTTAAGGAAGAACTGGAGCGAGCCGATGGAATTTACCTTGTTAACTCCCTGCGAAAGCGGCAGGATATTATCTATAAAAAAACCCGCCGGAGGGGGTATCCGGCGGGCGGGATATAATCATGCTAAAGGAAATTACTTCGTCTTCACCTTAATCAGCTGGGCTTTGGCCTCTTCCTTTTTCGCTACGGAAAGGGTGAGAAGTCCGTTTTCAAAAAGAGCTTCGATGTTCTCGGAAGAAGCATCCTTGGGAAGGTAGAAGCTTCTTTTGAAAGAGCGGGAGGCCCTTTCTCTTTTAAGGACTTTCACCTCATCCTTTTCTTCTTCCTTAACCTCACCCTTCTCTGCAGAGATGGTAAGGAGATTCTCCTTAACCTGTATATTCAGCTCCTCTTCGCTGAATCCGGGAAGTTCCGCCATAATATCATAACCCTTATCCGATTCGGTAATGTCTACCGCGGGCACCCGGGGAGTTGCTGCTGCGCTACCGGTGAAAAAGGAATCAAAAATCCTGTCCAGATCGTTTACTCTGTTCTTCGTTACCATGTAATTCATATTGTCCTCCATAACCAATCAGGTTAAATCGTTTTTCTAAGATCCTTGCAGAAACCAACGAAACAGCTTTTTCACTAACTCCGCCGTTCCCTTCTGCCAGGATCCTTTATGCTCACTAATATGCAGAATCCGTGCCAACTTCCCGGCCAACACTCTTAATTTATTTTATTACAAATATTTATTAAACCACACCACATAACTTTTCTGAATAAAATAGATTTTCCATCCTTTACACAATGACACTATTGGGCTAGACATTGAGTCAGAAGGGAACAATCAGTGAAAAGGGCCTCCAGTAAGTTTCATTTTGACACATATGCGCACTATTGACCCATTTATGTAGATCAATTGCCACATTCTCTCTTAATTTAAGAAATTCATGGGCATATATATAATTATATTGTATTCTTATTGTATATACTTTCAGGAGGTAATATATGCGATTGCCCATCATCAATATTGGAAACTCCCGGGGGATTCGAATTCCCCAGGCCATTTTGAAACAGGTCAGCTTTAAAGAGGAGACGGAACTGGAAGTGGTTGACGGAAAAATTGTTCTGAGCCGTCTCTCCGGCCCGGAAATTGTTCCCGATTTTACCTCTCTCTCACAAATGAATGATGCCACTATCCAAAGGATGCTGCGGAAAATCAGCGGCACCGATCTCATTACGGCCCTGATCGATGCGGATAGGGAAACCAAGGAAGCGGTATACCGGAATCTGTCTGAACGGGTGAAGAACTACATCATTCCCAAGGTGGAGAAGCTGGAACAGGGAGATATAAGGGATCTGTTTATTGAGCGCAGCCGAATCCTTATCAGCGAAGCTTTCATGGAAGTACTGAACGAATAAAAAAGCTCTCCGCCGTTGAGGGGGAGAGCTTTTTTACAGGCAGAAACGATGCTTAAAACCCGCAGGCCCGGGCGTAGATGCCCATAACATCTCCGATCCTATCCAGAATCAGCTCCTGAGCCGTAGGACGGATCTTCCCCTCCTGCACGCTGTCGTACTGGTTGGGCATGAACTGGCTCAGTAAGGACAGGGGGATCCCCTTCCCGTCCAGGTTGGCCTTGAGCCGTTCCACAGACGTTGTCAGCCTCTCGTCGGGCCAGTAGTAGCGACTCCTGTCGGAAAAACTGTACTTTCTTTTGAAAAACTGCTCATCCTCTGATCCGGGGTAGTACTTCTTCCAGTACTTCGGCTCTCCGAGCATCACCTCTTCCAGGGTCTCCCTCAGGCGGGACAAGGGTTTATCCGACCCGGTGAAGAGCTCCTTTTCCATCGCCTCAAGGGCGAACAGAGCCTCCCGGTAGGCGAAGGTCAGCCAGGGACCCACCTTGAGGATGCAGTAGTGATCCTTCACCAGATTGGTCAGACCGGTTTCGCTCTGGTAGTCCGTGGAGTGGGCTTCGTAGACAAGCTGATCGTTCCCCTCTATCATACCGCTCAGACCGGCGGCGGCTTCCCTGTCGTAATGGA
>JAFGPQ010000216.1 GCA_016936115.1 Spirochaetales bacterium | reverse complement strand
TCAGGCGGCGGAAGAGGAGCTTCTGGACCTTCTCCTGCCCGGGTCCGGAAAGAAGAAACCGGAGAAGCGGCAGAACCAGGCCGCCGGGTTTCCCGGTATTCAAATCGGAGCTATCACCCTGGGGCCCAACGGCATTCAGAACGCCGGATCCCCTCCCATCGGCTTTAATCAGGAAGAGGAGGCGAAGGAAGAGCTTCCTCCTCCCGAGGATGAAGAGAAGGCATCCCGCAAAGCCCACCTGAGAGAGACCTTCAGGGAAAAACTCCGGGCCGGTGAGCTGGAAGACAAAATGATCGAAGTGACCGTATCCAAGCAGGGCGGAGGCACCCTGAATATGTTCGCCGGGAACGGGGGCATGGAGAGCATGGACATCAGTATGGACGCACTCTCCTCTCTTTTCGGAGGGGGCGGCAAAAGCAAGAAGAAGAAAGTCACCGTCAGAGAAGCCCGGGAATTGCTTCTGGCGGAGCATATCGACAAAATGATCGATACGGATAACGCCGTGGATATGGCTCGGGATCTGGTGCAGAACATGGGCATCATTTTCATTGACGAGATGGACAAGATCGCCAGCAAAGAGGGGTCCCGGGGCGGGCAGGATGTCTCCCGGGAAGGGGTTCAGCGGGACATCCTTCCCATCGTGGAGGGTTCCACCGTGAATACGCGCTACGGCATAATCGACACTTCCCACATCCTCTTCATCGCCGCGGGGGCTTTTAATCTGGCCAAGCCCTCCGATCTGATTCCGGAACTGCAAGGCCGGTTCCCCCTGCGGGTGGAGCTGGATGATCTGGATGCGGACGCCTTCGAGCAGATCCTCTCGTCCCCGCAGAATGCTCTGACCAAACAGTATGCCGCCCTACTGGCAACGGAGGATGTAAACTTGGTCTTTACCCCGGAAGCGATACGCCGGATGGCGGAAATCGCCGCGGAAGTGAATCGTTCCGCCGAGAATATCGGTGCCCGGAGGCTTCATACGATCATGGAGCTGCTGGTGGAGGATATCTCCTTTGACGCGGAGGATTACGCCGGTCAGACCGTGGAGATCACCGCAGAGATTGTGAATGAGAAATTGAGTGATGTGGCGGAGGATAAAGACCTGAGCCGCTACATTTTGTAAAAAAAGAGTAAAGGGCCGTTACAGAGTGGACAGAAAACACTAAGGTGTGGTTCCGAGCGGCCGATGAGTAAAGAAAGGGGCAGTTTTTGCCCGCAGCAGAAAAGGGGTGAAACAAGTTTCCCCTCAGGAGGACGGAATGTTTGAAGATTCCAGTTTTGGAAAGACAGTCGATATACTCAAGCGCGGTCTGAACGTGGCCAATGTACGCCAGGGAGTGATCGCCAATAACATAGCCAATGTGGAGACCCCCAATTTCAAGAGGAGCGATGTCTCCTTCGAATCGGAACTGGGCCGGGCTCTGGCTTCTGAAGAGAATCAGGGCACTCTCAAGGCCAAAACCTCATCGGAACGGCACATCGATTTTAACCAGCCCCGTGACTATAAGGATGTGGAACCCCGGATCAATCTGGACTACCTGACCACAGCCAAAAATAACGGCAATAACGTGGATATCGAGGTGGAGGAGATGAACGCCCTCAAGAATCAGATGCGTTACGAGCTTCTCATGGAGACGGTCTCACATGAGTTCACCCTGGTCAATATGGTCATAAAGTAGGTTAGGAGAAAGTTATGGGAATGTTCAGCACGATTAACACGGCATCAACCGGTCTGACAGCGGAAAGACTCCGCCTGGATGTGATCGCCGACAATATAGCCAATGCCAACACCACGCGCACCGAGGAGGGGGGACCTTTCCGCCGAAGCCGGGTGGTTTTCCGGTCCGAAACGGATAAGCCCAACTGGCGCAGTCCCTTTCTGCCCGAGAGCATGGAGCAGAAGATCGGCTCCGGGGTCAAGGTGGAAACTATCGAAAAGGATATGGACAGCGATCTGCGTCTGGTCTGGGATCCGACCCATCCGGACGCTATCAAAACCGGTCCCAAGAAGGGTTACGTGGAATATCCCAACGTGACCATCGTGAACGAGATGGTGGATATGATAACGGCGAGCCGCGCCTATGAAGCGAACGTATCCATTATGGAAGGGGCCAAGAGCATGTTTCAGAAGTCCCTCGAAATCCTCAGATAGGTAAGGGAGAGTTTTTATGGACGTCAAAAACATAGCCCAGGGCGATCAGATCGTATTGAAGAGAACCAGCAGCCGGCACATGGACTCCCAGGGAGTCACGGGAAATCCGATCAATGCGAAGGAGAGCGGATTTGCCGACCTGTTGGTCTCCCGCATCGATAAGGTGAATGAGGGTCAGACCCAGGTTAACGAGCTTTACAAGGCCATGATGGTGGATCCCGAATCGGTCTCATCCGACCAGGTGACCATCGCCATGGCGGAGGCGGAAATGGCCCTGGGGATTACGAAAGCAGTAGTGGATAAGGCGGTCAGCGCCTATAAGGAAATTATAAATCTGAGATAGTGGGTAGAGGGAATGCTCCGGCAGCGGCCGGCGGCGAACCTGAAGAAACTGTCCGTTCCTTGGGAGGGGTATAATGGAATGGTTTAGGAAATTATTGGAATCGGTAAAAACGGCCTGGGGCAACTGGAGCCTGGTTCAGAAACTGATTCTGGGCGGAATCGTGGCCGCTGTCATTGTGGGTATCGTTCTGCTGGTGGGAGTATCCTCTTCCCCCAGTATGGTTCCCCTGCTGACGTCGCCTATCACCGATCAAGAGCAGATTGTCCGGATCACCACCCGGCTCGACGAAGAGAATGTGATGAACCGGGTTACCGGGGGCATCATCTACGTTGAGAACGATGCGGTCGCCCGGAAAATGCGGGCCACCCTGGTAAGGGAGGATCTGATTCCCCAGAATACGGATCCCTGGGCCATCATGGATATGGAACGGTGGACCCTGACCGACTTTGAGCGGGACGTGAACCTTCAGCGGGCTATCACCGCCAGTCTGGAGCAGCATCTGGAAGCCCTGGACGATATCGATTCGGCGGATGTGAACCTGGTTATCCCCGGGGAATCCCTTTTCGCCTCCGAACAGAATCCCACCACCGCCAGTGTTATCATCACCCCGAAACCGGGCAGCGACATCACGGAAAACCGCATAAAGATCGAAGGGATCGTCAAGCTGATCCAGTTTGCCGTGGAAGGACTGAGCGCCGATAATATCGTGGTATCCGATCTCTCCGGACGACATCTGAACGATTTCGCCGGTCTTGCCCAGGTGGACCGCCTGGATTTGACCGAGAGAATGCTCAAGCAGAAGACCGCTCTGGAAGCCCGATACATGAGTCAGATCCTGCGGGAGCTTCAGGGTATTTTCACCAGCAAGAGAATCCGTATCGTCAACATGGACATCGATCTGGAATTCGTGAATAAAAAGGTCTCCACGGAGGAACATTTTCCCATAGAGATGACTCCCGAAGATCCGGCCACCCCCTACCCGGACCGTCAGGTGGTGCAGACCTTTACCGAGAGCCAGCAGACCACGAAGGAGAGTTTCCAGGGAACCGGCTTTAATCCGGAGGGTCCCCCGGGACAGGAAGGGCAGACTCCTCCCCAGTATCAGGATCTGACCAATCTGGTGGGAAACTACTCCAAGGACGATCAGATCACCAACTATGTTTACAATACCCAGACCAGCGAAGAGGAGATGGCTCCCTACAAAATCGCCCGTGTTTCCGCCGCCGTGGCCATCGACGGGGTCTGGACACTGGAAAGAGACGCCAAAGGGGAGTATATTTTTGAAAACGGCACTCTGAAAAGAACCTATGAGCCCGTATCCGACGAACTGCTGGCCAAGGCTCTTCAGCTGGTGGAGCATGCGGTCGGTTACGATGCCAACCGGGGCGATACGGTGACGGTTCAGCACATTCCCTTTGACAGGAGCGAGGAATTCAAGCAGCAGGACGAGGATTATCTGAGGCAGAAGCAGATCCAGCGCCTCCTCTTTTACTCGATCATCGGTCTTATCGGCATCATTGTCTTCTTCATCGCCTTCCGCCTTATCTCCAAGGAGATGGAACGGAGAAGGCGGCTCCGGGAAGAGGAACTGGCCCGGCAGCATCAGGCTATGCGCGAGCAGGCCCTGAGGAACGCCGAGGAAGAGGGAATCGAAGTGGAGATGTCCGTTCAGGAGCGGGCCCGTCTGGAACTGCAGGAAAACGCCATGAATATGGCCCGCGAGCATCCGGAGGACGTGGCCAAGCTGATCAGGACCTGGCTGGCGGAGGAGAAGTAGAATGGCTGAGGCAAAAGAGAGTCGGGCCGGGCAGAAACACAAGGAAGAACTCACCGGTAAGCAGAAGGCCGCCGTCTTTCTGGTTACCATGGGATCGGAGATTTCCGCCGAAATTTTCAAGCATCTGAACGACGCGGAGATCGAAACCCTGACCTGGGAGATCGCCCGACTGGAGAATATCGAAGGGGAGGACCGGGACTTCGTCCTTCAGGAGTTCCAGGAGCTGATGATGGCCCAGGATTTCAT
>JAFGPQ010000215.1 GCA_016936115.1 Spirochaetales bacterium | reverse complement strand
TGGAAGCGGGGGGCCGCGGACCCGGGGAAGGGAACAACGCGGTGCGCATGACCGACGTGGGCAAGACGGGAATCGCCCAGGGTTACAAGAGCCGCTTTCTTCTGGACGGGGACGGCCAGCTGCTCCATACCCATTCCGTTTCGGCGGGACTGGACTATCCGGGCATAGGGCCCCAGCTGGCCCATCTGGGGGTGTCGGGACGTCTGGAGTTCCGCTCCGCCCTGGACGAGGAGGCCCTGCAGGCCCTGAAGTTCTTCGCCCGGACCGAGGGGATCATCTTCGCTCTGGAATCGGCCCATGCCGGGGCGGAGGCGATGAAGATGGCGAAGGAGCTGGGGCCGGAGAAAACCCTGGTGGTGAACATGTCCGGCCGGGGGGACAAGGATATTTTTATCTCAGCCCCCCATCTGGGCGGCGAGAGCTGGGTTTCCTTTCTGAGAGAGGAGACGGCGCGGCTTAGCCGATAACTGGAGGAAACCGGGCGTTCCGGGGTTGTCTCAAAGAGTAAACAGGACAAGTATCAGGGCGATAATCGCCGGCAGAGCTTGCATGAAGAATATTTTCTTCGAGGAGGATATGGCGCCGTAGACACCGGCGGTGATCACGCAGGCAAGAAAAAACAGCCGGATGTTTGAACTCCAGCGGGCGTCGGAAATGAAAAAGGACCATGCCAGACCGGCCGATAGAAAGCCGTTGTAAAGCCCCTGGTTCGCGGCAAGGCCTCTTGTGGATTCGAAAATATCCTCGGGAAGGGATTTGAATGTTTTCCTTCCTGCCGTTTCCCATGCGAACATCTCTATCCATAAAATATATAAATGCTCTACTGCGACTATAAGCGTCAATATACTGGCTGCTATTGGTATCATACTTGGCTCTCTCCCTCTTTTGTATCAATTTACATAAAAGACAAACCGGGGGCAAGTTTTTTATCGCAGCTCCCTTTGCGGTCGAAACCCGTCCTCTCCGGAGCAGCGATTATTGAAACGGAGGGAGTCTTCATGGCATACTGTGCCTGCCTGCTTCCCCAAGGTCCGGGGATGGGGGCGAAGGAGATCTGTTATGTTTAGCGCAGGGTTTCTGCTAACCTCTCTTATCGTGGTTCTCGTTCCGGGGACGGGAGTTATCTATACGGTCAGCGCCGGTCTGGGGGGCAGCCGCCGGGACAGTTTCTGGGCCGCCGTGGGGTGTACCCTGGGCATCGTACCCCACCTTATGGCGGGAATACTGGGCCTCTCCGCCGTTCTTCATGGGGGGGCCCGGATCTTTCAGATCATCCGAATCGTCGGCGCCCTTTATCTGCTCTATCTGGGAATCGGCCTAATGCGGGATAAAAGCCGCCTGCAGTTCGGGGAAGAAGGGTCCCCGGCGGGGCTTTTCTCCCTGGTCGGCCGGGGGATTCTTCTGAATCTGCTCAATCCCAAGCTGACCCTGTTCTTCTTCTCCTTCCTGCCCCAGTTCCTTGTAGAAGGAGGGCAGGCCTACCTGATTCAGATGCTGAGCCTGAGCGCCGTTTTCATGGGCCTCACCCTGGCCGTATTCATTCTCTACGGATTTCTGGCTAACGGTTTCAAGCAGCTGCTGACTTCATCACCCCGGGCTGTTCGGAGGATACAGCAGAGCTTCGGCCTGATTCTTATAGGATTCGCGGCGAAACTGGCTCTGACCGATGATTGAGAAAGTCCTTCACCGGGAAATGCCCTACTTTTCCCAGTGGATCTCCGGAGATCTGATTGGGGATATTGTCTCGGGGCGTCTGGCCGCTGAAGAGGACCCCCTGTGGGAGCTGTCCGGAGCGGAATCTCCCGGGGATTATGAACTCTGGGCCAGGAACATCTGCGGCATGGCCTGCCTGAAGATGATTCTCTCCTATTGGGGCATAGATTCTCCGCCCCTGATTCCCCTGGCGAAGGAGTGCGCCAGGTCCGGAGGCTATAAGGTGAAGGGGGATGATGTAGAAGGCCTTTTCTATGCGCCCTTCGTCAGCTTTATCAGGGACCGTTTTGATCTGGAGGGAGCCTCTCTGTCCCCCCTGAGCCGGGAGGATATTGTCAGGGGAACTCTGGAGGGGCATCTTTTCATCGTTTCGGTGCATTATTCCATCCGGGAGGGAAAGCCCGATTACGCCGGTCCCCGGGGCGGTCATCTGGTGGTCGTTTCCGGTGTAGATGTTTCCCGGGGGTGTTTCGCTATTAATAATCCCTCGGGAACGACCGAAGAGACACAACGGAATTCTAAGGTGGACTTTGCTCTTTTCGAGCGCTATTTTGCAGGAAGGGGGATTCGGATCAACCGGCCTCTCAAAAGCTCAAGCCGCCCAGGGTGAGAAGGTTGCTGTCCGTATCGTTCTCCTTGATGCGGACGGTGATCACCGGATAGAGAACGGGGAACCGGGGAAGAGCGATCCGGCAGCCGAACTGAACATCAGGATACCACTGATCCAGTTCATGGCCGAAGTAATTTCCCCTTAGGAGGACAAGCCCCGCTCCGGCGAAAGGGGAGATCAGGGGCGTCCCCGCCCGGAGGTACAGGTGGGAAGATAACTCGAAACGATCGGTCCAGAGGTAGGCTTCACTGTCCATCCCGGGGGACAGGGGCCACTCCTCAAGGGGCCAGAGAAAGATGGCCGCCCCGGGGATAATGCTCTCTATGCCGAAGGGGGCCACATCGGTGTTCAGTCCCAGCAGGACATCCGTTTCCCTGCCGGCGGTTTGAGTTGTCGGGAAGAGAAAGAGGAGAAGGAAGATACCGGTGAAGGGAAATCCTTTTTTCATACAGGACAGGATAGGCCATTTCCTGTAAAATGACCATATGTTTCTATTGACAGGAACGATGCCAGAGTGTATGTTTCTCTGTGTAGAATCATTTCCTGAGGAGTTTTCCATGGCAGATACCCTAATGACCCATTTCATTGCGGGATACCCCACCGTTGAGGAGTCCCTGAAAGTGGGAAAAGCCCTGATCGCCGGGGGAGCCTCCTATCTGGAGATGCAGATTCCCTACTCCGATCCCACCGCCGACGGACCGGTGATCGCCGCCGCCTGCGATAAGGCCCTGGAAGCGGGGTTCCGGGTGGACCGGGCCTTTGAGATGTGCCGGGAGCTGACCGCTGGGGAGGGAAGTGTTCCCCTTTTCCTGATGAGCTACGGGGGTATTGTCTTCAATGCGGGTGTTGAGGAATTCGCCGCCCGGGCGAAGGAAGCCGGTGCTTCGGGGCTGATTATTCCCGATCTGGCTCCCGGGAGCGACGAGGGGCTGGCCGCCGCCTGCCGGAAGGAGGGCCTTTTCTGCGTGCCCGTTCTCATCCCCGGGGTAACCGATGAGCGGGTGGAAGAGATCATAGCCGACGATCCGGAATGGGTCTATCTGGCCCTGCGCCGGGGTATCACGGGAACCCTCACCGAGATGGGCGAGGAGAACCTGGCCACCCTGGACAAACTCAAGAGGCGGGGCGTGAAGATCATGGCCGGCTTCGGGATACAGAACCGGTCCCAGGTCCAGGCGGTGGCCCCCCACTGCGACGCGGTCATCGTGGGGAGCCAGGTCATCCGCACCGTGAACGAGTGTCCTCCAGGGGACTACGGGAAACTCAGCGCTTTCGTCAGGACTCTGACGGGGAAATAGGAACCTGCAGTTCGGTCACGTATTTGCGGGGGTTCCCCCGGAATATCATGCCCGGGCCCTTGATGTATATCTCCCGGTAGGGTCCGCTCTGAACCAGGCCCATCTCCTCCCGCTTGTCCACAAGAAGGCGGTAGGAGTCCCCTAGCATTTCATAGGGTCCCAGGTGAATCAGGGAAAGGACGCGGGAAGCGGGCAGAACCCCATTCTCCACATCCGATGAGTTTACCTTCTTTTTCACTTCCAGGCAGACGGTGACTTCCGGATCATCCATATCCAGCTCCTGGCCGTACAGATTGAAAACCCTGCCCGAAGCGCTCCCCCTGGCCGCTTTGAACAGGCGTCCCATGTATTGTCCGCACTCGCTGAAGGCGCCCCGGTAGGTTATGCTTATGATTTTCTTCTCCCCGATCTCTTTTACGGTTATGTCTCTGTTCTTTTCCATCTTCTGTGATTCCTCTTCGATTTTCAGGAGTTTTGTCAGATCTTTCTCGATGCGGGACAGTTTTTCCATCCTCTTTCTGATCTCCTCCCGTTTGCGCAGGACGATCGGAATGAGTTCCCGATCCTCTTCGTATTCATCCAGGATTTCCCGGATCTCCTTCAGGGAAAAGTCCCACTCCTTCAGCTGGCCGATAATGCGGGTCCGCTCTATCTGAGACTCATCGTAATAGCGGTACCCGGTAATATAATCGATGCGCCGCGGCTCCAGAAGTCCCGTTTCGTGGTAGTTCCTCAGAACCTTAACCGAAAAGCGGGTTATCAGGGCAAAATCCCCTATGCGGTATTCCATTATCTCCTTCCTCCGGTCATAAAAAATCCTCCACAACAGATCTGAAGGCCTCCGGTTCTTCCATAAAGGGAAAGTGGGAGGATCCGGCCATTTCAGTATACACCCCTTTGGGGAGAAGTTCGGCATATTCCCGGGTTGCTTCCGGTCCATAGAGATCCTTAGCTCCATGGATAACCAGAACGGGACAGCCGATACTCCTCAGCATTTCCCGATAGTCGTAAGATCTTCCCAGGCTGAAGAAGGGGGCGTGACCGGAGAAACCTCCCGAAACGGAGGAGGCGGTTCCTTCCAGGGCAGCCGTGCTGCCGGGTGAACGGATTTCCAGGGCGGCGAAGTAGAAATCCCCGTATCTTCCGTTCAGATACGCCAGCTCCTCCTCGGTGCGTTTGAAGAATTTGCCGTAATTGAAATACTCCCTGGTAAATTTCTTATACTCCTGTGCCAGTACCGGGGGCAATGCCGCTTCTATCTGGTTCATTCCCCCGTGGGGCGGGGGCATGGCGAGCATGTCCGCCGGTTCCACCAGAATCATTCTTTCCACCCGGTCGGGAAACTCAAGAGCGTAGAGAACGGCGAGAAAGCCCCCGAAGGAGTGGCCTATGATGATCAGCTTCTCCTCCCCCAGTAACCGACGGATCCTCTCTATGTCTTCCAGCTGGCGGGATAGTCCCAGCCGGTCCTCCAGCCGGGCGGCGTTCTTAGGAAAAGGAGCCCGGGGAAAATCGGAGAAGGGGACGGTGGATCGGCCGCATCCCCTCTGGTGGTAGTAGTGAAACCGGTACCCCTCCAGGCGCTCAAGCCCCGGCCAGGGACCGGGAAAGGGGGCACCGGGGCCCCCGTGTATCATGAGAACATTCCGGCCTTCCCCCTGTGAAAAGTGGTAGAGTTCTGTATTCTCATCCATTCTCCAGTAGTCCGGACCTGTGCCGTTCTGTTCGGGAATCCCTGCGGAAAAGGCTCGGGCCAGCTCTCCCGGTCGGTAAACCCCTTCTCCGCCGCAGGAAAGCAGTGCCAGAAAGGGGAGAAGCAGTAGTAATCTGTTCATAGATAATCCTCCTTGAATTGTGTTCTCAAGCAGGATCAACCCTCCCCTGAGGGGAGAGTCAAATGATTTTTTCCGGCTTTCCTATGTGATAGCCCTGGCCGTAGTCGATTCCTATACGGCGGGCGAAGGCCATGAGTTTTTCCGTCTCGATATATTCGGCTATGGTTTTTATGCCCGCTTCCTGGGCGAACTGTATGATCGACGTCACCAGGGAGTAGCTTTTCTCATCGGTAAGGATGTTTCTGATCAGAGTCCCGTCTATCTTGATGAAGTCCGCGTTGAGCCTTAAGAGATAGGTGAAATTGGAGAAACCGGAGCCGAAATCGTCAATGGCGATGCGCATGCCCTCTTCTTTCAAGCGGTCGATGATCCGCACGATACCTTCGAAGTCGCGCAGTTCCTCGGTCTCCACAATCTCCAGAATAAGCCGCTCCTGTATCCCGTAGCGCCGGGCCCGGTCTATGAGCAGATCGATGGTCTCCCGGTCCGTAAAATCCTCTATGGTCAGGTTAATGGAGAAATCCTCCTCCCTGCTGTAGAAATCCTCGAAGGCCCTCTCAATGACGAAATGGGTCAGCTTTTTATAGAGGCGGCCTTCCTTCGCCAGGTTGATGAAGTTGTCCGGGCTGATGACCTTCCCCGTTTCATCCTCCAGGCGGATCAGGCTCTCGTACTTGTGGATTTCCCCCGTCTCCAGATTGATGATGGGCTGGTAGAGAAGGAACATGCGGGAATGGGTCAGAGCCTGTCGGAGCATGTTCAGCTTCTGCTGATTCTCCAGTCTGTCCGGGGAGGACTCCCGATCCGCATCACTGTAGACGGTAATGCCGTCGGAACTCTTTCTCGCGTCGTTCAGGGCGGCGTCCGCCAGTACCAGCGTATCGGATTGGCTTGTGGAGATTCCCAGCCGAAGGGTGATGGGGAATTCGTAATCGTCGAAGGAGAAGGTGATGTCCTGCAGAAGATTGAGCCGGGTGCGGCAGTCCTCAATGAAGGGGGCGCTCTCCCCGTTCTCCTTCACCACCACGAAGGTATCCGCGTGAATGCGGTAGAGGGTCTCTCCCCCCTTGAGAAGATTGCCCAGTTTCTTCCCTATGCGGATCAGGACTTCGTCCCCGGTCTTCATGCCGTAGAAGCGGTTGATGCTGCTGAACCGGTCTATATTGTAGAAGGCGATCAGGGGCTTTTCCAGATCGTTGTTGTCCGCCAGCAACTTGGCCCGGGTGCCGTAACCGGTCAGCTGGTCGATGAACAGGGAGTTCTGCAGGTTGCTTTTCGTGCGGTGCAGTTCGGTGATATCCATTCCCACGGCGATATAGCCGCTTATGACTCCGTTCTCTTCCCGCACCGGTTTGATCTGCGTCTGCAGCCAGAACGAGGTACCGCCCCGGTCGATCCCCTTGAGCTGTCCGGTCCAGGGGGAGCCTTCCGCCAGAGTCCGGCGGATTGCCTCCTCCAGCTCCTTGTGTCTGTCCGGGTGGAAATTGCGGTGAAAGGGCATCCCAATGATGCCGTTTTGGTCCTCTCTGGTCAGGCGGGAATATTTGTCGTTCACATGTACGATTTTTCCTTCCCCGTCGGTAATCATCACGCACAGGTTCGATTCAAGAACATCCTTATAAAGGGAGAGGCTCTTCTGGGCCTTTCTGCGGGAGAGAAGAGACGATCTGAGGATCAGGGCTGTCAGGGTTATGGTGATGCACAGGAGAAGAGAGAAAAGGATCAGACGGTTTCTTACCGTACCCAGAACATCGGTCCGGAACTCTTCCCACAGGGCCCGCTGTCCCGCCAGGGTCGGATCGGCGTTGTCGGAGAAGAAGCCCGCGCCCACAATCCATTCCCAGGAATCCACATAGGATACATAGGCGGTTTTCTCCCGGGCATTGCGGTTTCCCATCGCCGGGATGGGGTAGTCGAAAAAGCGGGACCTGCCCCTGTTCACCAGATCGGGTATGAGGAGAGTGAAATCCACGCCGGACTCTTCTTTTATGCGGTAAACGGACAGTCCTATGAATTCGGGGTAGTCGTGGCTGCTCAGGCAGATGCCTTCACGGTCGAAGATGAAGAACCCCGTAGACCAAGTATGTCCCTGGGTTCTGGTGTTGACGATTCTGAGCATGTTTTCCTTGTTTTCTTCCCGGGTAGGGCCCGGTCTGGCGTCAACGCTCTTTATGGTATCTATGAATTTTTCCACTTCCTCCCGGGCCAGCTCCCGCTCCCTCTGGACGAACTGGGCGTAGGTGACATCCATTTCCTTTCTGATGCTTCTGTTTAGAGAACTGTCCAGAGTGTTCATGACATAGGAAAAAAGGAGAACGATAAGGCTCAGGGAGAAAAGGCTCAGAAACAGAGGGGAGACAATTCCGTTTTTTCTGTCCGCAGGGGTTCCCCTGTGTTTCGCCATGTTTCGTAACTCTCCGTTTTTAGATGAAGCCGTCTCTCATTATAGTTGCTTGAGCGGGGATATACAATTCTTTTTTATTTGACCTATCGCCCGGGAAAACCTATAGTATGGTTAGCATGAAGTATCGTTACCTCTTTTTCACTGGCTTACTGCTCCATCTCTTCGCTTCCTGCGCAACCGCTCCATCTGTGACTGAAGCACCTGCTCAGCCCTTGCCGGGGGAACCGGCCCCGGATCCCTATCTTCCGGTAAAGGAGAAGCTGGTAGAAGCGGCGGATTGGATGAAGGGCCGTAAGAGCCTCAAAGTGGGAGACCGTTCCTTCGGGCTGGACTGCACCGGCATCGTTCTGGCAGCTTACTGGTATGCGGGAATTGATCTGGCGGAGGATTTCGGAAGCTATACGGGAAACGGGGTGCGGCGGCTTTACTATTACCTTGATGACAGGAAGCTTCTCTACAAGACCGATCTGCCTTCTCCGGGGGACATCATCTTCTGGGATAATACCTGGGATGCCAACGAAAACGGTCTCGCCGACGACACCCACACCCATGTGGGCATGGTGGTGACCATGGAGAAGGAAACCGGAGCGGGAACCTATCTCCATTATAACTATGCCAAGGGCATCGTCATAGAGGATATCAATCTGCTGGACCGGGATAATCCGGCGGCCAACTCCCCCCTGCGCATGAAATCCCTTCCCAAGGTGGACGGCTACCGTTACCTCTCCTCCCAGCTTGTCCGCGATCTGGGCCGGGGATATGAGCTGAAGCCCTCTATCGACTGAGAGTGATCGAATCGATTATGCTCAGAGCCGTAGTTAATCCGTCCAGATCGTAATCGGCGGTTCCCGACTCCCCCCGCAGTTCTCCTTTCCCGGCCGGCTTGAGGATGATCCGATCCTCTTCGCTCTTCCACAGGGCTTCGTAAAGTAGGGAAGGCTGACCGTTCACCCCGCTGTTCTCTTTGTCGTACCGGCCGTTGTAGTCGAAAGAGCTGTTCACCTCCGCCCTGATCAGGATCGTTCTTCCTGAAAAATCTCCCGATGCCTGCCTTTCCAACGGGCCGGAACTGACGCTGGCTCCGCTCACCCCGTCGGTGTTTTCCGACCGGTTCCGGGCATGATCGTAAAGGGGTAGCGCTTCCGGGCGTCCCCCGTCTGTCCCCCGCCAGCTATTCTGAGCCGAACGTTCGGTCAGGTACAGGGTTTTCAGGAAACGGCCCTCCCCGTCCTCTGCCCAGACGGCTATCTGGGGGGTAAGCCGTACAGGAAAGATTCCGAACCAGTGACGGTGAGTGTAATGTTCTCCCGGCTGAATGGAAATATGAATAGGGGATTCTTCCCCGTAGAGTGCTCCCAGGCAAAGAAAAAGAAGGGCTGTCAGTGCTCTTTTCATCTGATTCTCCTTGTGTAACCGAATGGTAACATTTACATTATGTAACCAATCGGTTACACTGTCAAGGGAGGAACTATGGGCAATCGGGAAGAGACGGAGACAAGGATACTTGAGGGGGTGGACCGCCTCATAAGGGAGAAGGGATTCTCCTCGCTGGGAATCAATGCGGTGGCTCGGGAATCGGGTGTGAGCAAGGTTCTCATTTACCGGTATTTCGAGAACCGGGACGGCCTGTTGCGCACGTGGGCCCTGGGAAAGCATTACTGGAATGACGCGCCGGGGGGGGCTCCCTCCGGGGAAGGGGTGCCGTGGCAGGAACGGGCGACGGCTCTCTTTGAAGGGCAGCTGGACCGGCTTTTCGGGAATCCCCTTCTCAGAGAGGTCATACGGTGGCACCTCTCTTCGGACGATCCCCTGTCCCGGGACGTGATGGACCGGATCGAGGAGAAGGGAAAGGGGCTGACACAGGAGTTTTCAGATAATCTTGATACGCAAGAGGATGTGAATGCCTTCGTTTCTCTTCTCATAGGGGGGATTTATTACCTGGCTCTTATTTCCGATAAAACGGATCAATTCAACGGTATCCCCCTGAAAAGCGACGAGGGAAGAACCCGCCTGAGGGACGGTGTCACCCGCCTGTGCGGACTCATTTTCGGGGAAATGACAAAAAAAGGCCCGTAAGCTCTGGACGTCGAATAAACTTACGGGCCAATATTTCAATTACATTTTAATCTTCGGATTTAAAGCAGGAACCTTTAGGAAAAAATATGTGTTTATTTTGTGAGGCCCTTTTATGATATGCCGTCCGGGATGCGCCGCCTGCTGCACGGTCATCTCCATCTCATCCCCCCTGCCCGGCATGGCCGGGGGAAAGCCCGCGGGAACCGCCTGCGTCAATCTGGACAGGGAGGGACGCTGTCTTCTGCACGGGACCGCAGCCTACCCGAAGGTATGCCGGGAATTCACGCCGACCCGAGAAATCTGCGGCCTGACGAACGATCATGCCCGCCGTTTTCTGCGGGATATGGAGAGGCTGACCGGGCCTTCGGAAGCGGACAAAACGGGGAATCTGTAAAAATCGGGTTAAAAAACATTGACAGAACAGGAAAGTCGTATGAAAATGTTTATGGTTTTGGGAAGTATTAAATAATTTTGGGAAGGGAAGGGATATCTCGGTATCCCTTTTCCCCCATTTCCTGACAGACCTTCCCGTTCCTCCGCCGCAAAATTCCCGATTATCCCTTATTTCCTCTTGATGAAATGTATTACTCTCTATATAATCTTCTTGCCGTTCCCGGACTCTGTTCTTAGAGGGCGCGGTTTATTCAATGTTATTTGAGCACATGGGGTTATTTCCCTGCCCATAAATGAGAGAGGTTTAGAAAGCATATGGTTGATGACATTACCAAAATGCGCAATATCGGTATCAGTGCGCATATCGATTCGGGTAAAACGACACTTACCGAGCGTATTCTTTTCTATTGTCAGAAGATTCACGCGATCCACGAAGTTCGCGGTAAAGACGGTGTTGGAGCCACGATGGACTCCATGGAACTCGAGCGCGAAAGGGGTATTACCATTGCTTCCGCCGCTACCAACGTAACCTGGAAGGATACGGATATCAACATTATCGATACTCCGGGCCACGTTGACTTTACTATCGAAGTAGAGAGAGCCCTGCGCGTCCTTGACGGCGCTGTGCTCGTTCTCTGTTCCGTCGGCGGTGTTCAGTCCCAGTCCATTACGGTCGACCGCCAGCTCAAGAGATACAACGTTCCCCGTATCGCCTTCGTCAACAAGAGCGACAGAACCGGAGCCAATCCCTACAAAGTATGCGATCAGCTCAAGGAAAAGCTCAATCTGAACTCCTGCATGATGCAGGTACCCATCGGCCTGGAAGAAAAACTGGAAGGTATGGTTGACCTGGTCACCATGAAGGCCATGTACTTCGACGGTAACGACGGAGAAACTCTTCGGATCGAAGAGATCCCCGCCCACCTGGTTGACGAAGCCAACGAAAGACGGGAGATCATGCTCGATACGGTCTCCATGTTCTCCGACGACCTGATGGAGAAGATGATGGAAGGGGATGATATCCCCGAAGAGATGATCAACGAAGCCATCAGAAAGGGTACCCTTTCTCTGGAACTCTGTCCCGTATACCTGGGATCCGCCTACAAAAACAAGGGTATCCAGCCCCTTCTCGACGCGGTCCTGAAGTATCTCCCCTGTCCCACGGACGTGGAGAACCGGGCCCTGGATCTGGACAAGGATGAAGAGGAAGTTGTTCTTCCCTCTGACCCCACCAAGCCCACCGTCGCCCTGGCGTTCAAGCTGGAGGACGGTCAGTACGGTCAGCTCACCTATATCAGAATCTACCAGGGTATCCTCAAGAAGGGTACCGATCTCTATAACGTACGCATGAAGAGAAAGTTCAAGGTCGGCCGTCTGGTCCGCATGCACTCCAATACCATGGAGGACATCAACGAGGCGCGCTGCGGTGACATCGTAGCCCTCTTCGGTATCGACTGTGCCTCCGGGGACACCTTCTGTGATCCCAGCCTGAACCTGTCCATGACCAGTATGTACGTTCCCAACGCGGTTATCTCCCTCTCCATCACTCCCAAAGACAAGAGCGCTTCGGACAAGATGGCCAAGGCCCTTAACCGGTTCACCAAGGAGGACCCCACTTTCCGGACCCACGTGGATCCCGAATCCAACGAGACCATCATTTCCGGTATGGGAGAGCTTCATCTGGAAGTATACATCGAGCGTATGAAGCGCGAGTACAAGGCGGAAGTGGAAACCGGTGCACCCCGTGTTGCCTACCGTGAAGCCATCTCCTCCAGCGCGGACTTCAACTACACCCATAAGAAGCAGACCGGTGGTTCCGGTCAGTACGGCCGCGTCGCCGGTTTTATGGAAGTTCTGGAAGTGGGCGAGGACGGAAAGGATTACGAGTTTGTCGATATGATCAAGGGCGGATCCATTCCCAATGAATATATCCCCTCCTGTGACAAGGGTTTCCAGGAAGCCATGAAGAAGGGCTCCCTCATCGGCGCTCCCGTTGTGGGTGTCAAGATGACTATCAACGACGGTCAGTACCATACGGTCGACTCTTCGGACCAGGCCTTCCAGACCGCCGCTCTCGGCGCCTTCCGGGAAGCCTACAACAAGGCCAAGCCGGTTATCCTCGAACCTATCATGAAGGTTTCCGTGGAAGGTCCTTCCGAGTTCCAGGGAAATATCTTCGGCTCCATCAACCAGAGACGGGGCATGATCATCGGTTCCACCGAAGAAGGCAATAACTGCGTTGTGGACGCGGAAGTTCCTCTCAGCGAAATGTTCGGTTACTCCACCGTTCTGCGGTCCTCCACCCAGGGTAAGGCGGAGTTCACCATGGAATTCGCCAAATACGGTAAAGTCCCCCAGGGTGTTTCTGAAGAGCTGATCAAGGCTTATCAGGAAGAGCGAAAGGCCGCTAACAAATAAGGAGAGGAAGTTATGGTAAAGAAGGAAATCACCGAGAAAAGTCCCCTGAGAAAACTTGAAAGCGCCGTTCAGGGCGGCCTGGGTGCCGGCAACATCGGCGTCATCGCTTCCAAGAAGGGCATCGGCAAAACCGCTGCTCTCGTTCATATCGCCACGGACAAGCTGATGCAGGATAAGCACGTTATCCACGTGTCCTACTCCAACCGGGTGGATCACATCATTTCCTGGTACGAGGATATCTTCTCTGAAATATCAAAGAAGAGAGATCTTGCGGATGCCATGGACGTTCATGACGAACTGATCAGAAACCGTGTCATCATGAACTTCAACCAGTCCGGCGTCACCGTTGATCACGTTCTGGCCGGTGTTAAAGCCATGATGGAGGCGGGCCAGAAGGGTACCGACGCGATCATCATCGACGGGTTCGACTTCACCAAGGCCGCCGACGGGGACATTTCCTCCTTCAAGAAGTTCGCCGGGGACAACAAGGTGGAAATCTGGTTCAGCGATTCCTACATAAGAAACGAAGGCTATCAGGACGAGCAGGGTATTCCTGTGAATCTGAAACCCTTCCTCGAAGATCTCTCCGTCGTTCTGACACTGAAGAACGAAGAGGGTTTCATGATGATGACTTTAATCAAGGATCACGAAAAAGTGCACGCGGAAAAGCTCTCCCTTAAGCTGGATATCGATACCCTGCTTATTGCGGAAGCCTGATGCGATAGGCATAGGAAAGGAAAAGGGGAGGCGGCTCAGGCTGTCTTCCCTTTCTTTATTTGCGGGAGGAATATGACGGCGGCAAGGGAGCTGGCAGTAGATGAGATTCTCGTCACCTGGAACGAAGGCGAAGAAACGCCCACGTCCCTGCTCTCCTGTCTGAACGTTTATCTGGACTTTATCTCCGGCTATGACCGCTTTCTGGCCGGCGGAGCCGGATGGGACTGCGAAGTCCATCTGGTTCTGGACCGCCTTGAGGAGCGGGGATTTCGTTTCACCCTTTCCTATGACCTCATCCCTTCGTCCCAGCTTTATCTGGGGCAGAGCGATGTGATGGAGGATATCCTGGAGTGGCTGGTACAGATGCATGAGGAGCTGCTCCGCCGTCTGCTGAGCCTTTCCCGGGAAGAAGATCTGGATGATCTGCTCCAGAGGGCCCGCCGGCGGGCGGAGGAAAGCAGCCTTGCCCGGGAGTTTCTTTTTACCCTGGATCCGAGCCCCCGCAGAGCGGCCTCCCTGGAAAAACGCTACGCCGAGGTGCTGGCCGCCCGGGACGAACTGGCCGGTCGAGTTACACTGAAAATCCAGAAAAAATAATACCATTCTATGGAATTCACTAACTCACCGTACTATTATATAAATGAAATTGAGAGAGAGGAGGAATGTCATGTCCGATTTTGATGAAGACACCCTTTCCCTTGAGGATCTGGAAGACGATTTCGACGATGACGACGACAAGGATGAAAGCTGGGACGACAGTTACGACGATTTGGATTCGGAAGACTGGGACGAGCTTTATGGCGACGAAGACGAAGAGATCGACGGCGATCCCTGGGATCTGAACTGACAGGCGATGGGATTATCTCAAGAGAGACGCCTTTTTTACGATAGGTTAAAGTATACTATCCTGGACTCGGAAAAGGAAGAGCTGGACGAGATGCTCCGCACCCTTATAAGGAAGGAGAATTCCGATCAGATCTTCCGCGAGTTATTTGACGGATGCTATATAGACGGATCGGGGGAAATCGTGAGGGAGGGGTTTTTCTTCGACTCCAGCGGTTCCATGGCCCTTACCTATGCCATGTACACCCTGCTGGCCTACGCTCCGGATAATTTTCCCCTGAGGCAGGGAATCACCAGCATCCGGTTCATCGCCCCCGAGGGCATCTCCTCCCCCGCGCTGCGCTTCCCCCGGCGTCTGGATCATTTCCCCCGGCTCGAGCAGCTGGGCCTGGTAGGCTGGAAAACCGCATCCGTCCCCCGTGAACTGGTACGCTGTACCCGCCTGAAATATCTCTCCCTGCGCAACAACAGTTTCACCGCCCTGCCCGAACCGGTGTTGCATATCCCGGGACTGACCCATCTGGACTGCAGCTTCAATGATCTCGCAGCTCTGCCCGACCATATGGACAGCATGTCATCTCTGGCCACTCTCTCTGTCAAAGGGAACAGGATCATATCATTGCCCCCCGCTTTGGGTAATATGGCTTCCCTGGAGTATCTGGATATCAGCTGCAATAAAATATCCTCCCTCCCCCCCTTTCTGGAGAGGTTGAAGGGACTAAAAATCCTTAATGCCGCCTATAATGACCTCTCCGTGGAGGAGGAAGCCCGCCTGGAAGCCCTCGCCGCGGGTATCTGACTTGTATTGCTAAAAGAGTGGTGAGCATCTATAATCAATTCATGAGTTATAAAGCCCAGATTAATCAGGTTGAACGGCAGTATTCACCGGATCACTATGTGACACCCCCCGAAACGAAGAGACATATTCGGGATGTTCTGACCTTCGGGTGCCGATGGAGTTTCTACCTGGAATACTTCTCTGTCATCTACCGTCTCTGGCGGCTGGCCAGGAAGGATAATCTTGCCTATGATGCCTACTCCCGCATCAGCAAGGATATCATGAACGGTGTGGAGAGCCACCGGGGTCAGGTGGATATTGAGGGCCTGGACCATGTGCTGAACAGCGATCAGAATTTCGTCATCGTGGGAAACCACGTCAGTTCCCTGGAAGCGCAGACCCTGGCGGCGATCCTGAATACGAGGACTATCGCCTATGTGATGAAGGAAAGTCTGCTCACGACCCCCTTCTTCGGTCCCATCATGCAGCGGGTCAATCCCATACCGGTCACCCGGAAGAACCCCGTGGAGGATCTCAAGTCGGTCATGGAGGGGGGTACGGAATACCTGGAGAAGGGCTATTCGGTGGTCATCTTTCCTCAGGGGACGAGATGCGACGTGTTCGACCCGGCCGGTTTCAATAAACTGGGCGTCAGGCTGGCACTCAGGGCGGGGGTACCCATCATCCCCCTAGCCCTCAAGACTGATTACTGGGGCAACGGCAAAATCTTAAAGACCTTCGGCCCCACCCATCCCGAGAAAAAGGTGCATTTCGCCTTTGGCGAACCCATCGTTCCCTCCGGTAAGGGCCGGGAAGCCCACGAAGCGGTGTTGAATTTTATTACGGGTAAGCTCAAAGAGTGGGATTTTCCCGTCCTGGAGAAGTGATGGGAGAACTTTACATGGTCGCCACCCCCATCGGCAATATGGAGGATATCACCTACCGGGCCGTGCGTATACTGGGGGAAGTGGATGTCATCGCCTGCGAGGACACCAGGCAGACGATAAAGCTGCTGAACCACTACGGAATCAAAAAGCCCCTCCTGAGCTGCCGGGCCGCTAATGAGAAACAGAGTGCCCCCGGTCTGGTAAAAATGATGCTGGAAGGAAAGACCATGGCCTATGTTTCCGACGCGGGTACCCCCGGGCTGAGCGATCCCGGGAAAATCCTCGTCAGGGAAGCCCGGGACAGGGGTATCCCCGTCATTCCCGTGCCGGGGGCATCGGCCTTTGCCTCCCTGGTCAGCATCTGCGGTTTTCCCGGGAAAGCGGTCACCTTCGAAGGCTTTCTCTCCCCTAAGAAAGGGAAGAGAAAAAAGCGTCTTTCCGAGCTTCTACAGAGGGAAGATGCCTTCGTCCTTTACGAATCTCCCTTTCGGATTGTGAAGCTTCTCGAAGACCTGGCGGAGCTCTCCCCCGAGGCTAATGTCCTGCTGGGCCGTGAGATAACGAAAAAATTCGAAGAAATTTGCGAAGATTCGGCGGCGGACCTATTTGCAGAGTGGGAAAAACGTACTACAATTAAGGGTGAGATCGCCCTTCTTGTTTCCCCGGGAGCGGGAAAAAATGATTAATGTTATGGTGTTTCTGTCGATACTGTAACTACTGGAGATTGAAAGGAGTTCAGTGGCTATGAAAATTAATGGAATAGGCCCGGTCGACCCGGTTGCCAACTACAACAAGACATCTCGTTCCGGGAAATCAGCCGCCAAAAATTCATCCGACTCCATCACTGTCTCCGAAGAAGCAATGAAAACGGCGGATCTCTTTGCTGTGGCAGAACAGGTGAAGACCGCACCCGATGTAAGACTGGACCGCATCGCCGAGGTAAAAGCTAAACTCGAAGATCCCAATTATATAAATGATCGTGTTGTTGAGTCCGTTGCCGATTCGATTATGGACGTTTTCGGTATCTGATTTCCCTTTAATACAGGAGCAGAAAAGGCAGAGGATCCCTCTGTCTTTTTTTTTCTTTCGGAGTAAGCTATGGCAGATTTGAAGATGAATATTCCCCCGGAGGTCATTATCGGCTCCATCAACAGGCTGGGGGACGAAGCGGTGTATCTGGGGGACCGGGTCTTGCTGATCGCCGATTCGGCTCTGGGAGACGTGGTAGATGACGTGAAGAGCATTCTGGAGAGCCGGGGCCTGAGCGTACTGCTCTTTTCGGATATCCATCCCGAGGCGACCACCTTCACCCTGACCGATTCCCTCTCCATGGCCCGGGGCAGCCATGCGAATCTCATCGTCGGACTGGGGGGAGTGAAGACCCTGCACCTGGCCCGGGCTACGGCAACGCTGGCCGTGGAGAAGGTGTTTATCGAGGATTACCTGAAGGGAGCAGCCCGCCCCGTGAAAGGGCTCCCCTATATCGAAGTACCCACCTCGGGGAGAAACCCCTTCATGTTTCGCCCGGAATGTTTTCTCACGGAGCACCGGGAGCGTTTCTCCCGCATCTGCCCCATGCCCGAGGAGAGCCTGAAGCTTATCTTTCTGGATCCCCTATTCCTGGATTCCTATTCGGGGCGGTATCTGTACATGACCATGATGGACATTCTGCTTCACAGCGTGGAGGGTTATCTCTCCCCCCGGGCATCCTTCTTTTCCGATGTGCAGACCTCCCAGGCCATATCCCTCGTTTCGTCCCTCCTGGGATTCCGCAAGCCCGGAGGAACCGGCCTTGACCACTACTCCCTTATCTACGAATCGGCCCTTTTTTCCGCTTACGGGGCGGCTCTGAACGGATGGGGCGCCGCCACGGTACTCTCCTATGTTATGAGCGGTTACACGGGTAAGCCCAAGTCGGCCATCTCTTCGGTCATGCTTCCCGTTCTGCTGGAGACATCTTTCTATCCGAAGAACGACAAGAAAGCCTCCCTGGCCGGGCTGTGCCACCACGATCCCATGCCCCGGGACTTCCGCGAACTGCCTCCTGCGGAGGTAATGCGCCGCTTTCAGGGACTCCATGAGCTGCCCTCCCGTTTTTCCGAATTGGGCATCACCGCCCAGCAGCTGAGCGAAACCGCTTCGCTGGCCTATTCCGTATTGGAGCCGCACATGTCCACCCTGACCCAGGAATCCCTCTTCGCCATACTTCAGGCCGGATTCTGATGATTACTCTCCGAAAACTGGTTTCTCTAAAGGGGGGAACCCGGGGGAGGAAGTACGTCCGCCTGCTCCGGTACTTTGAAGAGGAGATCTCCGCCGGCGGGGGAGCTTCCCTTGACCACGTCTACCTGAAAGGACTTCTGGGCGTTATTGCCGGGGATGAAGCCCTGGACGCGGAGGTGCGGGGTAAAGCGGGACTTACCGCCTTTCACTTGTGGAACGAGCGCACTCCCGCCGAGGATGAGATCCTGCGGGCCTGCAACGGACTGCGCCATACCCTCATGGCGTCCCTGAATATGGAACCGGGTGACTGGGATCTGATGGAGCGTCCCGGGGAGGAGTCCGAATCGGAACCGTCCACCCTGCCCGTTTATCTCTATCTGGAGGATATCCGCTCCCCCTTTAACGTGGGGGCCATCTTCCGCACCGCCGAAGCGATGGGGGTCAGGGAAATCTTCCTGTCCCCGGACGCCGCCTCTCCCCGCCATCCCCGGGCCGTACGCAGTGCCATGGGCGCCGTGGATATGGTCCCCTGGCGGGTTCTTCCCCTGGATGATCTGAACATGTCCTGCTTCGCCCTGGAACTGGGGGGGGAAGCCCCGGATACCTTCGATTTTCCCCGGGGCGGTGTTGAGTGCTGCGCCATCATCGGCTCGGAGGAGCTGGGAGTCACCCCCCGGGCCATGGCCATGGCCGAAGAGTCCCTGGGCCGGGTTTCCCTGAACATGCGCGGCCGCAAGGGCTCCCTGAATGTCTCCGTGGCCACGGGAATTCTCCTGTACCAGTGGACGGAACGGATTCTCTGATTATCCCTCTCCCCCGTCCCTCAGGGGAGGGATAGCCCAGTCCGGACTGGAGGGCTTTCACGGAACCGGGCCGCCGCCAAAAAGAGACTTACAGCCGTGTTCCCATCCGGTTTCCCGACGCGTAGCGCCTCAGCCCCCCTTTGAACAGGAGATAGGCCGTGGCCACGAGAATCCCGTCGCCTGCCAGAAGGAACAGGGCCCGGGACAGGGAGAAATGCAGGATCAGTTCCGTGGGAATCCATATGACCAATGCCGCCGGGAGCAGGGTGTGCATAATCCAGGTGGAGGCTCCCTTGAAGATGGTTCCCGGGTAGGTGGCGAAGGTGAGGACCATATTGTAGGCGGCGGAGGCCAGATTCTCCCCGTTTCCCATATAGAATGTCAGGCTGTGGTAGAAGAGATTGATAGAGGAGAAGAGAAGCGCCGCCAGTACGCAGGAGACGGCGAAGAGGAAAATCCACAAAGGAGTCAGCTCCTGGGAGAGCAGAAAGAGGATGATCCCGTAGGCCAGATCCCCCCAGCCGGAGACGTTCATCCGGGAGCAGAGGATGTTGGGGATCAGGGGGACCGGCTGCAGCAGGTAAACGTCCAGCTCCCCCTGGTAAATGATACGGGAGAGATAGCGGCCGTTCCCCAGGAACACCTCGTTAAAGCCGAAACCCGCCGCGGCCAGGGACCAGAGAAGCATCACCTCGGTGAAGCCGTAACCGTTGATGTCCCCCACCTTGTCGAAGAGGAGCAGCCAGAAGAAGATGAAAGCGGAGTTGTTCAGGGCCATGCCCAGCACTTGGATAACAAAGGATACCCGGTATTCCATGGCCGCGGCCAGATTGAATCTGATGTATTTTCCGATAAGTCCTCTCATGTCAGCCTCCCTGTACGTGGACTTTTCTCTGGGCCGCCCGGAAGAGCAGGCTCCCTGTCAGGCCCAGAAGGATAATATAGACAACCTGCCCGGTCAGTCCCGTGAGAAAGGCGTGCCGGCTGAAGCGGACCATGGTTAGGGCGGGCCAGTAGGCGGAGAAAGCGAAGGGCAGGGAACGGGCGGTTTGCTGCAGCCAGTCGGGAAAGAAATCTATGGGAAAGAACATGCCCCCCAGAATGAAGATGAGCTTCTGAAATATCCAGTAGAAGGGGGTCACGTCCTCGGTCCAGAAGGCCAGAAGGCCGATGTTAAGCATCCAGAGCGTATTCAGAAGTAGTCCTCCCGTAATCAGGACCAGGCCGAAGGGCAGAGCCCTGGCGTATCCGGGAAGGGGCCCCACGAAGAGGAGGGTGGTCACAAAGCCCAGGATGAGAATGGGAATCATCTTGACCAGACTCTCTCCCATAGCCCGGGCAGTCTGGAATCCGTTATAGGAGTAGGGCCTGTTCAGAGCGTAGGCGATGGAGCCCTCCTTGACTTCGTTCTGAATGGTCAGGTAGATCCGGGCCTTGGAGAGCTCCACCGTCTCGGTGAAAGTGAGATACCACAGGGTCTGAGTCAGGGAAAGCCCGGCGATGAGACCCTCCTTGCCGTAGATGACCTTCCACAGGGAGAAAAAGACGAATATTATGACCACGAAGAAAATCTGACCGGTCACGAAGGCGGAAAGGTAGGCCAGCTGGTCCCGGAAGGTGCACTGGAATATCTTGGCGTATTTGCGGATATGTCTCATTCGGCGGCCTCACCGGCGGTCCGGCCTTCGTAAATGTGGGCGATGACCTCTTCCATGGGTATGGGGGAGACGTTGATATCCTGAATGGTATTGTTCCTGATCAGGGTTTCCATTACCTCCTTCATATCCGCCCGGTTGAGATCCGCCTCAAGCTTGGCCGAGTAGGGCCGGTTCTTGAGGATCGATACTCCGGGAAGATCCAGATTAAGCTCCTCTTCGAGTTTGACGTCGATGATGCGCCGGTTCAGCAGGGAGTACTTCATCTCCTTCATGGATCCGTCCCATACGGTGGTCCCCTCATTGATGACGATGACCCGGCGGCAGAGCTTTTCGATGTCCCCCGCATCGTGGGAGGTCAGGAAGACGGTGATGCCGCTCTCCTCGTTCAGCCTCTTGATCAGATCCCTGATCCGGGCTTTCACCACCACGTCCAGGCCGATGCTCGGTTCATCCAGGAAGAGGATTTCCGGGCTGTGAATCAGGGACGCGGCAATCTCGCAGCGGATCCGCTGCCCCAGGGAGAGCTTCCGCACCGGCTGGTCGAGAAAATCCCCCAGTTCGAAAATCTCCTTCAGTTCGGCAACCCGTCTTTCCGTTTCCCCGGCGCTCATGTTGTAGATACTTCCCAGAAGGCTGAAGGAGTCCGACGCGGGCAGATGGTACCAGAGCTGGCTCTTTTGGCCGAATACGGTGCCGATTTTAAGAGAGAGGGCCTTGCGCTGCCGGTGGGGATCCATGCCCAGTACGGAAATGCTTCCTTCGTCGGGATAGAGGATGCCCGTAATCAGCTTGATCGTGGTGGATTTGCCCGCCCCGTTGGGACCGATGAAGGCCAGCATCTCCCCCCGGGGGACGGAGAGGGACAGATCCCGGACGGCTCTGATTTCACGGTACTCCCCCTTGATGAGGCTTTTAACCCGTCCCGACAGGCCTTCCGCTTTTACGGGGCTTTTAAAGCTTTTGTTCAATCCCTTAATATCCAGTATCATTGTGTCCTCCTTGCAGCTTATCCCATGGGAATAAAAAAAAAGACCCTCCGGGCGGGATTCCCGAAGGGTCTGTATCAGCTTGAATTATCAGCTTAAATACCTTTGCCTCCCGGAATCGACCGACACTTAAGGGTCATGGGGGAGACATAAATAAACTGTGCTTTTACAACATTACTGTTCATGGATAATCACTTTTACACTATACCCGGGGGATTGGTCAACCCCTGTTTATCGGCTATTCCTGAATCTTCCAGGTTGCAAAATCGTCGGGGAATTTGGTCTGCAGGATTTTCAGGGACTTGTCTCCCCCGGTGAAACCCTTATCCTTATAGACATTCAGTTTCATCTTAACCGTCAGTTTCAGATCGCTTTTCCTCGATGTCATGGTAGAGAACACAACAGGGCAGAGCGTTATGGTTCCCTCTTCTATACGAATCGGGGCGTAATCCTCCGAGAAAAATTCTCTCTCCTCATCGGGTATTTTACTGTTGTCACGAAACTTAAAATAGGTCTGCGACAGGTAGTAGTCTCCCGGCGCCAATCCCTTTTCCAGCTGGTAGACATCCTCCCCTGTGGCCAGGGCTATGGGCGCCGTCTCTTTTCCCGTGGCAAGATTCGTAAGAACCGCATAGTAGGCCCCGAAGGGAGTCGCTCCCGATTCTCTTTCGTTATCCAATGTCATTAATAAAGCCGTATCGCCGGGTTTATATGATTTCAGAGTTGTCTGGCATCCTGTTAACGCCGTTAGTAAAAGCAGAACGGTGATCACTGATCTTCTCATGGGTAAACTCCTTTGGGGCAATTATAGGTGATTTGTCAGAACGGGGCAAGCTGGACCTTGCAGATTGATTCTGCCCGGCTTAGGTTGTATAGTAAACTGATATGGAAAAGATTTGCGTATTCTGCGGTTCCAGCTCCGGGACCGAACCGGTATATGAGGCGAAAGCGGAAGAAACGGGGCGGCTCCTGGCAGACAGGGGAATTTCCCTTGTTTACGGCGGGGGAGACGCGGGGCTGATGGGCGCCGTTTCCCGGGCCCACGGTGAGGGGGAAGGAAAGACCATCGGCATCATCCCCCGGGCTCTTTGGGACAAGGTCCCCCACCGGGAATCGGTGGAGCTTCATGTGGTGGAGGATATGCACCGGCGCAAGGCCATGATGTATGAGATGAGCGACGGCTTCATCGCCCTGCCCGGGGGGATCGGTACCCTGGAGGAGCTTTTCGAAGCCTTTACCTGGAATCAATTGGGATACATGGACAAACCCCTGGGGCTGCTGAACAGCGGGGGGTATTTCGACGATCTTATCTCCTTTCTTGACGGTATGGTGGACAGGGGATTTCTCAAGACGATTCATAGAGAGCGGCTGGCCGTTTCCGATGATCCGGAAGAACTGCTGGCCCTGATGGAAAAATCTCCCGGCGGTTATGTCGGGAAATGGGGGTAGGATATGTTCAAGGGTATCGTCAAGCTCTTACTGATTCTGAATTCCAATCAGAAACCCGTACAGATAGCCGGGGCGGCGGCCATGGGGCTCCTTCTGGCATTTATCCCGGCGGGAAATCTACTATGGATTTTTCTGTTTATCCTTTTTCTGCTGATTCGGATCAACCGGGCGGTGGGGCTGCTGTTCCTGCTGATCTTCCGGCTCTTCGCCCCCTTCTACGATCCTCTTCTGGACAGGATCGGCTATGCCCTGCTCACCATGGAGAAGCTGGTTCCCATCTGGACCGATCTCTACAATATTCCCCTTGTCCCCTTTACCTCCTTCAATAACAGCCTGGTCCTGGGGGGATTTCTCGCGGGGCTGATCCTTTTCATTCCGGTGATGCTTCTCTTTTCCCTGTTGGTGAACCTTTACAGAAAGAAGCTGGTGCCCCTCTGGTACAAAAGCAAAATCTACGGGAAGCTGAAGACTCTTCCCTGGTTCAGGAAACTGACGGGGGCCTTTTCCATGGGCGCCCGCGCCGTACGGGCGGGGAGGAGCTGAGATGGGCTGGCCGAAATATCTGAAGAAAAGTTATACCCGGGAAAACCTGGAAAAGAAAGTCCTGAAACGGGTGCAGCTGGGACACGACCGGGAGTTCCTGGATACCCTTTTCATCACCGGCGACGGGGGAGACCTTAGCCTGAAACCGGATCTCACGAAAGAGGAAACAACCCGGCTCAAGGGGATTGTCAAGGAGATTAAGGCGGGCCGGGGCGGCGTGCGGGTTCTTCCCCTGGTCATCATCGCCGTTCTCGTCGGGGCGTCGGTCATTTTCGCTTTATTCTTCAAGGACCCCCTGGCGGACAGGCTGATGGAGAAATATCTGGGGGAACTGAACGGGGCCACCGTTGATGTGGATGGTCTGCATCTCTCCCTGGTGAATCTGGAGATCAGCTGGGAAAAGATTCAGGTGGCCGATCCGGATAATCTGACCCGGAACATGGCGGAACTGGGAAGCACAGTTCTGAAACTGAACAGCCTGGCCCTGCTGGAGAAGAAGCTTGTGGCCGACAGCATTGTCAGCCGTGACGCCGGCTGGGACAGGGAACGACAGACTCCCGGCGTACTCATCGCCGCCGGCGGAAGCGGTGCCGAAGGGGGAAAGGGGGGGGCTTTTTCAGCGGAGAAACTGCAAACCGAGCAGACTGCCCTGATTTCCAACGCTGTCTCCGATCCGGAAACCTTTGTGAATGATCAGTGGGACACCCTCAAGACTCCCGCCCTGTCGGAGGAGCTGAAGGAGAAATATGCCCGGGAACTGGAGGATCGGAGAACCTCTACGGCTTCTCTCAAAGAGGAGTCCCGGAGTCTTATCGCCGAGGGGCAGGACTTTCTGGGAAGGGATTTTTCCCGGTACAAGAGCAATCCCCAGGAGATTCCCGCCCTGGCCGCCGAAGCGGACAGCTACTACAAAAAGGCGGACAGTGAGAAGGAAGCCCTGCAGGCGGAGCTGAAGGCGGTACAGGACCTGAAGAAATCCCTGGGCGAGGATAGAAAAGCCCTGGAAATGGCCCGGGACGTGGATCTGGCCCGGGTCAAATCCCTGATTACCCTGCCCGAAGGGGGAGTGAAGGGATTGATCAACGATATGGTACAGTCCTATCTGGCTTCCCTGCTGGGGGACAAATATGACCGGTTCAAGAAAATCGCCGCCTTTGCTCAGAAGTTCCATCAGGAGGGAAAAGAGAAGGTAGCCGCCGATGAGAGCGCTCCCGGGCGCAATGGGCGAGTCGTTTCCTTTGACTCCAGGGAGTGGCCCGATTACTTCCTTCAGGAGTCCCTGATTTCCAGCAGGGGGGATTTCTTCTCCTGGGAGGGATCCCTGCGGGAACTGGCCCTGGATCCGGAGCAGTGGCCCGGTCCCGCTTCGGCTGCTTTTCTGTGGAAGCAGGGAGAGGGTTCTCTGGGGGGGCAGGGAACTTGGGACCGGAGAAGCGAGGGGGATCCGAGCGGGGGCTCTTTTGCCTTTGCCGGGCTCCCTGTGACATCGGATAGTCTGTCCGGTCTGGGAATTTCCCGGGTCCGCGGCAATGGGGGGGGCACTTCCTCATTTTCTGTGGACAGGGACGGCCGCTGGGAACTGGATGCCAGGGTGACGGTCTCCGATCCGGAGCTGGAGCGCAGCGGTGACGATCTTGTCTCGGACGTGCTTTACTCTCTGCTCTCAGGAGAGGACTGGAAGATGAACCTTTCCGCTTCCGGCAGGGGGAACGATGTGAACTTTACCCTGGACTGGCCCCTCCTGGATCAAGTGGATGATGAAATCGGCTCCCTTTTGAAGGAACAGGCCGATGATTATCTGGCTTCGGTGCAGGAGGAGCTGTTGAACCGGTACGCCGGTGAGATGGGATTCCTGGATGAGTTTCTGAGTGACCTTGATGTAAGCGAAGCCCTGCTCAAGGGGAATCTCTCCTCCCTGGACGGGATGAAGGATAAAATGGACGGGAAAATTGAGGAAGTCAAGGTCGGCGCCACGGATCAGGCGGCGAAGGAGGCCGAAAAGCTTCTGGAACAGACAGGTGCTGCCGACGCCGTAAAGGACGCCGCCAAATCCCTGCCGAAACTGTTCTAAATAATTGACCGGCCCCGAAGGGCCGGTAATCGGGTTCCTATTTGAATCTCTTGAACTGGGGCAGATAGTCCCGGTTTTTTTCGAACATTCGATCGGTCATATCCTTGATCTCCTGCATGCTCAGCACCGCCGAGGTCAGGGGATCCATGAGTATGGCGTGGAAGATCTTGCGGGGATCCCCCTCTATGGCACCCTGAACGGCCAGTTCTTCGCAGCGGGCGGAGGTGTTGTTGATAATGGCCAGATGGTCAGGCAGGGCACCCACATGGATGGGACTCAGACCGCCCTTCTCGGCCAGGACCGGCACTTCCACGCAGCAGCCTTCGGGCAGATTGTCGATAAGACCGAAGTTGCGCACGTTTCCGTTGAACCGGTAGAGAGTGTTATCCCCGAAAACCGCATTGAAGATATAGGCGGCGTACTCCAGGCCCCTCTTCAGCTCTATCTCTTCGTCCTTTTGAGCCAGCCATTCGTCTATCTCCTTTTTCCAGGAGGTCTCCTTCTGGGTGTATTCATTCAGAATGTAAGCATATTCTCCGGGATTCCAGCCCGTACCGTGGGTACAGTACTTTTCGATCAGATCCGGCCTCTTGCGGAACCAGGGGTTGTACTCCGAATTGTGTCCGCTCGATTCGGTCACATAGTAATCCAGGTGCAGATACATCTCGTTGCGCACCTGTTCCTCGTTGTAGATCTCCGGCTTCTTCATGGCCTCACGGATAAGGGGATAGGCATCCTTCCCATTCCAGCGGTAATCCAGATACCAGGCCTGGTGGTTGATACCGGCGCAGAGATAGGTGATTTCCTCGTCGGGAGCGCCTATCCACTTGGCCAGCATCTCCGATGTGCCCTGAACCGAGTGGCAGAGACCGGTGAAATTCAGATTCGTCTCTCCCTGAACGCCCCGGCAGAGCATGGCCATGGGATTGGTATAGTTCAGGACCACCGCTTCGGGACAGACCGCCTGAATGTCCCGGGCGATATCGAGCATGACAGGCATAGTGCGCAGGGTGCGGAAT
>JAFGPQ010000214.1 GCA_016936115.1 Spirochaetales bacterium | reverse complement strand
GACGGGGAAATCATCGACCAGGCGATAATCCGTTTCGCTATAGGCCACCAGGGCTTTCATTTTTTCCGGTAAAGACATAAATTCCTCCTAGATTCATTTATTTATAGTCCCTATGAAAAAAAGTTTCCATGGGAAAAATGAAATTGTTTTCCCGGACCAAAGGAGATTTCCCGGGAAGGGACGGCGATATAAATTGACAGAATCGGTCTGGGATATTACAATGCGTTATCGAACACGCATTTTGAAATAGGGGAAACTCATGAGTCAAAAAGAAGAAATAGCCGGGATGATCCGGAATGGCCAGGCCGTGGTGGGTATTGAAATGGGATCTACCAGGATCAAGGCCGTTCTCATCGGACCGGACAACAGCCCGCTGGCTTCCGGCGGCTTCGGCTGGGAAAACTCCCAGGTCGACGGTATCTGGACCTATCCGCTGGAACAGGTCTGGGAAGGTGTGTCGGGCAGTTTTGCCAACCTTGTCAAGGATGTGAAGGAAAAATACGGTGTCCCCCTGACCGAGCTCAAAGCCCTGGGGTTCAGCGGCATGATGCACGGCTATATCGTCACCGATAAGGATGATAAGCAGCTGGTTCCCTTCAGAACCTGGCGGAACAATATCACCGGCCAGGCTTCGGTGGAACTGGCGGAGCTCCTCCAGTACCCCATGCCCCAGAGATGGAGCGTCTGTCACCTCTATCAGGCTATTCTGAACGGAGAGGAGCATGTGAGCGAGATCTCCTACCTCTCCACCCTGGCCGGCTACGTTCACTGGCGTCTGACCGGGAAAAAGACCATGGGCGTGGGCGAAGCGTCGGGCATGTTCCCCATCGATCTGAAAACGAATGACTTTAATCTGGATATGTGCGCCAAATTCGATGAGAAGGTGAAGGACAAGGGATTTTCCTGGAAACTCAAGGATATTCTTCCCGAAGTTCTCGTGGCCGGAGAAGAAGCGGGCGTTCTGACCGAGGAAGGGGCGAAGCTCCTGGACCCCACGGGTACCCTTAAAGCAGGGGTTCCCGTCTGTCCCCCCGAAGGGGATGCGGGCACCGGCATGGTGGCCACCAACAGCGTGGCCGTGAGAACCGGTAATGTTTCGGCGGGAACCAGCGTTTTCGCCATGATCGTTCTGGAAAAGGAGCTTTCCCGGGTCTACCACGAGCTGGACCTGGTGACCACTCCCGACGGACATCTGGTGGCCATGGCCCACTCCAACAACTGCAGTTCCGACTACGACGCCTGGATGGAGCTGATAGGCGAAGCGGTGGCCGCTCTGGGAATGGACGTTTCCAAGCCCAAGCTCTACGACACGCTCCTGGAACAGGCCCTCAAGGCCGATCCGGACTGCGGCGGCCTTCTGAGCATCGGCTACGTATCCGGCGAGCATATGACCGGCTTTACCGAAGGACGTCCCCTGTTCGTCCGTTCCCCGGAGAGCAACTTCAACCTGGCCAACTTCATGAGATCCCATCTCTTTACGGCTCTCTGCGCCATGCGGACCGGCCTGAACATTCTCTTTGACAAGGAAGGGGTAGTGGTAGATGAGATTCGGGGCCATGGGGGATTCTTCAAGGCCGCCGAAGTGGGGCAGAAGATCATGGCCGCCGCCACCAATTCGCCGATCTCCATCTTGGAAACGGCCGGCGAAGGGGGAGCCTGGGGTATCGCCCTTCTGGCTTCCTTTATGGTCCGGGATGACAAAAAGGCGGACTTCCCCGCTTTCATTGCCGATGTCTTTGCCAACAGCATGGGCGAGGCTGTAAAGCCGGACCCGAAGGATGCCGCCGGATTCCAGACCTTTTTCGAACGGTACCACCAGGGCCTGGAGATTGAGCGGGCCGCTATCAAGAATCTGATTTAGTGTTATGCCCCGGTTTTTCCTTTGGGAAGGGCCGGGGGTTTCCGGGCAAAGGCGAAGGATTTGCTGGAGCAGGGTAGGGCTCTCGCCAAGGACACTAAGAGCGCGAAGCGCGGAATATTCGCAGGGGCTCGGTTTGGTTCTCACGAAGGACACGAAGAGCACGAAGTTTTTATTTACCGGTTTGATTTTTGAAATGCCTGAACAGGGTTATAGGAAATTACCCTTCGTGGCCTTCGTGCACTTGGTGAGAAACCCCTTCATCAGCCGATTCTTTTCCGCACTGCAACAAAAGCGATTTGTCTGAAAGTTTTCCTTGACAACAGAAAGAAACCGGACATAAAATATAAAGCGCGTGTGCGATAACGCATTGTTGCGTGACCGATACCGCTGATAAGGAGAATCCTTGGCGACAATTAAGGATGTAGCTAAAAAGGCCGGTGTTTCCACGGGAACGGTAGACCGCATTCTGCATAACCGGGGACGGTTCAGTACCGAAACGGCGCAGCGGGTATACGCCGCGGTTAAGGAACTGGGCTATGAGCCGAATATGCTGGCGAGAAATCTCTCCATATCCCGTACCTGCCGGCTGGCGGTGCTCATACCCTATCCGGAACAGGACAGCGGTTACTGGGCTCTCCCCCGGGAGGGTATGGATGAGGCTTTGAGTGCGCTCAGCCCTTACGGGGTCGCTCTGGAGTACTTTCACTTCGACCGCTATGACAGCGCTTCCTGCGGGGAGGCGGCCGGGAGAATTGCCCGGTCCGACTGCGACGGCATGATTATGGCTCCCCTTCGGGACGGGGAAGCCCGCTCCCTGATACGGAAGAAGCACGTGCCGGCCATTTTTATCGATACGGACCTGCAGGGCAGCGGACGGATTGCCTACGTGGGTCAGGATTCCCGCTCCGGCGGAGCACTCGCCGCCCGGCTTCTGAATCTGCTTTCCCGGGGACGGGAGGGATCTTTTCTTATTCTGGCTCCCCAGACGGAGAATTTCCATCTGAGCGAGCGGATCAAGGGGTTCCGGGAGAAGATCGAACGGAAGGCGGAGATTCTGGCCACGGGGATAGAAGCCTTTCATGATAAGGCCGATTTTCATGCCGCCCTGGACCGGGTCATCGGACCGGAGACGGCGGGTATCTACGTGGTTGATGCCTCGGCCCACTATGTGGCGGAGTATCTGAAAGAGAAGGGACTGACTACGGTTCCCCTTATAGGTTTCGACCTGGTGGAGGAGAATCGGAAGATGGTCCGGGACGGGGTCATCGATTTCATTCTGACCCAGCAGCCCCGGGAGCAGGGTTTCCGTGCGGTGAATCTGCTCTACCGCTGTCTGATGCTGGGGGAGGAATCCCCGGGGGACCAGATTATGGTTTCCCAGATTATAACAAAGGAAAATCTACCCGATTAATCCCGTGAAGGGACAGGAGGAAAGGAAATGGGTAAATACGAAGATTTAAAAGAACGGGTGTATGTGGCGAATATGCAGATCCCCGCCCACCGGCTGGCCGTGTTCACGTGGGGTAATGTGAGCGCCATCGACCGGGAACGGGGTGTCATGGCCATCAAGCCTTCGGGGGTGCCCTATGACAAGCTGACTCCCGCGGATATTGTTGTGACCGATATGGACGGGAAAGTGGTGGACGGGACCCTGCGTCCCTCCTCGGATACGAATACCCACCTGGTTCTGTACAAGGCCTTTGAGGAGATAGGCGGTATTATTCATACCCACTCCACTTACGCCACCGCCTGGTCCCAGGCCTGCCGCCCCCTGCCCATCTACGGGACGACCCATGCGGACCATCTGGCCGTGGATATTCCCTGCACCGCCGTCATGAGGGACGACCAGATCGAGAACGATTATGAGACGGAAACGGGAAATCAGATTGTTGAGACTTTTGCGAATCTGAGTCCCCATGAGGTGGAGATGGTGCTGGTGGCCTGCCACGGTCCCTTCGCCTGGGGCAAGGACGAGTCCAAGGCGGTCTACAACGGGGTGGTTCTGGAAGAGGTGGCCAAGATGGCTATTCTGACGGAGCAGCTGAACCCGGAGACCCCCCGGCTCAAGAAGACCCTGTGCGACAAGCACTACCTGAGAAAGCACGGGAAGAACGCCTATTACGGGCAGAACTGAGAATTAACCGACGCAGCAGGGATTGAAGCGGTTATGCCCGCCGGGCATTCGAGCGGAAAGCCCGGCGGGGGCGAAGGCCCCGGCTGCCCCATAATTTAGTTTGTTAAGGAGTATACGATGACGGAAGTTTTCAATGACTATGAAATCTGGTTTGTGACGGGAAGTCAGCACCTTTACGGTGAGGAGACTCTGCGCCAGGTAGAGGACAATTCCAAAAAGATGGTTGCCGGTCTGGACGGTGACAGGGCTCTGCCGGTGAAGCTCGTCTTCAAGAAGATGGTTACCACCAGCGAGGAAGTGTACGCGGTCTGCCGGGACGCCAACAGCGACGACAAGTGCGCCGGCGTGGTTCTGTGGATGCATACCTTTTCCCCTTCCAAAATGTGGATCCGGGGCCTGGGGATTCTGAACAAGCCCTACTGCCACCTGCATACCCAGTTCAACGCGGCCCTGCCCTACGGCTCGATCGATATGGACTTCATGAACCTGAACCAGTCCGCCCACGGGGGCCGGGAGTTCGGTTTCATCAACGCCCGGATGAGGATCGAGAGAAAGGTGGTTGTAGGCCACTGGGAAGACCCTGAAGTGCGCCATGAGCTGGGCCTGTGGCAGAGAGTGGCCGTGGCCTGGGCCGATGCGCAGGGTATGCGCGTCTGCCGTTTCGGTGACAATATGCGCGAAGTGGCCGTTACGGAAGGCAACAAGGTGGGCGCCCAGGTGGATCTGGGTTACGAGGTGTCCGGTTACGGCATCGGCGACCTGCTCCCCCATGTGGACGGGGTGACCGAGGCGCAGATCAAGGCCCGGATCGACGAGTACGGTTCTTTCGTTACCTTCGCGGACAATGTGAAGCCCGGCGGGGACAAGTACCGGAACCTGCTCGATGCGGTGCAGATCGAACTGGGTATCACCT
>JAFGPQ010000213.1 GCA_016936115.1 Spirochaetales bacterium | reverse complement strand
TGGGCGCCCCCGGGGATGGGGACTTCCGTGCCTATGATATATACCGGACGGGGACCGGACTTGTCGGCCGCCTCCCAGGCTTCCTCGGCCACAGCGCAAAGTTCCGCCGCCCGGGCCGAGACAATGGTATCGTCCAGGGGGGCGTGCCTGTCCCCCTCATCGTCGGCGCAGTACATGCTCGCATCCAGGTGTATTTTCTGGTAGCCCGCCTGCACGTAGGCCTTCACCAGGTCCCGGGCATGGGCCATAGCCTCCGCCGCGGGGAGGCTCTGCCATGCGTTGGGGCCCAGATGGTCACCGCCCAGCAGAACCTTTTCCCAAGGGAAGTCCATCTCGGCGGCCAGATCTTTCACGTAAGCGGCGAAATCGGCGGGAACCATGCCCGTGTAGCCTCCGAACTGATCAACCTGATTACTGGTGGATTCGATCAGCACGATGGAACCGTCCCCCTTCGCCCGGATCATCCCCGCCCGGATCACGTCTTTGTGGGCGGAACAGATAGAGTAGATGCCGGTGCCCCGGCCCTTTTTATTCCCTTTCAGCAGTTCCAGAAACTCATTGATAGCGCTCATATGTCCTCACTTCTCACACTCAAACAGGATTTTGCCCTTGACCGCTCCGGGAACGGTCAGATCTTTCACCGCCTCCGAGGCCCGGCTCAGGGGGATTTTCCGGTCAATCAGCTTATCCGTACGGACCAGATCCTTCTCGAAGAGATAGACTGCCATCTCCCACTCCCAGCCGGGAAAGGGGGCGGAGTAGTTCATCCAGGAACCGGTCACATGGAGCTCCTTGCGGTTGATGAACTCGAACTCGGCGGGCTGCAGGGTCACCGGCTTATGGGGCGTTCCGATAAACATGACCGTTCCCTTAGGAGCCGCCAGATCCAGACAGAGGATCTCTGTCACCGGTACACCCCCCGTCTCCAGGCACATATCGTAGCCCGTACCGCCGGTGAAAGCCATAGCCTCTTCCTTGAACCCCTCTTCCAGGGTATTCAGGCAGATATCGGCGCCGTACTCCTTAGCCGTGGCCAGTCGTTCCTCATCGATATCAAAAACGGCCACCTTTCGGACACCCATGGCGCGGACGCACTGAAGAGTCAGGAGACCGATGGTTCCCATACCGGTGATGGCCACATCCTTCCCCCCCTGAAAATCCATAATATTCAGCGCATGAAGGGCTACGGTAATGGGCTCGAAAAAGGCACCTTCCGTATAACTGACGTTTTCGGGCAGGACCACGGTGTTCTCCCAGGGCATGGCCACGTACTCCGCCCATCCCCCCTGAATACGGGAGCCGATGAATTTGTACCCCTTGCTCAGGGAGTAGTTCCCCTTCTGGCTCTGGGGGTCGTTCCTGTCGGGGATCAGGGGCACACAGGCGATCCGGTCGCCCTTCTTTCTTGCGGTCACCCCTTCCCCGGTTTCTACAATTTCACCGGAGAACTCATGGCCCAGCACGATAGGGTAGAAATGGGCTCCCCCGTGTATGGTCCGGGGAATATCGGAACCGCAGAGCCCCGACTCCTTTACTTTGACCAGAACTTCTCCCGGTCCCGCCTGGGGAGTTTCCCACTCCTCATAACGAATATCATTGTCTCCGTAAAGTACGGCTGCTTTCATTGCCTTCTCCCTTTTATTTGGTATAGGTCTCTCTTATACGGTTCAGTTTTTCATAGATCGGTCCAGCGGCTTTATAAAGTTCGCAGAAAGCCTCAAACAGATCCCCATAGTATTCACACTTTTCATTGTCCGGTTCGTGTTCCCCCCGGACGGTTTGTATTGCTAAAGCCTCATCAAAATCGGCAAACATCCCCACACCCACAGCGGTCATAATGGCCGTTCCGAGAGGAGCCACGTCCATCTCGCCGGGAAGGATGATCTTCTTCTCCAGAATATCCGAAAAAATCTGGGTCCAGATAGGACTGTTGGCGCATCCTCCGGTCATGACGATATCCTCAATCTGCGCCCCTTTCTCCTCCATAAGACGGAAAACGTTTCTCATGCCCATGGCAATCCCCTCCATGATCATACGGATCATCGCCTTGCGGCTCGTGTCGGGATTCATCCCGAAGGCCACCGCCCGGGAGTGGGGATCCCACAGGGGAGCCCGCTGTCCCACCATGTAGGGCAGATAGAGAAGTACGTCGTCACAGTATCCCGCCTCTTCGGCAAGCCGGTCAATCTCTTCGAAGCGTTCTTCCTCGATTAATGCCTTGAACCAGCGCAGCCCCGCCCCGCCGTAGTCGACTCCCCCGTTCACCAGGTAAAGTCCGGGTACCGCGTGATGGTAGTTCAGGGTAACCGGGTCGGTGGGCACCGAAGCGGTGCAGGCGCCGGCGTTCGTGGCGGTACCTGCGGAGATATAGGCCTGCCCGTCCCGGCGCAGCCCCAGGCCCAGGGTGGCGGAAACGTTGTCCATGGCACCGGTGATGACAGGGGTTCCCGGAGCCAGTCCGGTAGCTTTCGCTGCCTCATCGGTGATTCCGCCTACCACATCGGTACAGGCGTAGACCGGGGGCAGTTTTTTCCTGTCGATACCGCACAGGCCGATCAGCCGGTCCGACCACTGGCCGGTACGCAGATTGCACAGCTGGGACATACCCGCCTCGGACATATCCATGGTAAGTTTGCCGGTCAGCTTATAAACAAGATAGCCGTTACAGTGCAGGAAAGTATGTGCCTTTTCATAAACCTCTGGTTCGTTATTTTTCATCCAGAGAATCTTGGGGGCGAAATTGGAAGGATCCGAGCCATTCCCGCAGATAGAAATGAGCTCTTCTCCGAAGGAAGACCGTATCCAGTTCGACTCTTCCTGTGCCCGGCGGTCCAGCCAGATAAGCCCTTTACGCAGGGGATTTCCCTCACTATCCAGGGGCAGGGCCATGCTGGACATGGAATCAACACCCACACCGCGAATGTCGTCGGGGTTTATCCCGCTTTTGCTCAGGACATCCTTCGTGGTAAGAACCAGTGCGTCCCACCAGAGATCCGCATCCTGTTCCGCCCAGCCCGGACGGGGATAGGAGGTGGGATACTCCCGGCGGGCCGAAGCCACAACCTTCAGCTGTTCATCAAAGAGAACAGTCTTCGTACTCGTCGTTCCCAGATCCACACTGAGAATATATCCAGCCATGAAACACTCCCCACGTAATCGTTTACCGTAATCGATTAACTAATCATAGGTGAAAATCCTTCTCCTGTCAAATATTCTGACCCGAATTTATCGGGAATGGGCCATTCTTCCTGTTTCTTCATTCTTGACTCCCCTCTGCGCCTCATGTATCCTGAAAGACGAAACCAGGACTGACAAGGAGGAGCTGTTTCATTATGGGAGCATCCATGAAAGATGTAGCCAACCGTGCAAATGTTTCTACCGCAACAGTTTCCCACGTCATCAACGGGACCAGGGCCACCACTCCGGAAACAAGGGACAAGGTTCTTCAAGCCATAGAGGATCTGAATTACAATGTGAATTCCGTGGCCAGAAATCTCAGGAGCGGATCATCGAAAATCATCGGCTATGTAGCATCCAACCTGGCGAATTACTTTTTTATGGATATCGCCATGGTTATTGACCGCATCCTGAGCCGACAGGGTTATCATCTCATTTACATAAACTCCAACGAGGACCCGGAAAAGGAAAAAGAGAACATCCAGAGCCTGCTCATGCAGAATGTGGACGGCCTTATTATCGCCCCGGTCAGGGAGGATTGCTCCTACATGAAAAGGCTTATCGGAGACAAATGCCCCGCTGTTTTCTTTGACCGCCAGCCCATGGGGTATAAGCGGGACAGCATCATGGTGACCAACCGGGAAGGGGCCTTCGCCGGTACGGAGTATCTTATAGAAGGGGGCTACCGAAAAATCGGGTTTGTCTGCTCCCGTCTGGACGGAACCATGGAGGAGCGTATTGCCGGCTATCGGGAGGCCCTTTTTATGTACGGCCTTCCCGTGGATGAGGAACTGATCAGAACGGGAAGCGGCATTCCCGCCTCTATGAGCGATGAAAAGAGGGGTGAGTCCTACGAGAAT
>JAFGPQ010000023.1 GCA_016936115.1 Spirochaetales bacterium | reverse complement strand
TGAGGAATCCCGCCAGCCGTTCCAGACCCTTTGACTTTTGGCCCTCTTCGAAAAAGAGGAAGGCCTCGTCGATAGAGTAGATCTCTATGGCCGGGACATGGCGCCTTACCGTATCCATCACCCGGTTGGATATGTCCTGATAGAGGGCGTAGTTGGAGGAGAACACGGCGGCTCTCTTCTCCTTCAGGAACTCACGGTTCTGATGATAAGGGGCCCCCCGGGCGATGCCCATTCTCTTCGCTTCCTCCGACTGGGCTACGATGCATCCGTCGTTATTACTCAGCACCACAATGGGGCGTCCCTTCAGGTCGGGGCGGAAGATCCGCTCGCAGGAGGCATAGAAGCTGTTGCAGTCAATCAGTCCGATCACTGTTCTTCCCGCCTTCCCGTCCCCCGGAACGGTTTGATGCAGAAGGTGACCACCCCGAAGCAGAAGAGCTCCTCCTCTCCCTTCAACTCAATATCCTCGTACTCCGGGTGGGCCGCCCGCAGAATCACTTTTCCACGGCACCGGATCAGGGTCTTCACCGTGAAATTCCCGTCCACCGCCGCGACAATGACATCCCCCTCTGAGGGAGGAAGGGAGCGGTCCACCACAAGAATATCCCCCGGTGAGATCCCCTTGCCCTCCATGGAGTGCCCCGAAACGCGCAGACAGTAGGTGGCGCTTTTATTCCTTACCAGGAAATCATTGAAGTTCAGCCCTTCCTCCCGGTAATCCGCTGCGGGAGAGGGGAAGCCGCAGCGGACCGCTTCGGCGAAGAGGGGGATGTTCAGGGACGTGCCTTTTTTACTTGTCATACTATACATATGTATAGTGCCCTGAATCGGAAAAGTCAAGCGGATTTTTTGAGAGGAATCGCCCTTTCATTCGGGAAATCCTTGTGAAAGAGAGATATATTAGCTATTAAGTATGAATTGCCGGTGAAAATCAGGAAATGATTTAAGGAAGTTAATATGAAATTCACCATAAGAAATCTGATTCCGGCGGGTATAATGATGACTGCCGTTCTTTTACAAGCCCCCTGCCAGAGCATAGAGAGCGAGCTGACCGTCAGCCCGACCCTGTCTATTCCCCTGGGGCCCGTGGTCGACGGAGATCTGAATCTCTATACCATGGGAGGAGGAACCGCTTTTGAAGGGGACCTTTACAGCTCCGGCCTGCCGTTTCTGTTCCTTCGTCCCTCCCTTGATCTGGACTACATGCCCCTCAACAACTCCAACGCGGGCATTACCATGCTCTCTCCCGCGGTATCCCTGGGATTTCGTCAGGAACTGGCCTCCCGCCTTGTCCTCAAAGCCTTCGGCGGCGGCGGGCTCTATTACGCCGTGAGCGACAGGGGCAGCGTGATCAATCCCCAGATCGCCGCCGGCGCAGAGGCGGATATCAGATTGACCCCTTCCGTTTCTCTGGGCGTGGGAGGGCGCTACCGCCTCATGACAACTCCCTCCGGTCCCCTGTACTCCGGCATTTCGGTGAATCTGGGCGTATCCATGGACCTGCGGGCAAAGAAAAAGACCCGGGGTATACAGATTTTCCCGGCGCTGAATCCTGTGTTTCCTCTCTTCTTTACCTACTACAATGATAATCCCGCGGGACAGGTTTCGGTGAAGAACAGCGAGTCCCTGCGCTATGACAATGTGGAAGTAAGTTTTCACGCCAATCAGTATATGGACGGTTACAAGCTCAGCGGAAAGGCGGAGAGCCTGAAGCCGGGAGAGGAGATTTCCCTTCCCGTCTACGCCCTCTTCAATGACTCCATTTTCCGGGTTACCGAAGGGACCAAGGTCCCCGGGGATTTTCTCGTAACCTGGGAAGTCCTGGGAAAGAGCTTCTCCCAGAGTTTTCCCGTGACCGTTGAAATTAACAATCGGAATGCCATGACCTGGGACGACGACCGGAAGGCGGCCTCCTTCGTTACCGCCAAGGATCCCTCGGTGCTGGGCTTCTCGAAGAACACCGTCTCTTTGATCCGCTCCGACTACGCCCCTCCCGTTTCTGAGAATTTCCGCACCGCCCTGGCCCTGTTCCAGACCATGTCCGTCTACGGGATCGGCTATGCGGTGGATCCTGCCACCCCCTTCGCGGACTACTCCGCCGATAAGCAGGCGGTGGACTTCCTTCAGTTTCCCAATCAGACTCTCTCCTACAGGGCGGGGGACTGCGACGATATCTCAGTCCTTTATGCGGCCCTTCTGGAAGCGGTGGGCATTCCCTCCGCCTTCATCACCACCCCGGGGCATATCTTCGTGGCCTTTGACATGGGCATTACACCGGCTCAGGCCGGGCGTTTCTTCGATATTGAAAGGGATCTCATCGTTCAGGGCGACCGAGTCTGGATGCCCGTGGAGATTACCCTGGTCAAATCGGGATTTCTCGATGCCTGGCGCCGGGGAGCCCAGGAGTGGAACGAAGCGGCCAACGCCGGGTCTCAGGCCCTCTATCCCGTACAGGAAGCCTGGCGGACTTATGAACCTGTGGGATTCGTGGAAGCGGGCATGATAGGTCAATATCCCGCCGGGGAAAGGGTCGTCCAGAGTTACACCGATGAAATCGGCGCCCTCTACGACTACATCAACGGTCCCCGGATCGCCCGCATATATGAAGCCTGCCGGGAAAAGGGCCTCTCCGATGTAGAGACGTCCAACCGGGTGGCTGTTTATTACGCCCAGATGGGCATGCTGGACAAGGCGGAAGGGGAGTTCGGAAAAATCCTAAGAAAAGAACGGCACGTGCCCTCTCTGGTCAATCTGGCCAATATCAAATATATCCGGGAAGACTGGAAAGGGGCTCTGGCCCTCTACGAAGAGGCGTCGAGTCTGAAACCGAACAATGCCAAGATCCTTTACCGCACCATAGATCTGCTTTATAACCAGAGCCGCTACGATGAAGCGCAGAACTATCTGGCCCGTCTTCAGCAGGAAGATCAGGACATGGCCACCGCCGTGATGGCCCGTTACAGCGGCAATTCAGGTACGACCCGGGCGTCGGACGGTTCGGTTATCGGACTGGACGACTGGGAGGAGGAAGAGTAATGAAAAAAGTATTGAAAAACATATTAAGCGGATTAGCCCTTCTGGCGGTATTCTCCTGTTCCAACCCAGTGGATCTGGTTAAGGAGGCCACCGAGGTGGTCATGGCGGCGAATAGCCGGTATATCGAGGTGGTGTCTTTGTCGCCGGAGCCGAATGAGAGCGATATAAGCGGTACGTCGCAGATTATAGTCAGCTTTGATAGAGATGTTGATCCTTCCTCATTTTCTGGAAATATATCTGTAACATATTCTGATGATTCGGGCGTAAACCAATATTCTGCTAATTCCTGGACCTATGAGTATAACAGTGGCTTAAAAAAATTGACCATTGACCCAAATCCCTGGATTGATGCATCAAAGACAGTAACCATTACTATAAATGGCATTGTTGGTGATGATGGAAGCGAATTAATGGAACCACTGCAATGGACTTTTTCTTCCAGCAGCGATGCGGTTTTTAATGTTTCCTTTGGCACGCAGTCCACTACTGAAACAGTGGCAAATATTGAGATGCAGACAGATCGGGCCGGTAACAGTATACCTGTATTTTTGGAGTTTTCCCGCTCTACGGGCCTCAAGTATTTCCTGAGTACTTCTGGTAGTGATGCATCCAGTTTCGATGCGGGAGATTATGCAAGCTGGACTTTAATTACCGATAAAACCGATGTTGATGCGAATCCTTCCACATATAGCATAGAAACAAGTTATATTCTCAACTCGGAGGGGACTTTTCCACTTTATCTCTGGGTTTATGATACGGAAGCCAACGGGGGATCGGGGAAACTATTATCTTTAGGGGAAAAGACGGATTTTGTTTATATCTTCGTAGATAGAACAGCTCCATCGGGTAATATTTATTTGGAAACAGAAACGGAATCTCGTTATGTTTCTGCTACCACTACCTATTATGACCTGAACGGTGTCGTAAAGCAGGAATTCAGGAATGATGGAGAGACAACATGGACAGTCGACACGACTCCTCAATCAAGCCGAACGATCACTCTGAGAAATAATTCCGGCTTAAGGGAAGTTTATTATCGGATATACGATAGCGCGGGCAACTATTCAGAGCACAGCGATACGACGAATTTTCTCATGCCCGTAAATGTCAGGTTGGAAGCAATCAAAGTAGATGACAGTAATGAAACCGGTTCAGAAGAGTGGTTCTGGGATTTCGATGTCAATGGGGAAGATGCCTTCAGCCGCGCCGAGGCAAGCTATTTCAGTTATGACATAGCCTCAGGCGGCGGAGTCATCGGCTTGATAAATAAACTTGACCCGGTTGTCAGTATCCCCGCTGCCTATAAAGATGCTAATTCGGCGATGCCGTACACGTCAACAGTTTCGGTCGATGTCTCTCTTCCTAATGCACCTATCAGCATATCGGGATATGTAGGCGAGGATGACGATCGTTTAGGAAATGACTATACGGACACAACCTGGATTACCTCTCTAATGGATGGGCTTGTTCAACTTGATGCTAGGGATCTTAATACTTCCTGGCCTAAATTTGCGAACCCTATTGAAATCGATTTGGATAATGGGGCATCCCTTTCAGGGGTTCATATATATGTCAAGTACTGGACTAGTGCCGCCTACGCTGCAACCGGCTCCTGATACCCTTGCACCATTCCCCTTAATCCGGTAAAATGGGCTGATTAAATTTTGCACCCGAACGGGTTAAGAGGAACACGATGTACAAAACGGTTGATCCCAGAGTGAATTTTCCTGCCATGGAAGAGGCTATCCTGAAATTCTGGGAAGAAGAGAAGATTTTTGAGAAATCCCTGGAGACACGGAAGGGTAAGGACGACTTCGTATTTTACGACGGCCCTCCCTTTGCGACCGGACTGCCCCATTACGGGCACATTCTGGCGGGGACCATCAAGGATGTGATCCCCCGTTATCAGACCATGAAAGGCAAGCACGTCTCCCGCCGGTTCGGCTGGGACTGCCACGGCCTGCCCGTTGAATACGAAATGGAGAAGCAGCTGGGCATCTCCGGCAAAACTCAGATCGAAGAGTACGGGGTGGCCGATTTCAACGAGAAGTGCCGCTCCATTGTTCTGCGCTACACCGGCGAGTGGCGCAATATCATCACCAGAACGGGCCGCTGGGTCGATTTCGACCACGACTACAAGACCATGGAAGCGGACTATATGGAATCCATCTGGTGGGTCGTCAAGCGGCTTTGGGAGAAAGGGCTGGTTTACGAAGGCCACTACATTCTTCCCTACTGCCCCCGCTGTTCCACGGTCCTCAGCAACCACGAGCTGAATCTGGGCGGTTACAAGGACGTTCACGATCCGGCCATTACCGTTCGCTTTCAGGTGAAAGATCAGCCCGGCACCTATCTGCTGGCCTGGACCACCACTCCCTGGACGCTTCCCTCCAACCTTGCCGTCTGCATGGGACCGGATATCGATTATGTGAAAATCAAGGACGGGGAAGCGTACTACATCCTGGCCGAATCCCGTCTGAGCGCCTACTATAAAAACGAATCGGACTATGAGATCATCGAGAAGAAGAAGGGTTCCGAATGGCTCGGCCTCAAGTACGTGCCCCTTTTCGATTATTTCGCCGACAGGGAAGAGCAGGGCGCCTTTCAGGTGTACAACGGGGACCATGTCACCACCGAAGACGGTACGGGAATCGTTCATACCGCTTCCGGATTCGGTGAAGAGGACTACGAGGTACTCAGGAATACCGATGTGGAGCCCGCCTGTCCCATCGACGGGGAGTGTCAGTTCACCGCGGAAGTGGCCGATTACCAGGGCCGGTTCGTCAAGGACTGCGACAAGGACATCATCAACCGCCTGAAGGATGAGGGGAAGCTGGTCAAACGGGATCAGCTGCTTCACCCCTATCCCCACTGCTGGCGCTGCGAATCCCCCCTTATCTACCGGGCCGTGGGTTCCTGGTTCGTCAGGATTGATCCGATCAAGCAGAAGATGCTCGATTCCAACAACACCATCCGCTGGGTACCGGATCACCTTCAGCAGGGACGTTTCGGCAAATGGCTGGAGAACGCCCGGGACTGGGCCATTTCCCGCAACCGCTACTGGGGTAATCCCATTCCCATTTGGGTCTGTCCCGACTGCGGAGACAAGAAGTGCATCGGCAGCCGCTCCGAACTGGAAGAGCTGTCCGGAGTGAAAGCGGATGACCTGCACAAGCATTTTGTGGATGAAATCGAAATCCCCTGTTCCTGCGGTTCGAAGATGAAGCGGGTTCCCGAGGTTCTGGACTGCTGGTTCGAATCGGGCTCTATGCCCTATGCCCAGGTGCATTATCCCTTTGAGAACAAGGAGTGGTTCGAGGCGAATTTCCCGGCCAACTTCATCGCCGAAGGTCTGGACCAGACCCGGGGATGGTTCTATACCCTGACCATTCTGGCCGCGGCCCTGTTCGACGGGCCCGCCTTCCAGAATGTCATAGTCAACGGTCTGATCCTGGCGGAGGACGGCAAGAAGATGTCCAAGTCCCTGCGGAATTTCACGGACCCCCTCGAAATCATCAATGAGTACTCCGCCGACGCCATGCGTCTCTATCTCATGAATTCCCCGGCGGTTAAGGCCGAATCGCTCCGTTTCTCCGACGACGGCGTCCGGGACGTTCTCAAGGGCATCATCATTCCCCTGTGGAATGCCTACAGCTTTTTCGTCACCTACGCCAATATCGACGGCTGTACCATAACCAGCGCTCCCGTCAGTCCGGACAATCCACTGGACAAGTGGATGCTCTCGGAAACGGAGAAGCTGGTGGCCAATGCCACGGAACAGCTGGACGCCTACGATCTGCAGCGCACCATCGACCCCATCGTGGCTTTTATCGATTCCCTGAACAACTGGTATATCCGCCGTTCCCGCCGCCGTTTCTGGAAGAGCGAGAATGACGGAGACAAGGATCAGGCCTACCAGACCCTCTGGCACGCCCTCATCACCCTGACCAAGGTAGCCGCCCCCTTCATTCCCTTTGTGACTGAAGAGATCTACGGGAATCTCAAGACAGCGGATATGGCCGAATCGGTGCATCTGGCCGACTGGCCCGTGGCCGATGAAAGCCGTCGGGATCCGGAACTGGAAAGGAAGATGGAGCTGACCCAGCAGGCCGTTTCCATGGGACGGGCTCTGCGGACCCAGCATAAGCTTAAAACAAGACAGCCCCTCAAGGCTCTTCATCTGGTAACCCGGGATAAGGCTGAGAAAACCATTCTCTACGAGATGAGCGAGATCATCGCCGAAGAGCTGAATGTGAAGGAAGTCATCTTCCGTGAGAACGAAGAGGATCTGGTGGAATACAGCGCCAAGGCGAACTTCAAGGTACTGGGCCGGGAATTGGGCAAGGACATGAAAGTGGCCGCCGCCCGGATAGAACAGCTTTCCGTATCGGAAATCACCAGCCTGATGGAAGGGGCCGTCCTGAGTATCGAGTTTGACGGACAGGATAAAACCTCTCTGGATCTGAATGCGGACTCCATCGTGGTACAGAGAACCGAAAAAGAGGGCCTGAAGGTTCTCAACGAAGGTTCACTGACCGTGGCTCTCGACCCGGAGATCACCGAGGAGCTTCTCAAGGAAGGAATCGTCCGGGATATCGTCCGGGCCGTACAAAATCTGAGAAAGGATACGGATCTGGATGTGACCGACAGGATCAATCTGACCCTGTTCGGATCCGATGGCGTAAAGGATGCCCTGGAGGATTTCGAGGATTACCTGATGCAGGAGACACTCACCGCCGCCTGGAACTGGCAGGAGCCGGTGAATCCCACAGAGGCTTCCGCCGGTGAAGAAACGGTAAAGATCGGGCTGGTGAAAGCCTGATTATTCTCAGATAGAACAAAAAGCCCGCCGGGAATATCTCCGGCGGGCTTTTTGTTCTAAAAAATAGAATTAAAGTTTAAATGTGGCTCCCAGTGTCAGAACCCCCATTCCATAACCGAGTTCTCCAAACGCTGCTATGTTTTCTGTAAAAAAGTATCTAGCACCGATATAGCCACCGTAAATGAGGCTGCTTCCGCTTGCACTGCTTGATGCAAAAGTGTCATCACCATCAACGGTGACGGTTACCACATTGTACCCCAACATGACTCCGGCATACGTATCCAGGTTTTCGACATTCAGATCAACATGCCAGGATGCACGGGCACCAATAAGAATATATGAATATTTATAAGACCAGCTATAACTCCAATAGGAATATTCATCTTTTGATGCAGAGTAGCCGATGAGGCCGCCGAATGATAGGGGTAGGTCGGCAACAGGTGTGGCATATTCAAATCCGACGGAAATAGGGGGGACAGTACTGTCACCATAGCCGAAGGTAGGAATAAGACCGATTCCGGCCTGAATCGCCATATCACCCTCTTCAAAGGCGGGCGAATAGTCCGTCCAGTCCTGAGCGAACAGCAATGTTCCCGAAGCGGCGATGAATAGTAACATCACGATAAGAGTCAATTTGTTTTTCATGATTTCTCCTTTTAACAATACAAATAAAATATCTTGCCGTTCATAAAAAAACCATATATTCCGGTAAATATAACAAAAAAAATACACCCACAATGGAGAAGCTCTAGATATTGGAAAAAAGAGGTGATTACTCCTCTTCGCAGTACTCGCTCAGAGGGAACAGCTCATCTATGATAACGGGCATACCCCGCTTGAAGGATTCATTGGCCGCACAGCCCACCAGTATGGATTTGGCCCCGTCAAGAGAACCGGCCGCCGTCTTGAGGGGATCATCGCCGGGGCCCTGGATGACGTCGCGCATCAGCTTCAGGTCCCCGCCGCCGTGCCCGCCGGCTCCTTCGTCCCAGGTGATATTCTGAGGTTTCTCCCAGAGCTTCTGCAGGGTGATTTTCTCGGACAGTTCGTCGGGCTTCTGATCTGTGATCATATTGAAATCGGGATTGTTCTCATCGAACTTGGAACTGGAGACATAGCCGCTCTCCACGATCTCGATCTCCAGCCGTCCCTTGGTTCCGTTGAAGCTGACCCGGTAGCCCTCCCAGGGGCAGTAGGCGTTCAGGGCGTAGGTCATGACCGTCTTCTTGTTGTACTTGACCATCACGCTCATGGTGTCCTCTATGGAGATATTATGACCGAAAACGGACTGATCCCGAATGTAGCCGTCCTCATGTTCCGCATCAAGGTAGAGTCCCTGCATCTCTCCCTTGTCTTCCATGTTCAGGGCAAAGGGGTCGTCCTTAGCGAACTCGCTTCCGTGGCAGCGCTCGTAGAACTTGGTCTCCCCGCGCAGTTCCGCGTTTTCCCGTCCGTAGAAGGCCAGACGGCCCATCCCGAAGACCTCTACCGGGTAGTCGTCCAGCCACCAGTTGACCAGGTCAAAGTGATGGGTCGACTTATGCACCATGAGGCCGCCGGAATTGTTCTTGTCCCGGTGCCAGCGGCGGAAGTAATCCGCCCCGTGCCTGGTATTCAGGAGCCATTCGAAGTGAACGGAGATCACATCGCCGATCTCTCCCGCATGGAGCAGCTCTTTCACCTTCGTATTCCGGGGGCTGTACCGGTAGTTGAAGGTCACGGTCAGATCCCGTCCGGTTTTCTCTTTGGTTTTGTAGATCTGATTGAGTTTCTCCGCATCCGTGGTAAGGGGCTTTTCGGTGATGACGTCGCAGCCCAGTTCCATGGCCCGGCAAATATACCGGTGATGGGTTCTATCCATGGTGGTGATGATAACCTTGTCCGGCTTCTGCTCCGCGATCATTTTATCAAAATCGGCGGCGTGGTAAGCTTTGATAGGGGAGATACCGTATTTCTCCTGAAAGTTCCTATTGTGCCATTCGATACGGGTCATATTGATATCGCACAATCCCACCAGCTCCGCTTCATCCTTGTAATCCTTGAGAATGGCCTGGGAAAACATTTTGGAACGGCTCCCCAGGCCGACGATGACATATCTTTTTTTCATTCTATTTTCTCCTTTTCAGGTTGTTATACCGATTCACCGGGGACAAAACGGGTGGTCAGTGAGTAGACCATTCTCTTAGCTGTTCCCCTGAGCAGATTTTCCAGGATTTCTCCTGCCATGACACCCAGCTCCTCTACAGGCTGTTTCACCGTGGCCAGACTCTTATAGAGGAAGGGGCCGTAATCGTCTCCGTCAAAGCCGATAACTCCGGCCTGCTCAGGCACGGAAATGCCCCTTTCATAAAGACCTTTCATCAGCCCCATGGCCATCTGGTCATTCGTACAAAGGATCAGGGTGCGTTTCCCTTGAAAAAGGGAATCATCCAGGAGATGTCCTTCAAGGCGTCCGTCCTCGTAGGTTACCCCCCGGGCTTTTTTAATAAATGACTCCTTTGTGGAATCCAGGGCGGATGTAAACTGGCGAAATCCTTTGTATCTACCGTCATAAAAACGATCGGGGAGTGAGTTCAGGTAAATAAATCTATCGTAATTGTTATGCAGGCGACTCAACGCTTCTAGAACTCCTCTTTCCCGATCTATTGTCAGGGAAGGCATCCCATCGGAAAAACCGTCCACAAGAAGAATGGGTTTATTAAACTGGTTGAGTAATGTAAATAGTCCCGGATCATCGGGAGGCTGAAGCACGATGACCGCATCTACGAGAGAAAAAAAAGCGGGCAGGCTGTCTGAAAGGCTTGACGGGTTCAGATCGGAACAGGAGAGCAGGGATTTCTTTCCCAGATCTTCCAGTTCCCGTTGTATAGCATAGAGCTTTTTGGATTTGATTCCCAGACCAAGGGGTCCGGTAAGAATGCCGATCAAACCTGTCTTTCCCGATTTGAGACTACCCGCCAGAGAATTTGCCACATACCCCAGATCACCGGCCTTTTTCTTGATAATTGTGGCTGATTTCTCCGAAACCCCTTTCTCACCGTTGAGAGCACGGCTGACTGTTTTGAAGGAAAATCCCGTTTCCCGGGCAATGTCCTTAATGGTTGGCAAAAAATCCCCCAAATGAGACAACGTTGACGTTCTGATCGGTATTTTATCCTGAAAGTATCTTCCTGTCAACGGAAATCATTAAATAACCATTGCCAAGATCCTCATCCCATCCTATTCTGAAGCCATGATTCACGGTATGGGAAAACTCTGTTTAGATAATCTGATGAGGGTAGATCACTATCCCGAAAAAAATAGTCTCGTTCATATAACCGGTACGGAATACGCTCTGGGCGGAATGGCGGCGAATGCTCTCAAAGCTGCCGACCATTTCGGTTCTCCCACCATGCTCTATGCCCATATCGGCCGGGATGAAACAGGACAGATTCTTCTTGATGAATTGGCGAAGACCGGTATCAACAGGGAACGAATAAACTACAGAGATAAGAGCGATTACAGTAACATCATACTCTATCAGGATATTCGCTCCATTATGTCCTGCCGGCAGATCAAGAATAAAAGTGCCGGTGATTTTTCTTTTTCATTCTCAGAGGGGGATATTCTTCTCATAGACTGTACGGTCATGGAAGGAACATCAGGTCTTCTGAAAGAGGCAAAGGAGAGAGGGGTAATCACTGTCATGGATGTAAGTCCTTCCCATCTTGCCGTTGAGCTTGAAAATTTCTTTCCCCATATCGACTACCTGATCCCTTCCTATGGATGGGCAGCTGCCTTTGCGGGAGAGGAAGATGTCAATAAACTGGGAGCCTTTTTTCTCAAAAGGGGTGTGGAGAATTTCATTATGACAAACGGCTCTGAAAAGCTGCATTACTTTTCTAAGTATATATACCGCACCTATCTTCCCGAACCGGTAAGGGTAGTCAACAGTAACGGCGCAGGGGATACCTTCCACGGTGCTTTCTGCCATGGTCTGGAGCAGTCCTGGGAGTGGGAGAAAGTCCTCTTATTTGCCATGGCTGCCGCAACTGATCGGTGTACCCGTTTCTCCCTGGATGATCTATCCTGCCAAGCCCGGGTTGAGCAGCGAATATCACTCATAAAGACTCTTTGAATCAACCCAAAACAGCCTTTCTAAAAGATTAATCTTGACATACCACTATTTCGTGGTAGAATACCGGTAATTACCAGTCATTATCACATGTAGATATAAGTGAAATATACAGACTGGTTATAACAGGTATTATTTTGGATTTTGATTATAGAAAACTAGCTGATACACTTACCGAACTAATTGAAGAGGGGATTTATGTTCCCGGATCGATCATTCCCTCAGAGCGTGACCTCTGTCTTAAGTATGAAACGAGCCGCACCACTGTCAGAAGGGCTATCGATGATCTGGTAGGCAATGGCATCCTTGTAAAAAAACCGGGGAAGGGCACTTTTGTCACCGAAAAGCCTGTTCAGAGTTCACAGCAGACTGGTACGGTTCTCTTTTTGCGCTGTATGCATTCCCAGTTAAAATTCGACTCATTCCTCACCGATGATGTCTTTTATCCTAATGTTCTTTCCGGTATAGAAATAGGAGCTGAGAGAAAGGGCTATCTCTGTCTGGTGAAAACGATAAATGAGAAGGATAAAAACTGGGATTCCCTTAAAGCCCTCAATGGTAAAATCGACGGGATTATCTGCGGTGAGCTTCATGACCCTCTCTTTCTGGAACACCTTATGGATTTGGGCCTGCCCCTGGTCCTTGTTAGTCCTTCTGTGGATGCCATCAATACGGATACGGTTATCATAGACAACAGCAACGGCACCCAGTTCAGTACGGAGCAGCTGATTGCCCGGGGGCACAGGAAGATTGCCTTTATCGGAGGGTCCGTAAACAGTCTGCCTGCGGTTGAAAGAAAAGCAGGTTACAGAAAGGCTATGGAACGGGCTGGTTTGCGAATAGACCCGGATTACGTAATAGATACCAATTGGTTACAGTCGGACGGTTATTCTTTCATGAATCAGCTTCTGGATCTGAACGAGAGACCTTCCGCCGTGGTAGCAGCTTCCGACCTTTTGGCCATTGGTGTCTGTAATGCCGCACGGGAACGGGGATTGAGTATTCCCGGTGACCTTTCGGTTATCGGTTTTGATGGAATCTTCACGGCCCGCCAATATAAACCGGCACTTTCTACAATGTATGTGAGAGCCATGGCCATGGGGGATACTGCCTTCCGTCTCTTCTACGAACAGCTGGGCGGGAAACGAAGCTATCCTATAAAAATTGCGATCCCCACAGAATTCATGGAAGGGGAGACGATCACCACATTTCAATAGGGCGGTTTGCCTGTACCATAACTACGGGACAGGGCATCCGTTTTATAAATATTTTAAGGGAGTGGATCAATGAAAAAGATTCTCGTAGTGCTGATAACTCTGTTATTGGCAGCGGCTTCAGTAACGGCTGAAGGCAAGAGTGATGCAAAGGGGAGCGAAAGCCGCAGCGGTGTAACCACCCTGAAGTTTATGGGGTGGGAAGCAAGCCCCCTCGAAACGGAGAGTGTGAAAAACGGGCTGGCAGTTTTCGAACAGCAGAATCCGGGTATCAAAGTGGAGTATACCCCTGTGGCCGGAGACTATGTGGCCAAGCTTCTGACCATGATGGCGGGCGATTCCGCACCGGATGTTTTCTTTATCGCCGCCGATCAGTACCGTGCTTTTCAGAAGCGAAATGTTCTTCTTGATATTACGGATCACATGAATCAGGAACTGAATATCGATGAGTTTATCCCCCTGGTTCAGGAAAAAATGCTCATCGGCGACAGGGTCTACGGTATAAGCAGCTGTAACGTTTCTCCGGTTATGTTCTACAACAAGGATCTTTTCGATGCGGCTGGGCTTTCCTATCCTCCCAGCGATCCGGACAAAGCCTGGACCTGGGATGAATTTGTGGACGTAGCTAAGAAATTGACCATAACCGACGGGAACCGGACAACCCAGTTCGGCGCCACCGGATTTGAAGTGGCCTGGGGCTGGGTATTCCCTCCCATGGTCATGTCCAACGGCGGCAGTGTTCTTAGTGATGACTATAGCAAAGTCACTCTGAACAGCTCCCAGTCCAAGGAAGTATTCAACGCTATCCGTGATCTTCGATTCAAGCATCATGTAGCTCCGGACGTGGCCTTTGTGGAGCAGAGCGGTATGAGCGCTGCCCAGATGCTTCAGACCGGCCGTGTCGCCATGATGGTCGACGGATCCTGGGCTCTTCAGCAGTTGGCTACTATGGATTTCCCCATCGGCATCGGTGTTCTTCCCATATTTGACAAACCGGCCACCGTTGGTCAGGCCCATCTGCACGCCGCCTGGGCCAAGACGAAACATCCCGAGGAAGCCTGGAAGCTCATCAAATTCCTCTCATCCGAGGATTATCAGCTCTCTAATATCAGAGCCGGTCTGTGGCTTCCCAACAGAAAGGAGCTTTACAAGGAAGAAAATCTTTCCAAATGGATCAATCCAGACGTTTATCCCGAAGATTTCGGCAATATCGTGAAGTACTTCACCAGTTACGGCAAGCTCTGGCCCGGTGTTGTGGCTAACCGCGAAGCCTATGACATTATCAACGAAGAGAAGGATCGTTTCTATGCCGGCGATACTTCCGTCGACGAGATGATGGCCAATATCGATAAGCGCACCGCAAATCTCTAAATAACGCATCCGCCGCTTCCCTGCGGGGAGGCGGCTCTGAGGGAGTATCTCATGAGTATGAAAAAGTTAGCTCAAAGTAACAACTTCTGGGCCTTCATCTTCCTGGCGCCTAATCTCTTAGGTTTTCTGGCCTTCCTGCTGATACCCGTGGTGGCCTCATTCGGTCTAAGTTTCGTCGAATGGGACCTTCTGAGCCCTATGAAATGGGTGGGATTCAAAAATTATATCGGTCTGTTCCATGATCAGGTATTCCTGAGAGTCCTCTGGAATACGGTTTACTATACCCTGGGTACAGTACCGGTCGGTATCGCCCTGTCCCTTCTTCTGGCGATTGCCCTGAACAAAAAGCTTAGGGGTATGAAGATTTACCGGGCCCTTTATTTCCTGCCCGTAATATCATCCTATGTGGCAGTCGCCGTTGTCTGGCAGTGGCTGTATAATGCAGAGTTCGGTTTATTGAATTATCTCCTGAGTCTTATCGGCATTAGAGGTCCCAGCTGGCTCAGCAGTACGAAATGGGCCATGCCCGCGGTTATGGTAACCAGTATCTGGAAGCAGCTCGGATTCAATATGCTTCTGTTTCTTGCCGGATTGCAGGGCATACCAAGCACTTATTATGAAGCCGCCGAAATAGACGGGGCGGGAAAGTGGACCCAGTTCAGCCGCATCACCGTGCCCCTGTTGTCTTCCACAACTTTTTTTGTAGTGGTCATGTCCATCATCAACTCCTTTCAGGTATTTGATCAGGTTTTTATTATGACCGAAGGAGGGCCGGCCCGGTCCACATCGGTATTGGTCCACTATCTTTATCAGAACGCCTTTGAATACTTCAAGATGGGGAATGCCAGTGCCATCGCCTATATTCTTTTCTTCCTCGTATTCCTGATAACCATGCTGCAAATGAAATTCTCAGATAACTGGGTCATCTATTAGGGGGAGAACAATGAAAAACAAAAGAACCGCAGCCATTTACCATCTGATTCTCATAGCCGGAGCTCTGACCATGGTTATACCCTTTTTCTGGATGGTCAGTACCTCTTTCAAAGCCCTCAAGGAGGTCTTCGTCTTTCCTCCGACCTTTTTCGGAGATAAAATAATCTGGCAGAATTATCTGAAAGTCTCCGACCGCTATCCCTTCGGACTCTTTTTTCTGAACAGTATAAAGATCTCCTTTTTCGTGGTTTTTGCACAGCTCCTGACCAGTTCCATGGCGGGATTCGCCTTTTCCCGCATTAAATTCAAGGGCAGGGAAGCCCTGTTTTCCCTTTACCTGGGGACATTGATCGTACCTTTTCATGTGACCCTGGTACCGACTTTTCTGATTATGAAATATTTCGGATGGATCGATTCCCATCTCTCCATAATCATCCCCAGTCTGGTTTCCGCTTTCGGAACCTTCCTTATGCGTCAGTTTTTTCTGACTATACCGGAGGAGTTGGAAAATGCCGCCCGGATAGACGGGTGCAATCCGGCCATGATCTATCTTATGATCTTCTTGCCCCTGACGAAACCGGCCCTGGCCACATTGGGGGTATTCACGTTCATGGGAATCTGGAATGATTTTATCAGGCCCCTGGTTTTTATCAATTCCATACCCAAAATGACCGTGCCCCTGGGGCTGGCCACCATGCAGGGAATGTATTCCACAGACTGGCCCGTACTCATGGCGGGTACGGTCATTAGCTTGATACCGGTTCTTGTCGCTTTCATCGCGGCGCAGGAATATTTCGTACGGGGAGTAACCCTTTCCGGATTAAAAGGATAATGTTAGGAAATCACTATGGCAGAAAATTCAAAGAAAATTAAAATTGTCGATCTGAAGAGGGTAAAGGTCACCGGGGGACTTCTCGGGGAAAAATACGACACCGTTCTCAGGAGCGTCATTCCCTATCAGTGGAAAGCTCTGAATGATGAACTGGATGACAGTGAGCCGAGCCATGCCATCGAGAATTTTAAAATTGCAGCCGGCTTATCCACCGGAGAATTTCACGGCATGGTTTTCCAGGACAGCGACGTGGCTAAGTGGCTTGAGGCTGTGGCTTACCAACTGGCTGTCAATTCCAATAAAGAATTAAAGAAAAGGGCCGATGAAGTCATCGATATTATAGCTATGGCTCAGCAGGAGGATGGGTATCTCAATACCTACTACTCGGTGAAAGAACCGGGAAACCGCTGGACCAATCTGCGGGAATGCCATGAGCTTTACTGTGCGGGACACATGCTGGAAGCGGCGGTGGCTTATTATCATGCCACATCGGAGAGAAAGCTGCTTGATGTGATGATCCGCTTCATTGATCTCATCGACAGTTTGTTCGGTCCCGATGAGGGTAAAAAGAAAGGTTATCCCGGTCATCAGGAAATCGAGCTGGCTCTCATGCGTCTGTACGATGTAACCGGCGAACCCCGGCACATGAATCTGGCGGCCTATTTCATTAACGAAAGGGGACAGAAACCCAATTACTTCCTGGAGGAGTGGGAGAAGCGGGGCCGTACAAACCACTGGTCTCCCTTTGCGACCTGGCAGGATGATTACAACCAGGCCCATCTGCCCGTAAGAGAACAGGATAAGGCAATCGGCCATGCGGTACGCGCTGTTTATATGTATACGGCCATGGCCGATCTGGCCCGGGAAACGGGGGATGAATCCCTTAAGAAAGCCTGCCGTACGCTCTGGGAGAATGTAACGAACAGACAGATGTATATTACCGGCGGAATCGGATCGAGCGGCTATCAGGAAGCGTTCACCTTCGATTTCGACATGCCTAACGATACGGCCTATAATGAAACATGCGCCTCCATAGGTCTGGTTTTCTGGGCCCTTCGCATGTTCCTCATGGACGGGGAGAGCCAATATGCCGATGTTATCGAGCAGGCCCTCTATAATGGTGTCCTGAGCGGCATGTCTGAAGACGGGAACCGTTTCTTCTATGTAAACCCTCTTGAGGTGAAGCCGGAAAGCTGTAATAGAAGGCACGATAAGGAACATGTCATGCCCGTAAGACAGAAATGGTTCAAGTGCGCCTGCTGCCCTCCCAATCTGGCCCGGCTTATGACCTCCATCGGTCAGTATGTCTATTTTCAGGATGAAGGGGGAGTGGGTATCAATCTTTATGCTGGCAGCCGGTACCAATATGAGGCGCAGGGGAATCCGATCCAATTGGAACAGAAAACGAATTATCCCTGGGAGGGAACCGTTTCAATAGCTGTTGGTGGCGCTTCGGGACAGAAGTTCTCACTTAAGCTGCGTAAGCCCGGCTGGTGTGATTCCTGGAAGGTTATGATAAACGAGCAGGAAGAGCAGGCCTGTCTGGTAAAGGATTATCTGACTATTGACCGCAGCTGGATCGATGGGGACAGGGTGGAACTCGTGATGGATATGCCCGTCAAGACCATGTATTCCCTGACCGAGCTGCAGGAAAACGCCGGCAAGGCGGCGGTGGTAAGGGGGCCTGTGGTTTATTGCCTGGAAGAAGCGGATAACGGGAGTAACCTGAGTTCCCTTATTCTTAAGGATGATGCGCACTTCCATGTCGAATATGACGGTTCACTTCTTAAGGGAGTATCACGAATTACCGCTAAAGGGGTAAGGGAAACCGTAGCAGGGGAGTCTCTCTATTCAGATCAGGCGCCCCGCACCGAAGCGACGGATCTGAAATTCATCCCCTATTATGCCTGGAATAACAGGCAGGACGGGGAGATGCTCGTCTGGGTGAGAGTCTGATAGTGAAGGCGTCCTACGGGGCGCCTTTTTTCATTATATTGACTGAACTTACCGATTAGGGTATATTCTTTCTGTTTGCCTGTAAAGTAAAACAGGCCGAGCCGGTTATTAGGCACCCCCGCTCGTTAAAAATTAAAACTAAGGAGGGACAGTCATGTCCAAAACAAAATTCAGCTTTCTCGAGCTGGTTATCGCCGGTTTCGTCGGCCTTCTGATCGTATCCAACATCGTATCTCAGAAATTCTTCGAAGTGGAATTCCTGGGAATCTTTTGGTCCATGGATACGGGAACCCTGCTTCTTTTCCCCCTTCTCTATATATTCGGAGATATTCTGGTCGAAGTCTGGGGCTACCATACGTCACGACGGGTCATCTGGTACGGCTTCGGTTTCAATATTCTGGCCGCGGTCATTTTCATGTTTGCCGTAAAGCTTCCCCACAGTGAATACTTCACCTATCAGGACTCCTTTGCCACCGTCCTGGGAGCTACTCCCGGACTGGTTTCAGCTTCCATGGCCGGCTACTGGGTGGGCAGTTTCTCCAACTCCTTTATCATGGCCCGGATGAAAGAGTGGATGGTAAAATGGGATCCGGAACATAAATGGCTTCCCCTTAGAACAATCGCCTCCACCTTCGTGGGAGAGTTACTGGATACGGCGGTTTTCGTCAGCGTGGGAGTCGTCTTTGGCATATTCCCAGTGGAACTGCTCGTTTCCCTCATTTTTACCCAGTGGCTGCTTAAAACAGCCGTTGAAGTGGTAATGACCCCTCTTACGGTATTCATTGTCAGAAAACTTAAGAAGTACGAGAATGCCGACGTGGTGGGTACAGAAACGTACAATCCTTTCGCCCTCCTCAAGTCCGGCAGGGACTCCGCCTGATCGACAGGACGATCTGCAAGAAATAGATGTAGATTTCTTCCTTCCCCTGAAATATAATGTTATTCACTGTCCCTTTGCGGGCGGGGGAGGAAGTCATGCATGAGAAGCCATAATCTCATCGCTGTCCTAGGGGCGGAGATAAATGAGTCCTACCAGGCGGAACTCTGGAAAGGGATTAGGGAAGAGGCAGAGAAATCTGATAAATTCCTTATCTGTTTCATGGGTTCCCGCTCCGGGATACCCTACAGAGAGACCCATATTTCCTATCCCTTCTACGGTCTGGCCCATTCGGATAATTTTGACGGGGTCATCGTCGTCTCTTCCACCATCTCCACTTATATGAATCCGGACAGGGTAAAAGCTCTTTTCGAAACCCGTCCCCACATCCCCAAAATATCCATAGGAATGACCATGGACGGCGCGGGAAGCGTCTGTGTTGACGGCAGTTCCGGTATGAGGGACATGGTGGACCATTATGTGGATGAACATAATTGCCGCCGCTTCGCCCTGATTGCGGGCCCCCGGCTGCATCCCGAGTCTGAACAAAGATGCCGGGTGGTTAAAGAGACCCTTCATGCCAGGGGAATCCATCTCAATGAAGAGGATATCTTCTATGGGCGCTTTGATAAGGAATCCGGAATTGACGGGGTAGGAGCACTTTTCTCCGGTGAATTCGACTATGACGCCCTCATCTGTCTGAATGACAGAATGGCCATCGGCGCCATGGAGGAGCTGACCGCCCGGGGCATTGATATCCCCGGCAAAATCAAAGTGAGCGGCTTTGATGGAATTGAAGAAGCCGCCTACTGTACGCCCCCCTTGTCTACGGTTATCCAGCCCCTCTATCTCCTCGGAGAGACCGCGGTCAGAGAACTATACCGCATAATGGGCGGAGCTTCTTCCCGGGATCTGAATTTGAACTGTGATATCCTGATACGACATTCATGCTCCTGTCGGCCTGTCATGCCTGGATGGAATAATCGGCAAGTAGATTCAAAGAGGGTAGATGACCCCGGGGAAGAGTGGGAGAGCCGCACGCGCCAATTGGTGCATGGCTTTCTCAAAGAGCAGGAAAGAGGGGATTTATTGCGGAATGTGGGAATCACTCTCTCCGCTTCCTTTGAACTCGAAACCCTTTTTGCCCAACTAGCCCGGGGACTGTGTCTATTGGGTTTCCGTTATGCCTATCTGGTACTCTATGAGAAAAGGGGAGAGGAAAACCTGTCAAAACTCGTTTTCGAACTCGCAGAGGGGATCAGAGTTGAAGGAGAGGGGCAAATCTTCCCTTCCCGGGAGATACTCCCTGCCATAAGTGAGAAATTCAAGAGAACGAAGTGCCGGAACTGGATGTTCACCCCCCTGGCTTTTCAGAACCAGGTCTTGGGTCATCTGCTTCTTCCCGGTAATCACCCTGATACTGAGATTTATGAAACTCTGACAAGGCAGATCGCCAGCTCCCTTCAGGGGGCGATTCTCTGGGAACAGGTTAAGCACCATGAGCAGGGTCTTATGGAGGAAGTGAAAAGGCGTACCGCCGAATTAACCCGGGCCAACAGGAACCTGCGTAAGGAGATTGAGCAGAGGAAAATGCTGGAAGAGGAGGTTCTGGAAATCTCACGGCATACCATGGAACGGATCGGGCAGGATCTGCACGATGATCTCTGCCAGTTTCTCGCGGGAACATCCCTTCGCCTCAGTGCGGTCATGCGCCGTCTGGATGACACCCAGAGCGATCTGGCTCACTCCATGGAAGATGTGAGGGAGATGCTGAATGATGCCATTGTCCGATCAAAACGGATCGTTAAGGGGCTGGTTCCCCTGGGCATTAAAGAAGAGGGGTTCGACAGGGCTCTTCGTTCTCTTTGCCGTGATATGTCGCAATCCTACGGCGTCACTATTGAATATGAGGGAAGTCATATCTGCGATTCCCTTTCTCCTGAAAAGACGATAGGATTATACCGTATTGCCCAGGAAGCCTTGAATAATGGGATTAAACATTCCGGATGCAGGGAAATATCTGTTGCCCTGAAGGAAGACTCCCGATCGTCGGATAAGTCCTTTATTCTGAGTGTTCAGGATCGGGGCAGCGGTTTTTCTTCAGAGGAGAAAGGGGGAATGGGCTTGAGAATCATGTCGTACAGGGGGAGGCGTATCGGGGTTACCGTGGATATAGAAACGGGAGACCGGGGTACCGTTGTATACTGCAGAGGATTTGTGAATGGAACGTAGTTTTCTTTTAGTGGATGACCATCCCGTATTCAGACAGGGGCTTGCTTCTCTTCTTGAGACGATTGATAATTACAGGGTGACAGGGGAAGCGGGAGATTGGGATGAGGCGGTTGCTTTACTCAGGGAAAAGGAATTCCATATAATGATTGTGGATATCTCCCTTAAGGACAGGGACGGACTGGAACTGTTGAACCTCCTCTCGGAAAGGGAAAATCCGCCCGTAGCCCTCGTTCTCTCCATGCATGATGAATCCTCATTTGCCGAAAAATCTCTGGAAGCGGGCGCCCTGGGCTATGTGATGAAACACGCGCCTCCCGAGGAGATACTGGATGCGGTTGAGACTGTGCTACGGGGGGAGCGCTTTCTCTCTGCCCGAATGAAACAGCAGATCCTCGATGCTCGCTTCGATCGGATAAGGAATGACGATCAAAGCCGTCTGGATTCCCTCAGCCCCCGGGAAAGGGAAATCCTCGATCTTATCGGACAGGGGTTCGGCGCCACGGAGATCGCTGAAAAGCTTAATCTTTCCGTAAAAACTATCCATACCTACCGGGATCATCTTAAGGAGAAACTGGACATGGACACGGCCCGGCAGGTCCGGCGGTTCGCCATACAGAGACACATAGGTAGTTCTACCTAGTAAAATTCAGATTTTCGACCTCTACCTTCTCATTGAAGGTGGCTTTATAATGGCCACAAGTTTTATAGGAGGTTGATTTATGGGAAAAGCAAAATTCTGTTTTTTTCTTGTCCTGCTGATGCTGTTCAGCACATTAGTTAGCGCCAACGGTAAAAGCGGAGCGTCTTCCGACAGTAAGGGTACGTCCTTTACCTGGTGGGCCCTGTCCGGCGGCGGCGGTGTGGATGATCCCCGGGAAAAGGTCAGAAAGGACATGATCACAAAATTCGAAGCGGATAATCCCGGTGTAACCGTAGATCTTGTCATGCTGGAGAATGAAGCGTTCAAGCAGAAAATACAGGTCACAATACAGGCGGGAAATCCCCCGGATCTGTTTCACTCCTGGGGCGGCGGAGTTATGGCCGAGTACGCCCAGGCGGGAATGCTCAGGGATGTGACGGACAAGGTCAAGAAAGATTTTGACGGTGTCATAGGTGCGGGAGCCATGAGCGTTTACAGCTATCAGGGAAAGTACTACGGTGCTCCCTACGACATGGGTGCGGTAGGTTTCTGGTATAACAAGGATATTTTTAAGGCCGTCGGCGTTGCAGAACCCCAGACCTGGGAAGAACTTCTGGCGGCGGTTGCGAAAATCAAAGCTGCCGGCTATACTCCCATCGCCCTGGGTGCCGGAGACAAATGGCCCGCCCATTTTTGGTGGGTCTACCTCGCCATGAGAACCGGGGGGAAACCGGCTTTCGAAAAGGCTTACGGCGGAAGCGGCTCCTTCGCGGATGCTTCCTTTGTCAAAGCGGGTGAACTGCTGCAGCAGCTTATTGCCCTTGAACCGTTCCAGACGGGATTCCTTGGTTCCACCTATGACGACGAAGGAGCCCAGATGGGTAATGGTAAAGCTGCCATGGAGCTCATGGGACAGTGGGCGCCCGGTGTACAGGTGGCCAATGCGGTTGACGGTAAGGGCATCGGCGACGCCCTAGGCTGGTTTCCCTTTCCCTCCGTTAAAGGGGGAGCCGGAAAATCTACCGACGTCATGGGCGGGGGCGGCGGTTATGTCCTTGGTAAGGATGCCCCGGACGCGGCCTATGACATGCTCAAGTTTTTCCTGACAAAGGAAAACAATATGGCCATATCCGACGCGGAGGGTTCCATTCCCGTTGTTGCGGGAGCGGAAGAAGTACTGGCGGGTAATGAGAATGCCCAGAAGATGGTCAAGACCATCAATGCGGCGGATTATTATCAGCTCTACTACGATCAGCTTCTTCCCCCGGCCGTGGGAGCAGCGGTTAATGATGCGGCTGCGGCTCTTTTCGCGGGCGCCGTAACTCCGAAAGAGTGCGCCGCGTCCATCCAGGACGCCTGGGCGGCTAATCGCTAATAGTTTCCCGATGGCTTCCGCCGGCTTTTTCCTCTCCGGCGGAAGCCTTTTTTTATCCCATTCATTCGGTTAGGTAACATGAAATCAAATATTATGAAAAAAACGGCGCTCCTCTCATTCCTTCTCTTTCCGGCGCTGCTTTTGTTTATCCTTTTTGTGCTTATTCCCGTGGTTCAGGCCGGGTATTACTCCCTCTTCCGCTGGAACGGCATTGGTCCCCTTACCCGGTTTACGGGTTTCGAAAATTTTAAACTCATATTGTTGGACAGGGTTTTTCAGAAAGCCTTCACCAATAATATCAAGGTGATCATAGTCTCACTCCTGATTCAGCTTCCCCTGGCATTTTTCTTCGCCCTGCTTCTGGGCAGAAACCAATTCCGGGGAGAATCCTTTCTGAGGAGTATCTTCTTTTTTCCCTACATACTGGCGGAAATCGTTTCCGGTATCATCTGGAAATTTATCTATAATCCCGAATTCGGGCTGCCTACTTTTTTCTCGAAGTTATTTGCCGGCGGCGGAGAGATCGCCCTGATGGGTAACCCAGAAACGGCTTTCGGAGCAATA